>NZ_JAGYGD010000021.1:0-132829 GCF_019947275.1 Pseudomonas sp. GL-RE-29
GGGTTGGTCGTTCCGGTCGGTAAAACAGAAGCTAACGTTTACGGGACAACACCTTTATGGAGGGCAACGGAATGCCTGTCGCTGCAAACGGATGTCATCTGCGCAAGGGTCGGGTTTCTGAATTGGGGCGGATTTATGTGCTGACGGTGGTTACTTGTCAGCGCAAGCCGGTGTTTGCGGATTGGCGGGTGGGGCGGCGGGTGGTCGAGCAGCTTCGGAGTGCGGACGATGTGGCTTTAGTTAATTCGTTGGCCTGGGTTGTGATGCCCGATCACCTGCATTGGCTGGTCGAGCTGTGGCGAGGTACGTTGGCGGCACTGATGTGCCGCATCAAATCCCGCAGTAGTCGTTCGATTGAACAAGGCCGGTTATGGCAGCGGGGTTATTACGATCGGGCGTTGCGGCGGAATGAAGATTTGAAAGGTGCCGCGCGCTATATCGTCATGAATCCCATACGTGCGGGGTTGGTCACACGCGCAGGCGATTACCCGTTGTGGGACGCCATTTGGGTTTAGAAGACCCTGTAGGAGCTGCCGAAGGCTGCGATCTTTTGATCTTGATCTTGCCCTTCACCCCTGCTGCCGAAAATCCGTCGGCGATAACCCGGTCCAGCGCTTGAATGCGCGGGTAAAATTGCTGGTGTCGCTGAACCCCAACAAAAAGGTAATTTCCGTGACTGGGCGCGAAGCCTGGCTCAGGTAGCTGCAAGCCAGCTCCTTGCGGGTGTCATCGAGCAATTGCTGGAAGTTGGTGCCACGCTGGGACAGTTTCAGTTGCAGCTTGGTCGGGCTCATGCACAACGCGCTGGCGACTTTGTCGCGGGTGCAGTCGCCGTCCGGGAGAAACTCGATGATCTTCTGGGTCACGCCGGTGATCACATCACTTTTATCCAGACGCGCCAGATAACTGATGATGATGTTGTCATTGACCTGCGCCAGCTCCGGGCAAGAACCGCTGAGCGCCTGCATCACGTCAGCCTTGTCGATCACCAGCAGGCTGGAGGCCTGGCCGAACAACACCGGCGACCTGAACAACGCTTCATACGGCGCGCCACCTTCGTGAGGCATCGGCCGGCACAATTCCACGCGAGCCGGTTTGAACTCCTGTTTGTAGAGCAGGCGCATGGTTCGAATCAGAAAGCCGAAAAACGCATCTTCTGTTTCGCCGCAAAGTTCGACCAGGTGATCGAAGCGCATCAGAACCTGCGAGTCGGTCTGACTGAGGCTGGCCTTCGCCACCTGGGAGACCAAACGGAAGTAGCGCTCCAGCCGTCGGCAGAAATCCATCAGCGAACCGCTGGCCGCCAGCGAGTAACCCAACGCATGCAGGTGCGTCAGATGAATATGCTTGGCCACGGTCAGCCCGAAATACGGGTTGTTGGTCACATCCACGCAGGTTTGATACAGACGCGTCATCGTCGCCGCAGGCAAACGGGTCATCGGGTCGGTAGCGACACCCATTGGAATGCCCATGGCGGCAAAAATCCGTTTGCTGTCCACGCCACTGGCGTCCAGCGCCCCCGCGATAGCGACGGTGTAACTGCTGATGGTGGTGGGCTGTAACGCCTCTTCGAACAACGAGATTTCGTCGCCCGGCGTCTCCGTTTTCGAACCTGACATGTGCCTGCCTTATGGGTATACGAACGCCGATACTCGCTCCCGATTCTGCATCGGTCAATGATCCATCAGGGACATGGCCTCGATGTTCCGATGCTTGGCGCGATAGTCACCTGCCCCGCTGACCTGCGAATTGATTCAATTGACCAGTGACGAACCGCCCAGGTGCTCACAATGCGCTCAAGTGATGCCGCGAATAAAGAGAAGAAAAAGCATGAACCTGAACGCAGAATTCGATTACATCGTAGTTGGCGCGGGCGCTGCCGGTTGTGTCGTGGCCAGTCGTTTGTCGGAAGACCCGACCCTTTCGGTGTGTTTGCTCGAGGCCGGCGGCCCTGATACCAACCCGCTGGTGCACATGCCTGCAGGCGTTGCTGCCATGGTGCCCACCTCGATCAACAACTGGCAGTACCAGACCGTGCCGCAACCGGGTTTGAACGGCCGTATCGGCTATCAGCCACGGGGCAAGACCCTGGGCGGCAGTTCTTCGATCAACGCCATGGCGTATCACCGGGGTCATCCTGAAGATTTCGACCGCTGGGCAGCGTTGGGCAACCCCGGCTGGAGCTATCAGGAGGTGCTGCCGTTCTTCAAGCGCGCCGAACACAACGAACACTTCAAGGATGCGCTGCACGGGCAGAACGGCCCGCTCAATGTGCGCTTCCAAGCCTCGCCCAACCCGTTCGGTGAAACCTTCGTCGAGGCCGGCGTGCAGGCTGGTTATCCGGCATGCCCGGATCAGAACGGCGCGAGCATGGAAGGTTTCGGCCGCGTGCAAGTGATGCAGAAGGACGGGCAGCGTTGCAGCGCGGCCAAGGCCTATCTGACGCCTAACCGTCACCGGCCCAACCTGCGCATCGAAACCCACGCCCACGCCACGCGAATTGTTTTCGACGGCAAACGTGCCGTCGGCATTGAGTTCGTGCAAAACGGCATTAAGCGATCCTTGCGTGCACGCCATGAGCTGATCCTCAGTTCCGGCGCATTCAATTCCCCGCAGCTGTTGCTGTTGTCCGGGGTTGGCCCGACCGACGACTTGCTGAAACTCGACATCCCGGTGGTTCACGAACTGCCGGGCGTGGGCCAGAACCTGGTGGATCACATCGACTACGTGCACTCCTACCGCGTCAAATCTCGCCACTTGATCGGCCTTTCGCTGGCGGGCATCTGGGACGTGACCAAAGCCGTATTCAGTTACTGGCGCAAGCGTACGGGCCCGCTGACCACCAATTTTGCAGAGGCCTGCGCGTTCGTCAAAACCTCTGCGGCGTTGCGTCAGGCCGATATCGAACTGGCCCTGACCGTCGCCATGTTCGCCGACCACGGCCGCACGCTGTATCGCGGTCATGGCCTGAGTGTGCATGCCTGTCTGCTGCACCCGAAAAGCATCGGCCAACTGAAACTGGCGAGCGCCGATCCGCTGGCACCACCGCTGATCGACCCGGCCTTCCTGACCCATCCAGACGACATCAAGACGCTGATCCAGGGCTATCGGGTGATTGAAAAAGTCATGGCGACAGACGCCTTCAAGTCGTTCGATCCGAAAGACGTGCTTGACGCGCCGATGACCAGCGATGCCGAAATCGAACAAGTCCTGCGCGACCGCTCCGACACCCTGTATCACCCGGTGGGCACCTGCAAAATGGGCAGCGATGCGATGGCAGTGGTGGATGCTCGATTGCAAGTCCACGGTCTGCAAGGCCTGCGGGTGGTCGATGCTTCGATCATGCCGACTATCATTGGCTGTAGCACCACAGCTGCCACCGTGATGATCGGCGAAAAAGCCGCCGACTTCATCCGCGAGGATCGCGCAGCCCGCGCCGCTGTGTCATTGGAGGACGATCATGCATCCAGCACGCGTCATCACCCCGCATAAGTTGCTGACGGTTTGCGCCGTGGTGGAAATCGCCACCGGCCTGGCATTCCTGCTCACTCCCCTTCTGCTCAGCAGTCTGTTGTTGGGGATTGTCGGCACCGAGGCAACCAATCTGTTTGCGCGGTTCTTCGGTGTGGCCCTGATCGCGCTCGGTATTGCCTGTTGGCCTCGGCCGGAAAATATTGCCGCGGTGCGCTCGATGCTGTTCTACAACGGGGCCGTTGCGTTGTACCTGGCGTATGTCGGGGTGTTTGTCAGCAGCGGGTTGTTGTTGTGGCCCGCCGTGGTGTTTCACGCCGTGATGGCCGCGTTGTTGGCCCGTCGTTAACGTCAAAAGATCGCACCTGCAGGAGCTGCGGAAGGCTGCGATCTTTAGATCTACCCCCCCATTTTCTGATGATCCAAAGGAGTACTCGCATGGGAGTATTGGACGGCGTTCGTATCGTCGAAATCGCCGGCATTGGCCCGGGTCCGTTCTGTGGCATGTTGCTGGCCGACATGGGCGCCGAAGTGATCCTGGTGGAGCGCGCCGGCAGCAAAGGCGCTGACATGCTGGACCTGGGCAAGCACGCCATCGTCAATCGCGGCAAACAGTCGATTGCCCTGGACTTGAAAGACCCGGCAGCCGTCGAAGCCGTATTGCGCTTGATCGAAGGCGCCGACGCCTTGATCGAAGGCATGCGCCCAGGCGTCATGGAACGCTTGGGGCTAGGCCCTGACGCGTGCCTGGCGCGCAATCCGCGACTGGTCTACGGGCGCATGACGGGTTGGGGCCAGCAAGGCCCATTGGCCCAGGCCGCCGGGCACGACCTCAATTACATCGCGTTGTCCGGCGCGTTGTGGTTCAGCGGTGAAGCCGGTCAGCCGCCGATGGCCCCTCCTACCTTGGTGGGCGATCTGGGCGGTGGCGCGCTGTACCTGGCAATGGGCATCCTCGCCGGGATCATCAATGCCGGCACCAATGGCATTGGTCAGGTGGTGGACGCGGCGATTGTCGACGGCAGCGCCAACCTGATGAACTTGCTGCTGTCGGCACACTCCGCCGGTCAACAGCCGCTGGAACGCGGTTGCGGCTTGCTCGACGGCGCGCACTGGGCTCGCACCTATGCCTGCGCCGATGGCCTGTTCGTCAGCGTGCAAGCCCTCGAACCACAATTCAACGCGCTGCTGTTCAACAAGCTTGGCCTGGGCGATGACGCGGAATTCAAGAACCCCTACGACCCACGGTTGTGGGGCGCCTTGCGCAAACGACTGGCCGCCGTGTTTGCCAGCCAGCCGCGCCAGCACTGGATCGATCTGCTCGAAGGCAGCGACGCCTGCTTCGCCCCGGTGTTGACGCCAGCCGAAGCGCTGACCCATCCGCACATGGCCGAGCGCGGTGTCTACTCGCGTCAGGATGGCGTATTGCAGGCTGCCCCCGCTCCACGCTTCTCGACGACGCCCTCTTCGGCCGGCCCGGTCCCCAAGCGTGGCGAACACACCGCGCTGATCTTGCGAAAAGCCGGCTTCAGCGACACCCAGATTGAACACCTAATAACGACCTGAACCCCCCCTGTAGGAGCTGCCGAAGGCTGCGATCTTTTGATCTTAAAAAATCAAAATCAAAAGATCGCAGCCTGCGGCAGCTCCTACAGGGGAACGTGGTTATTTCTTTAGACCACTGACACAACGAACACGGTAGGAGCTGCCGAAGGCTGCGATCTTTTGATCTTAAAAATCAAAATCAAAAGATCGCAGCCTGCGGCAGCTCCTACAGGGTCCGTGTTTATTTTTTGAGGAATACGGCGACGGGACTGTCCTCGCGCAAGGCGTAGCAGGTGTTGATTAGCCTGCCGGTAGCGTTGCTATAAGCCTCGGCATCCGCCGTCGTACGCGGCGCCACCATTGCCCGCGCCATCGGAATGGTCTGAAACGCCGTCGTGGCAATCGGCAGCAGCAACTCGGTCAAGTGCACACAACCGCCGATCCCGCCAAATAGCTCCTTGATTCGCCGCGAGAACCCCGGGCCAATGCGCTCGCCGAGCAGTTTTTCATAGCCGGGCATTGCACCGCGACATTGACTGGTGGGCACATCGGGCATCGCCACATGCACCTCACGCACAACAAAATCATCGTCCAGGGTCAGGCGAATCAACATGCCGTGATAGGTCTGCCCCGCCGCCACCGTCCGCCCTTCAGCGAGGGTCACGGGATGGGTCTTGCTGTCGCTCAACCGGCCTTCGATATCCCACAACCCATCGGCCCGCAAAAAGCCCTGACACTCGACTTTGCGCCGGTGGATCAACCGGCGCCCCCACTCGTCAACGTCGTCGATCATCACTCACGCCCCCTTCTTGCGACGCCGACGCCAGACCACCACGCCCACCAGCAGAACGACGACCGCGACAAGCGGCGGTGCGACGGCCTTGAGCTTGGGAATCACCACATGGTTGAGCGCATACATCTGCCCCTGGTGCATGTAGTCATAGCCGACCGGCATCGGCAGTACACCGTTGACGCGGGCGTACTCGGCATAGTCGGCCTGCATGCGCTGGAAGCGCTCGGGCATCTGCGCCTGCAAGTCGATGGTTTCACCGGGATCGGTGACGATGTTGTAGAGATGCCATTGTTCGTTGCCCACCGGCTTCAGGCTCTTGACCAGTTTGTAGTCACCCTTGAACAGCGCCGCGCTGCCGGACAGTTCATAACCGATGGCCTGATCCTCCGGATGCACGCGTTCAGCCGTGCCTTGCAGCACCGGCATCAGGCTGCTGCCGATCAACGGTTCAACCGCCCGTCCCTGGTACTCGCCGTTATGCGCCGGCACGCCGGCCACTTCCAGCAAGGTCGGGACGATGTCGGTGACGTGGGTGAAAGTCTTGGCGATGTGATTGCTCTGGATGCCAGGTACACCGGCAACGATCAACGGCGTGCGCAAGCCGCCCTCGCCGGCAAAAAACTTGTAGCCACCGAACGGCGACGCCGCCGCGCTGGCCCAACTCGGGCCGATGCTGGTGAAAGCCCCCTTGCTGCCCAGGCGATCGAGCTCGCGGGTGTAGTTCATTTCCAGCCACAGGCGAATGGCCGGAATCGCATACGGATCGGTCGGCTCACTGCCGTTATCGGAGAGGAACACAAACACCGTATTGTCGTACTCGCCGGTGGCCTTCAGGTGTGCGATGAAACGGCCGATCTGCTGGTCCATGGTTTCCGCCATGCCGGCATAGACTTCCATGCGCCGCGCTTCGTAGCGTTTTTCATGCTCGTCCAGCGCATTCCAATCGGCGGTGCTGGCCATGGTTTGCAGGCCGGCACCGGCCGGGATCAGGCCCAGTTCCACCGCGCGGTCACGCCGGGCCTGGCGCAGGGCGGTCCAGCCTTGGTCATAACGGCCACGGTACTTGTCGATGATGTCTTTGGGTGCCTGGATGGGGACGTGATTGGCCTGGAAGCCCAGATAAGCGAAAAACGGTTTGCCGTCCTGTCGATCGGCGGCGATGTAGTCCATGGCCTTGTCGACGATAAAGGTCGAGGAGTAATAGTCCTTCGGCAGGTGCGCGGGTTGGCCGTTTTCAAACCAGGCCGCCTTGTCGTACAGCGGCGCGTAGGGCCGCTCTTCCCAGTTGTCGGAGCCGCTATCAGCCTGGATGAACGAGCGCTCGAAACCGCGATTGTTCGGCAAGGTGTCCGGGGTCTTGCCCAGGTGCCATTTGCCGGTGATGTAGGTGTTGTAACCGCTGTCCCTGAGCAGGCTGGCGACGGTGATGGCGTTGTCGTTGAGCACGCCGCTGTAGCCGGGTTTGCCCAGGTGTTCGTCGGGCATGGTTTCCGGCATGTTGCCGACGCCGTTGCGGTGGTTGTCGACACCGGTCAGCAACATTGAGCGCGTCGGCGAGCAGGAGGCCGTGACGTGGAAGTCGGAAAAGCGCACGCCTTCACGGGCCAGGGTGTCGATGTTCGGCGTGGCGATTTCGCTGCCGAAGGCGCCGACATCGCTGTAGCCCCAATCGTCGGCGACCAGTACCACGATGTTTGGGCGTTTGGGTGCGGCGAAAGCGTGAGTACCGAAAGCGAGGCAACCCATCGCCAGAACAAGAGGTTTCAACGGGATCATTCACGAGGTCCTTTGGACGGGGAAGATCAAAAGATCGCAGCGTTCGACACATTGAAATGCGCTCCCCTGCAGGAGCTGCCGAAGGCTGCGATCTTTTGATTTTTAAGGTTTCAACAACGCGCCGATCACCCGGCGAAACAACTTGCCGTAAGGCGGCCGCAACACGCCCATCACATCCCAGCGCGGCGGCGTAAACACCGCACGCTCCAGGCTGAACGCCTTGAAGCCATACCCGCCGCGATACCGGCCAAACCCCGAGTGACCACAGCCACCAAACGGCAGATCAGTCTGGAACAGGTGCTGCATCACTTCATTGATACAAGCGCCACCCGAATGGGTGCGCTCCAGCACATGCCGCGCCTCGGCGCGGTTATCGCCGAAGTAATACAGCGCCAATGGCCGTGGATGCCCGTTGATGTAGTCGAGCACCTCGTTGATGTGGCGATAGCTGCGAATCGGCAGCAACGGCCCGAATACTTCTTCCTGCATCGCCAGTGTCGAGTCCGGCGGATCAATCAGAAGGGTCGGTGCAATCTTGCGCGAACCGCTCAGGTCCTCATTGGCCGGGTTGACCTCGATCACCCGCACGCAATGCTCCCGGGCGTCTTGCAGGCAGGCTTGCATCCGCCGGTATTGCCCCGCCGTCGCCATCGCCGTGTAGTCAGGATTGTCCAGCAGCGTCGGGAACATCCGTCGCAGTTCGATCTGCATGGAGCTCAACAGGCGCTCGCAGTCGTCCTCGTGCACAAACACATAGTCCGGCGCGATACAGGCCTGCCCGCTGCTGACGCCCTTTCCTCCCCAAATGCGCCGGGCGGCGTTTTCCAGGTCCGCGCCGCGACCAATGATGGTCGGCGACTTGCCGCCCAGCTCAAGCGTCAGCGGCGTCAGGTTTTGTGCCGCCGCGCACATCACCAGGCGCCCGACCCGTGGGCTGCCGGTAAACACCAGATGATCGAGCGGCATGGCGGAGAACGCCGCGCCCAGTTCAGCGCCGCCGATAAAGGCTGCCACTTCACTGTCATCGAACTGTTCGGCCAGCAGTTCGATCAGCAGTTTCGCCGTGGCCGGTGACTGGTCGGAGAACAGGATGATCGCGCGATTGCCCGCTGCCAGTGCTTCGGCGAGTGGGCCCAGCGCGATGGCAATCGGGAAATTCCACGGCGAGATAATGCCGATGGTGCCCAATGGCTGATAGTGAATCTCAGCCTTCGCGCCCAGCCAGCCGCCGCCCAGTTCTGCCTTGCGGCGCTCGGGGCGCATCCAGCGGCGAACGTGGTCACGGGCATATTTGAGGCCACGGATCGGCAACAACACATCGGCCATCAGCGATTGATCATGGCTGCGCCAGGTGAAGTCCTCGGCCAGCGCTTCGCACAGCCTTTGCTGATGATTGACCAACAGGTTGATGACCCGGTCGATGCGCTCGATCCGCAGCCTGGCCGAAGGAGGTCCTTCGATCCGGGACGCCGCTTGTTGTCGGGCCAGCACCGCCCGCACGCCGTCGATCGCAGTGTTGGGAGGAGTAACAATGTCGTCCATCACAGGGTGCATATTGCGATTCCTATCGTGCCGGCGCGTTAGGCCCGACCAGTTCAAAGTCCGGTGAGAATTTGTCCAGCGAACCGAGCACGTCATACACCGCCAGTTTGCTGCCATCGATCTTCAGGTCACCTTTGAACACTGCTTCGATCGGCGACATTTTCTCCGCCAGAATGGCGTTGAGGGTCTCGCGCGTCAGGGTCAACGTGGCATCGGCCTTCTCGGCGTTGTAATCAGCGATATAGGTCAACGCCGAGTTCTCCAGATTGAGCATGTATTGCTTGCCTGAGGTGCCGATGTCGGTGAAATTCCAGTTGAGAACGATGTGCTTGCCTTCGACATCCGGGGCCTTCAGGCGCACGCCCAGGTAATCGAAAATGTTCTCGATGGTCAGCGCCCGAAGCATGTCCGGACTGGCCGTGCGCAGCGGCGAAGCGAGTTTCTTGCCGCCGCTGCGGTGCTCCATGGCGGCCGCCAGATAACTGTTGCGCTCGACCGCCGACTCGGCCTGGTAACCCAATTGCTCAAGGGCATCGGCCGCCAGTTCTCGCGCCGCGGTATTGTTGGGTTCGGCGTAGGTCAAATGGCTCATGGCCTGCGCGACCCAACGGTATTGACCGTTGGCAAAATCGCTGCGCGCACGGGCCAGCACGGCTTCGGCTCCGCCGCCATACTCGACGAATTTCTTGCCGTAATCCGTGTCGGACAACGCATCCAGATTGGCCGGATTGGCGTCATACCAACCCATGTATTGCTGATACACCGCCTTGGAATTGCGCTGCACCGAGCCGTAGAAACCATGGGTGAAGGTTTCGCTAGCCAGGCTCGCCGGGACGTGATCGCGCATGTACTCGGCAATCTCGACCGGTTTGTAACCCTTGTTGATCAGGCGCAACGACTGGTCGTGCAGCCACTTGTACATGTCCCGTTGCTTGGACAAATAGTTGACCACCCGCTCATGACCAAACACCGGCCAGCCATGCTGCCCGACCAGGATGTCGGAACCGGGGGCGAACTGATGCAGCGCCTCGTTGAGGTATTTCGACCAGGCCAGGCCATCACGGATGGTTGCCCCGCGCAGCGTCAGCAACTGATGCTGGGTCGGCAGCGCCAGCTCACCGGTATCGAGCACTTTGAACTGTGGGAAGTAGTGGATGAATTCGGCCGGCGCTTCGGTGCCGGGGGCGAGCATGTTGACGATCTCGACGCCGTCGATGGTCATGGTCTGCACCGGCTTATCGAGCTCGAGGGTCGGCGGGATCATGGTGATCGTGCCGTTGGACAAGGCCTTGGCCCCGCCGAGGTCGATCTGCCCCTGGGCACTGCGCGGCAAGGTGGTGCCGAACTGGTACTCGGCGCGGCGGCTCATGGCGTTGCCTGCCATCACGTTCTCGGCGACCGAGGTTTCCATGAAGCCTGCCGGAGCGATGATCTGCACCTTGCCCGACTTCACATCCTCTTCGTCTACGATGCCGCGAATCCCCGCGAAGTGATCGACATGACTGTGGTTGTAGATGACTGCCACCACCGGTTTGCGCGGCCGATGCTGGTAATACAGCTCAAGGGAAGCGTGCGCCACCTCAGTGGCCAGGTTGCAGTCGATGATGATCAGGCCGGTCTTGCCTTCGATGATGGTCATGTTGGTCAGGTCGAGGCCGCGTACCTGATAAAAACCGTCGGTGACCTTGAACAGACCGTTGGCCATGCTTTTGCGGGCCTGCTGCCAAAGGCTCGGGTTGACCGTGGCCGGCGCATCCGGGCTGTCGAGAAATTCGTAACCCTTGAGGCTGTACACCACGTGCCCATCGGCAGCGATGGTTTCGGCGTCCGGCAGGCTGGTGATAAAGCCGCGCTGGATGTCGGCTTCCACTTCCGGATCGACGGCGGGCATGTTGTGCGCCGTGGCGGCATTGACGGCGATGGTCGCCGCCGTCGCGGCTTTCTGGCCACCCTGCCCTGCGCTGTTTTCTGCCGCTGGCAAGTGAACGCCGGTTTGCCCCCGCGACCATTGCAGCGCCCCGACAATGCTGGCGGCCAACACTGACACCGTCAGCACTACGCGGATTTTCTTCATCGCACGGTCTCTCTGTAATTGTTGTTCGAATACCGTTCCGATGGTGCAAGCAAGTGGCGTGACTTGCCGGTCTTCTCAGTCAATTCATCTGTCTTCACAGGACGACCTGCGGACCCTGTAGGAGCTGCCGAAGGCTGCGATCTTTTGATCTTTTAAAAGCAAGATCAAAAGATCGCAGCCTTCGGCAGCTCCTACAGGGATTTCCTTTGCCTTGCGCCTGCGTGCATCCCTCCCCTACAGACAACCGCTTTCGTTGCAATGACCTGCGACACCACCCCGCGCATTCCTACTATCGGCTCATCAACTACGCCAAATGCGCGACTAACAATAAAAGGGTGTTGTCATGAGTGAAGATGTCTTGCTGTATGAAATCGTCGGCCCGGTGGCGCGCCTGACGCTGAACCGGCCACGGGCCATGAACGCGCTGAACCTGGCGACACTCGCCGAGCTTGAGCGCTGCCTGAATGACATCGCGAGCAACGATGAACTGCGTGTGGTGATTCTCACCGGCAATGGCCCGGCCTTCTGCGCCGGTGCCGATCTGAAAGAAGTGTTGGCCGGCGCCACATTGCCTGCGGGCGAAGCCGACTTCCTCGACCGCGCCAACCAGGTCTTCGGTCAAATGCGCAATTTCCCCAAACCGGTGATCGCCGCGCTCAACGGCGTGACCATGGCCGGTGGCCTGGAACTGGCCATGTGCGCCGACATCGTGGTCGCCGCGCAAACCGCCACCCTCGCCGACGCCCACGCCAACTTCGGTGTCTACCCCGGTGCCGGTGGCGCGGCGGTACTGCCGCGTTTGATCCCGCTGAACATGGCGATGTACCTGCTGCTGACCGGCAAATCCCTCTCGGCCACGGAGATGAAAGGCTACGGCCTGGTGTGCGAAGTCCACCCGGACGCCGAACTCGCCGACGCCACGCTGGCCCTGGCCAACCAGATCTCCAGGAAAAGCCCGATCGCCCTGCGCCGCATGAAAGAAGTCGCCCGCGCTTCCTCCGACAAATCTCGCGACGACGCCTTGCAACACGAGCAAGTGATGTTGCGCCAGCACCTGCGCACCGCCGATTTCCAGGAAGGCTTGCAAGCCTTTGGCGAAAAACGCGCTCCGAACTTCAAGGGCCGCTAAGGCACCCCGCTCTCATCAGGAACAGACAATGAACGATATCTACGTAGTGGGCGTTGGCATGACGCCGTTCGGCCGGTTGCTCGAGCGCAGCGTCTACGACATGGTCGACGAAGCCGTGGGCCTGGCCTTGAAAGATGCCGGCGCGACCACCGCCGACGTCGGCTCGGTGTACTACAGCACCATGACCAACGGCATGTTGCAGGGTCAGACCGGCATTCCGGGCCCGATCGCCATGCGCCGCATCGGCATCGAAGGCGTACCGGTGTTCTCGGTGGAAAACGCCTGCGCGTCCGGCTCCTCGGCGTTCAACCTCGCCACCCTGGCCCTGCGTGCGGGTCAGTGCGACATCGCCCTGGCGGTCGGTGCCGAAAAAATGAACGTGCCGGACAAGGCGAAGATGTTCGCCGTGTTCGATGGCGGCTGGGACGTCGCCACCGTTGAGCAGAACAAATACATCCTGCTGGCCATGGGCGAAGGCATCGAGCCGCCGCCGGGCACTGTTTCCGAGCGCCCGTACAGCGTGTTCATGGACGTGTATGCCGCGATTTGCCGCAATCACATGCTGCGTTACGGCACCACCCAACGGCAGATCGCTGCCGTCGCGGCGAAGAACCACCAGCACTCGGTGCACAACCCGCTCTCGCAGTTCCAGCAAGCCTTCAGCATCGACGAAGTGCTGGCCTCGCCACCGATCTGCTACCCGCTGACCACCCTGATGTGCTCGCCGATCAGCGACGGTGCCGCCGCCGTGGTGCTGTGCAACGCCGAAGGTCTCAAGCGTTTGAAAAATGCCGGCGACCGCGCCGTTCGCGTCCTCGCCAGCGTGGTGCAGACCGGCAGCAACCGTGGCCTCGATGAGCCGGAAAAAATCGTCGCCCACCTCGCGGCGAAAAAAGCCTACGCCCAGGCCGGCATCGATCCTTCCGACGTCGACGTCGCCGAAGTGCATGACGCCTCCGCCATCGGCGAAATCCTCAATGCCGAATCGCTGATGCTGGTGCCGTTCGGCGAAGGTGGCCCGGCGGCCGAGCGCGGTGATTTCACCGTTGGCGGGCGCATGCCGATCAACCCGTCCGGCGGCCTCGAATCCAAGGGCCACCCGATTGGTGCGACCGGTCTGGGGCTGATCCACGAATTGGTCACGCAACTGCGCGGTGAGGCCGGCAAGCGCCAGGTCGAAGGCGCGCGCATCGCCATCCAGGAAAACGGCGGCGGACTGTTCGGCATCGAAGAAGCCGTGGTCGCCGTCAACATTCTCGCCAACAACAATATTTAAGGAGAACCCCCATGGGACACGTCATGCGCACCCCGGAACAACTCGAAGCCGTCGAGAGTTTCCGTCGTTTCCTGGCCGACAAAGTCGACCCGGTGTTCAACAAGGAATACCGCGACAAGTTCATGCCCAAAGAGAAAATGGCCGAGATGATGCGCCAACTCTCCGAGTTCGGCATGGTCTCCGGCGCCGTCAGCGAAGCCAACGGCGGCCTGGGCCTGGATTGGCCGACCATGACCATGTTGTTCGAAGAAGTCGCCGCCTGTTCGGTGGACCTGTCGACGCCGGTGGTGATCAACTCCTTCGGCGCGCAGATGCTGGAAAAACTCGCTCCGGATCACCTGCGCGAGCGCTACCTGCCGGGCCTGATCAGCGGCGATTCGTTCGTCAGCGTCGGCATTTCCGAACCGGACGTCGGCTCCAACGTTCTTGAAATCAAGACCCGCGCGCGTCGCGACGGTGACGACTACATCATCACCGGCGAGAAAACCTGGATCAGCAACGGTTCGTACTCCGACTTCCTGATCTGCACCTGCCGCACCGGCGAAGACCCGCGCAAGGGCCTGACCCACTTCCTGCTGGATCGCAAAGAACATCCGTATGAAGTGCAGAACATCCACAAAATGGCGTGGAACAGCCAGTCCACCGCGCAGATTTTCCTCAATGACGTGCGCGTCCCGGCCAGCAACATCATCGGCGGCGAAGGCCAGGCTCTGAAAAACACCCTGTCGTTCTTCGAACGCTCCCGCGTGTTTGTCGCCGCGCAAGGCTTGGGCATCGGCCGTCGCGCACTGGAAGAAGCCGTGCGCTACGCCAAGGAGCGCAAGCAACACGGCAAAGTGATCGCCGGCCACCAGTTGATCTCCGCGATGCTCGCGGAAATGGCCACCAACGTCGACGCCGCACGCCTGTTGACCTACCGCGCCGCCGAGATGATCGGTGCCGGCATCCCGGCGGAAATGGAAGCGGCCATGGCCAAGTACTTCGCCTGCGAAGCCGCCGTGACCATCGCCCGTCAAGCCGTGCAGATCCACGGTGGCGCCGGTGTGACCACCGACTTCCTGGTCGAGAAACTCGCCCGTGAAGCGATCATCGTGCCGATTCCGGAAGGCACTTCGCAGATCCAGCAACTGATCATTGGCCGCGCCCTGACCGGGGTCAACGCGTTCTGATCAGTCGCCCGTTCCATTTCTAACAATAACAACCCGGCTCCTTTGAGCCGGGCAGCGAACAAGGACACCCTCATGCGTATTCAAGACAAAGTCATCGTGATCACCGGCGGCGCTTCGGGCCTGGGCCTGGCTACCGCACGTTACATGGCCGGCGAAAAAGCCGCCCGCGTGGCGATTTTCGACCTGAACATCGAAGCCGGCGAACAGGCTGTCGCGGAGATTGGCGCCGACCGCGCGATGTTCGTGCAGACCGATGTCAGCGATGAAGCCTCGGTGCAGAACGCCGTCAATGCGGTGATCGACAAGTTCGGCGCCATCCACGTGTGCATCAACGGCGCCGCTGTTCCGAATGGTTTCAAAGTGCTGGGCAAGGAAGGCAAGGCGGCGCCGCTGTCCAAATTCGCCCTGGCCACGGCGATCAACCTCAACGGTGTGTTCAACGTGATGTCCAAGTGTGCCGAGCACATGGCCAACAACGAAGCCGAGGCTGGCGAAGAACGCGGTGTGGTGATCAACGTATCGTCCGGCGCTGCCTACGAAGGCCAGGTCGGCCAGTGCGCCTACGCCGCCACCAAGGCCGGCGTGATCGGCATGAACATGCCTGCTGCCCGCGAACTGGGCGCCATTGGCGTGCGGGTCAACGCCATCGCACCGGGGCTATTCCTGACCACCATGGTCGCCGGCCTCGACGAGAAGGTCCTGAACTCGCTGAAAGAACAAATGGAATCGCCCAAGCGCCTGGGTGACATGCGTGAATTCGCCCATTGCTGCGCCTTCCTGATCGAGAACGCCTACGTCAACGGCGAGACCATCCGTCTCGATGCCGCGTCGCGCATGCGTGCCCGATAACGCGCGCTGCGATCTTCTTGAGTGACGGGAGCCATTCACCATGAAAATGAACTTCAGCCGAATCATGCGCTTGCTCGCGCTGCGTCATCGCGACCAGGAAGCGATCGTCAACGTCGAGCGCAACCGGCGCTTCACCTACGAGCAGTACCACCTGCTGACCAACCGCATCGCCGACGTCCTGCGCTCGACTCTGCAGGTGCAGGCGGGCGAACGCTTCATGCTGATCCTGGAGAACGACAACCTCAGCCTGATGATGTTTCCCAGCACCTTCAAGCAGGAAGGCACGGTGGTCATGACCAACCTGCGCGACCCGCTCGATGAGCACGCGCGGCAGGTCGACCTGGTCCAGCCGCGTGTGGTGTTTATCGAAACCCGTTTGCTGGACAGTTACTACGGCATGCTGCGTAGCCGTGGCTGCGAGATCGTGGTGATGGACCCGCCCACCACCGAGCAAGCCGCCCTCTCCGGCGTGCACAGCTTCTGGCCGTTGGTGGAGGCTGCGTCGGATCTCGACAACGACGTGACCCTGGATACCGACCAGCACATCTGCATGCTGCGCTTCACCGGTGGCACCACCGGCAAGGGCAAGTGCGCGATGTACTCCATCGACAACTGGATGGCCTGCCGTGACGCGGCGTTCATCAACACCGATCTGGGCTTGTCCAGCAAGACCCGCTTGCTGCACGTCTCGCCGTTGTCCCATGGCACGATCATGCTGTTCTTCCCCACGGTTTACGGCGGTGGCACCAACATCACCCTGAATCAACTGGACATGGAAAACTGGCGACAGATTGTCGAGAGCGAACGCGTGACCCATTCGTTCCTGGTGCCGACCGTGCTGTATCGCTTGCTGGAATTGCAGCGGGCCAATCCGAAAGACTTCTCTTCGCTGACCACGCTGATCTACGGCGCCGCGCCCATGAGCCCGGACAAACTGGGCGAACTGGTGGAGTGCTTCGGGCAGATTTTTGTCCAGGGCTATGCCGCCACTGAGTCGCCAATGATGATCGCTGCGCTGGACAAGGCTGCGCATCAACCCGGCAATGCCGCCGCCCTGCGCCATCTGTCCTCGGCTGGCCGGCCTACCCCCGGTGTCGAAGTGTTTATCGCCGACGCCGATGGCCTGCCGTTGCCGATTGGCGAAACCGGCGAAATCCGCATCCGCTGCAAAGCCATCATCAAGGGTTACTACGAAAACCCTGAGGCCACGGCGGCGGAGTTTGACGACGGTGCGTGGAAGTCCGGTGACTTGGGTTACATCGATGCCGACGGCTACCTGTACATCGTCGACCGGCTCAAGGACATGATTATCAGCGGCGGTTTCAATGTGTACGCGGTGGAAGTCGAGGCGGCGCTGGCGGCGCATCCATCCGTATTGATGGCGGCCGTGGTCGGCATTCCGCACGCCGAATGGGGTGAAGCGGTGCATGCCGAGGTGATTCTGCGTCAGGGGCAAACGGTTACGAGTGAAGAGTTGATCGCACAAACGCGCACTCGATTGGGCGGCTACAAAGCGCCGAAATCGCTGGTGTTTGTGGATGAACTGCCAACTTCGGTAGTGGGCAAAGTTCTACGTCGACAGGTCCGCGAGAAGTACTGGAAGGGGTCTTCGCGCAACATCAGCTAAACCCCACATTCCCTGTAGGAGCTGCCGCAGGCTGCGATCTTTTGATCTTGCTTTTACAGATCAAGATCAAAAAATCGCAGCCTTCGGCAGCTCCTGCAGGGGCGTGTCTGTGGTGCTCATATTCGACGCTGCGGAAACGGCGCGGTCCGACGGTATACGCATCCGCGTGCTGGCGATGGCGGTGGGGCAGACAAATTTGATGTGATAGCCACCGACGCCATCGCCAGCAAGCCGGCTCCTACAAATGACCGCGTACTCCTTGTAGGAGCTGCCGCAGGCTGCGATCTTTTGATCTTGTTTCTTAAGATCAAGATCGAAAGATCGCAGCCTGCGGCAGCTCCTGCAGGGATTAGGGGGTTGGTACTACGGTGTAGTAAACGCCGTTGGCGCCATAGGCCGGGCGCAGCCAGGAATTGCCGCACTGGTAATAGGTGTTGTTGGCGAAGGTGATCAAGCCACATCCTGGAGGCAATGACGCATACGTCGCGCCCATGGGCATTGTCGGTGGTGCGGAGGCCACCATTCCGGCGTTATAACTGGCGTTCCGCTCAGCCACCGTCGCCGCCGCTTCACCGACGGCTACACCCGCCGCAGCCGCAGCAGCCGGATTGACCCCCTCGTTATAGCCACAGTTGTAGCAGCCACTGCTGGCAATCACAGCCGTTGGCGGATGGTAGTAAGCGGTGCCGTAAGGCACGGCATGGTAAGCGGTGGTGCCATAAACGGGCGGACGGTAAGCCGTCGTGCCATAGCCATCTGCGTGATAACCGCCGGCCTCAGCGCCATATGCCCCTTGCGCATGCCAGGCCCCTTCGCCACCCGAAGCCGTTCCACCTTCCGCGCCAGTGCCGTGCCAGGAGCCCTCGCCACCGGAGGCAGTCCCGCCACTCTCGGTCCGACCGCTCCAACTGCCCTCGCCACCCGACGCCGAGCCACCGCGATAGCCGGAGCCGCTCCAGCTCCCCCCACCTCCGGAAGCCGACCCGCCGCGATTGCTTTCACCACTCCAACTGCCACCACCGCCCGAAGCCGAGCCGTATTCACCGGAGTGACTCCATGAGCCACCCCCTCCGGAAGTGCGCCCGAAGCCGGAAGCATGGGACCAGGCTGCCGCCTCGTTACAGCTGAGCACCGCGACAAACAGGCCGGCGAATTTCAAGGTAGATCTGTTCATGGTTCAGTCTCCTTGTTCAGGTTTTTGGTTTTTCCGCTGGATCTTTAACCCCTTGCGGGACACGAAGATCGGGCGGCGGGGCAAACTGAATGCGGTGTGCCTTATCGATGTGGTCAGGTTTGAAGAAATCCGCAGACATCGCCGATTCGAGCTTCCAGTCAGTGAAATCGACTTGATGCCGGGATCGGGTCGGATCATCGAGAAACACGGCGCGTAACCGGCGCGGCAGCTTGTCTTGCGAGCCGACCCACGCCTGGACGAACACACTGTCGCTGGTGTAGGCGATCACATCGGTGGTGGTATCACCGACGACCGTACTTTGGCCAATGTAAAACGCCACACGCATGTCCCGGGACAGATCCTTATAGGGATCAGCGACGATCACGTCGGTAAACGGAAAGTAGATCGCTGCACGCTGGTACGCGGCCTCCAGGGTCGCATCAATGGTAGGCGGCGCGTCCGCCTCGGCCAGCAAGTCGTCTTTACGTTCGAAGGCATAGGCTTTTTTGCCGTCGTAGTAGAACTCGGTGGCCGGACCGTCGCCGGAGGTCAACACACGCAGGCGATCCGGTCGTTGCACATTGACCATGTCCACCGTTCCATAGGCCAGGGGCGGCCCTAGCCGGCTGGGTTTTTCATACGTGGTAACGGCTTTGAAACTCATGCCCTGGGTGGACGCCAACCGTGCGCTCATGGCCTTCAGAACCTCCAGCGCCTTTGGCTCCAGTTGCGCCGGCGGGGGATCGGTAGCGGGGGCTTGTGCAGCGTGCAGCGGGACCACGAACAGGCCCAGAACTAAACCGAGTGAGTACAACCGGACATGCTGTTGAAGGGTTGGCATCCTTTGTTCTCCGCAGAGACCTGCAAATGGGGCGGTTCGGGTTGCGTGGTGGTGCAATCATCGGGGAAACAAAAACGTAATCGCTGCACGAAATCCCCAGCCGTGCGCGCCGTCCTCTGGACTGTCGGCCCAATAACGCGGCCCGAGCTGAATGGTCAGCGGATGGCCGCCCAACCTGAGTAGCTGAGTGACTGTCAGGTTCACCGGTACAGACCATTCCCGGGTCTGCCAGTTGTAAGTCGACTCAGTGTTCACGCCAAACGTGGTGTAGGTGTGGGTGGTGTATGACAAAAAAGGCTGCAAGAACGTTTGATTGACCTTCTGTGCATTGGGTTGCTCGCCACTCAGGCTCCAGATGTGATTGGCCAGAATGCCGCGAGTCCAGCCGTTCGACTGTTTCAGCGCCACCCCTGTCGGCCCGAGCCCCCACTGGCGACTGCTGAGCAACCTGTCGCTGCCAGTGGGGATCAGAAGTGCCGGCCCCGCCCCCAGGATCCAGCCGCTATGCGTCGGATGCTTGGGCGAGAAGAAAAAGCTTTGGGTCACGTCACCCGTGCCGGTCTTGTCCGCCAGTCCGTCCGGAGCCTGTCCATGCTGGTCGATGACCGGCAAAATCGTGCGCGAGATCAGATTCCATTCGTCATTCAATTCAAATGGCAACACCGGTTGGATGTTGGTGACACTGTGCATGCCCTCCCCCGTTATGCCCATTTTCTGGTCCCAGTTGTACTGAACCGGAAGGCTGTACATGGCCGCAACCGGGTTGAGCGCTTTTTTGGCCAGTTCAGCTGAATCTTCGGCATCAGCAGCGCCCACCCAAAGAAAAAATGCACAGGGCAACCAACACTGTTTCGGTTGCAGGCTTCGCATGAATTGACGCCCTCGAGGTATCACCCGTTGCCAACAGTGCTATGCACCGCAGAACCCGATCTTGGACGGCTATTGACTACCGTCCACCACGCAACCTGTTTGCCAGCGAAGGTTTTGTGGTGATACCAGCAAAGCTCAGTTTTATATCAGCTGCCATTCAATCTCAAAAAAACTTGTACAAAGCCTCGCTAAACACGCCGACGCCACAAATATTTTCTGGATATTTCGACATTGCTACCTACGCTCTTCGCGGGGGGATCCAATTTTCACGAGTGGCCGGGGGGCCGCTCTCACAACGCCAGCAACAGTGCACAGGATCTCGATATGAACCGGACAACGCTTTCCAGGCTTTTCGCGGTATCAATGCTGTTGCCAGCAGTGGTCCTGCCTTCCATCACCCAGGCAGCCGATGCCCCACCGAATATCGTAGTGATCATGGGTGACGACATTGGCTGGTCCAATATCGGTGTCTACAACCAGGGCATGATGGCCGGCCGCACCCCCAACCTCGATCAACTTGCCAATGAAGGCATGCGCTTTACCGACTATTACGCCGAGGCCAGTTGCACCGCCGGGCGTGCCAACTTCATTACCGGCGAACTGCCGATCCGGACCGGCATGACCACTGTTGGCCAGGCCGGCTCGCCCATCGGTATTCCGGCCGAAGCGGTCACCATTGCCACCGCCCTCAAGGCCATGGGCTATTCCACAGGGCAGTTCGGCAAGAATCACTTGGGCGACTTGAACGAATTCCTGCCGACCGTGCATGGGTTCGACGAGTTCTTCGGTTACCTCTATCACCTCGACGCCATGGAAGACCCGGCGCACCCCAACTATCCGCAGGAACTGCTCGCCACCGTTGGCCCGCGCAACATGGTTCACAGTTGGGCCACCGCCACGGACGATACGACCGTCATGCCGCGCTGGGGCAAGGTCGGCAAACAGAAAATCGAAGACGCCGGCACGCTGTATCCGGAACGTATGAAAACCGTCGACGACGAGATTCGCGACAAGGCCTTCGCCTTCGTCGACAAGGCCAAACAGGACAACAAACCATTCTTCCTCTGGCTCAACCCGACCCGCATGCACATCGTCACGCACCTTTCCGACAAGTACGAAGCCATGCGCAACGCGCAAAACGGCTGGTCGGAACAGGAAGCCGGCATGGCGCAGCTCGACGATATCGTCGGTGACGTCATGGCCAAGCTGAAAAAAGACGGTATGGACGGCAACACCATTGTCATTTTTACCACTGACAATGGTGCAGAAAACTTCACTTGGCCAGATGGCGGCACCACGCCGTTTGCCATGGGCAAGGGCACCATCATGGAAGGTGGATTCCGGGTTCCGGCGATCATTCGTTGGCCGGGTAAAGTGCCGGCCAATCAGATTGCCAACGGCATCATGTCCGGCATGGACTGGTTCCCGACCCTGGTCGCGGCGGCCGGTAACCCGAACATCACTCAGGAATTGCTCAAGGGCAAGCAGCTGGGCGACCGTACCTACAAGGTGCACCTGGACGGCTATGACCAGACGCCGATGATCACCGGCAAAGGTCCGTCGACCCGTAATGAAATCTTCTACTTTGGTGAGAGTGCGCTGGGCGCAGTGCGAATCGGCGACTACAAATATCGCTTTATTGACCAGCCAGGCGGGTGGATGGGCGCCAAGGTGGCGGTCGACGTACCGATCCTGACCAACCTGCGCCTCGACCCCTTCGAACGTATGGGCTGGCCGGAGAATCAAGCCGCGCAAGGTTCGCAGCAGTATTTCGACTGGTTCAAGTTCCAGTTCTGGCGCTTCGTGTTCGTCCAGCAACAGGTGACCAAACTGGCAGAAACCGCGATCGAGTTCCCGCCGATGCAAAAAGGCGCGAGCTTCAACCTAGATTCGGTCAAAGCCAAGATCGCTGCGGCTCGGGCAGAAATGGCCAAGTAAGGCGTCGAGATCACGGGTGGCCGATGCTGGCCACCCGTATCTCTGACGGACGTTTATTGACGCAGTAGGGAATTAACATGCAGATAAAAACCTCCGCCCTGCCCGCCTTTACCCTGCTTGCGCTGTGCTGCCAGCAGGCCTACGCCGGCGGCATCATGCTCTACGAAATCGGCACCGATAATGCCGGTCTCGCCAACGCCGGTGCGGCCGCCCGAGCACAAGGTCCCTCTACAATTGCCAGCAACCCGGCGGGCATGAGCTACTTGCCAGGCACGCAAATCACCGGTGGCTTGCAGGTGCTCTACGGCAACCTCGAATTCAATCGCGACGGCGACACCAATGTCCCGGGCAGTGGCAGCGGCAATGCCCTCGATGTGATTCCCGGCGGCAGTTTCTTCATCACTCATGAGCTGGATGATCACTGGAGCATCGGCTTCGGCCAATACGCCGACTTCGGCCTGGCGGTGAATTACGACAACGATTGGTCGGGACGCTACTTCGCACAGAACGCCAGCCTCGGTGGTTTGTCTTTTGTGCCGAGTGTGGCTTACCGCTTCAACGAGCAATGGTCGGTGGGCGTCGGCGTCAAAGCCATGTACGGCATGCTCCAGGCGCAGACAGCCATCGACCGCGCGCCCTTTGGCTTCACCGAACGCAGCGACGGCCAGTTCAAATACGAGGACGAGGATTGGGGGTTTGGCGCGAACGTCGGAGTAATCTACGCCCCGCAAGCTGGAACACGCATCGGCCTGACCTACACCAGCAAGGTCGATCTGGATTTCGAAGACGGGCTGGACATCAAAGGCAACGGCCCGGCACTGGACCGGTTGAATGGCCTGAACACGCAACTCGACATGACGGTGCCACAGACCGTCACGCTGAGCCTGTTCCAGCAATTGGACCAGCAATGGGCCTTGCTGGCCTCGGTCAACTGGCAGGACTGGTCGGAGTTCGGCGAGGTCGGTGTGCAGGTCGACACCACAGCGTTCGATGCTCGATCGACCACCATCGACGCCAAATACAAAGACACCTGGCAACTGGCGCTCGGCGCGCAATACCAGGCCACCCCGCAACTCTTGTGGAACGTGGGCGTGGCTTACGACAGCAGTCCCGTTTCGGACAGCGACCGCACTCTCACCGTACCGATGGCAGAATCCTGGCGCATTGCCACAGGAGCCACCTATGCTGTGAACAAGGACACCGACCTCAACGTAAGTTGGGCCATGGTCTATCTTGGTGATATGCCGGTTGACCAGACCAAATCCACGTCGGGCTTTCGAACTTCCGGTCAGTTCGACAGTGCCTGGATTTCGGCCCTGACCGGGAACATGACCTGGCGTTTCTGATTACTAAAAAAAAAAGACTTTAACCAAGGAGTAAACAGCACTATGAACCTGACCCGTAAATTGCTCGTCGGCACCGCCATGGCCGGGCTTCTGCTCGGTGGTTGTACGTCAAAAGTCACCGAGAAGGAGCAGTACTCCGGCTACCTGTCCACCTACAACAACCTGCAGGAAGTTGAAACGCCAAGCGGCGGTACGGCGATGCGCTGGGTGAGCCCGTCGTGGAACCCGAATGCCTATGACACTGTGGCCTTCTCCCGGCTGGAAATGTATCCGGCACCCAAGCCCAACGAGCGGGTCAACCAGCAGACGCTGAACGACATTCAGAACTACATGACTAACAAGGCCAAGACCACGTTGGGGCAGAAGTACCGGGTCGTATCCAGCTCGAACGCCGCGCCGGCCGGCGCAAAACTCCTCGTCATGCGTGCAGCCATCACCGGGGTAAGTGCCTCGCCTGAAGGCATGCACTGGTATGAAGTGGTGCCTATCGCAGCGGTCGTGGGTGGTGTGTCCGCCGTTACCGGTATCCGGGATGAAAACACCGAACTGTTTATCGAAGCCGAGTTCATCGACGCGAAAAACAATCAGTCCGTAGGCAGGGTCGTGCGCAAGGTCTTTGGCACCACGCTGGAAAATGACAAACAGAAAATCACCGCCCAGGACTTCAAGACAGCAATCGACAAAATGGGTAGCGACTTCCAGGCGTTCATCAACAACAAATAACATCGTCGGCTAACAACACGCCATTGTGGCGAGCGAGCTTGCTCGCGCTGGGCTGCGCAGCAGCCCCAAAATTCGGTTGGCAATCACCGTTTTAGCGACTGCTTCGCAGTCGAGCGGGAGCAAGCTCCCTCGCCACAATAGGTTTCATCACTGGAATCGTCAGTTTTTTTTCATCCCGACCCGCCGGCGCATCTCGGCTGTGATTGTCTGACGGGTTTTCTTCATGTCTGCCCACGGTTCATCACCCACTTCAACCAGACGTTCATGCGCGTTATGAATGTTCCACTGGTTGCCGCCCTTGAGCTCCTCCACTTCTTCCCGAAAAATCGGCATCGACACCGGCAGCCCTTCGCGGGTGCGCGCGGCGTAGGCGCAAATGGTGGTCGCCCCCAGCCCGTTGCGCAGGTAATCGATGAAGATCCGCCCTACCCGGTTCTTCGGTCCCGACACTGCTGAAAAGCGCTCCGGCAGCAGCTTCGCCATGTGGCTGACAATGGCGTGGCTGAAATCCTTCACCTCATCCCAACCGAGCTTGCGGGTCAGCGGCACCACCAGGTGAATGCCCTTGCCGCCGCTGGTCTTGAGGAATGCCTTGAGCCCAAGTTCATCAAGCACCGAGAGCGTTAACTGAGTCGCCTCGACCATGCGCTTCCACGGCAGCGCCGGGTCCGGGTCGAGGTCGAGGACAAAGCGGTCGGGCTTGTCGAGGTTGTCCGAGGTGGCATTCCAGGTGTGCAACTCGACGGTGCTCATCTGCACCGCGCCGATCAAGGCTTCGGCGTTGTTGATGACCATCATCGGCTGGCCGGTGAGTTTCTGGTCTAGGGTGGTGATGCCGGGGATCGCCAGGCGTTCGGCGTTCTTCTGGAAAAACAGTTCACCGGCAATGCCATCCGGCGCACGCACCAGCGCTACGGGGCGGTCCTTGAGCTGCGGCAGAATCCACTCGGCGACGCTGGCGTAATACTCCGCCAGTTGCACTTTGGTCGCGCCGCTGCTGGCGTCGATGACCCGGTCCGGGTGGGTGATGCGTACCTTGCCCTGGTCAAGGCCAATTTGCGACGGTGCAGGTTCGGCCTTCTTCTTCGCGGCAGGCGCTTTGGTGGCAGCGGCTTTTTTCGCGGGGGCAGTTTTCACGGCAGTCGGACGCTCCTCGGTAATGTCTTTGGCAGGTTTGTCGTCACGCAGGCCATGGAACACTGCGTGACGTACCGAACCGTCCTTGGTCATTTCGGCAAAAGCCACTTCCGCCAACAGCTTGGGTTTGAGCCAATGCACAGCCTTGAATTCGGCACCGCTGGGTGGATTGACCACAGCCGGTTTCTTGGTCTGCAACGGCTTGAGTTGTTCGTGAATGCTGTTGAGGGTCGCCTCGGTAAACCCGGTGCCGACCTTGCCTGAGTAACGCAACTCGCCGCTGTCGCGGTCATGCAGACCCAGGAGCAACGCTCCAAAGGCGTTGCGCGAACCCTTGGGATCGGTGTAGCCGACGATGACGAATTCTTGCCGGTGTTTGCACTTGAGTTTGATCCAGTCACTGCTGCGCCGCGACACATAAGCCGAACCCAGACGCTTGCCGATCAGCCCCTCCATGCGCATCTGGCAGGCGCTGTTGAGCAAGGCTTCCGGGTCTTCGTTGAAAGCATCGGAGAACCGCAACAGCGGATCATCGTTGTTGGCTTTCAGCAGCGTCGCCAGCGCCGCCCTGCGTTCCTCGACGGGCACCTCGCGCAGGTCGACGCCATTGAGGTACGGCAAATCAAACAGGTAATAGAGAATGTTGCCGCTACGATTGGCCTCAAAGGCGTTTTGCAGGGCTTGAAAATCCGGTACGCCGTGCTCGTCGGCGACCACCATTTCACCGTCCAGCCAGGCCGACTCGACACCCAGGCTCGCCAGCGCCTTGGCCTGGCCGGGCAATTTGTGGGTCCAGTCGTGACCGTTGCGGGTGAAGAGTTTGACCTCATCATGGTCGATGCGCGCCATGATTCGATAGCCGTCGAACTTGACCTCGTAACTCCACTGGCCATCCGGGGCTTTTTCCACCAGCGTCGCCAGTTCCGGCTTGATCTGATCCGGCAGTTTGGCTTTGTGGGCGCCGGTCAATTGCGCGGACTGTGCCTTGCGCGCCGGGGTGGCGGGTTTCTTGACGGCTTTGGGTTTTGCCGTTTTGGGTGCCTTGGCCACAATGGTGCGCTCACTCAGGACACTGTCAGGTTCGGCGGCTACCACGTCGTAATCGGTTTCCGGCCGGGCCGCGCCGTCCTGATGCTTGATCAGAAACCATTGCTCCTGCTTGCCCGGCATGTGCGTGCGCACCAGGTTCCAAAGGCCTGCGAGCTTCTCGCCTTGCAGCTCGAACTTGAGCCGACCCTTTTCATAAGCTTTGGCCGGATCTTCCTGGGGGATCCACACGCCACGATCCCAGACAATCACGTCGCCCGCGCCGTAATGCCCTTGCGGAATGCTGCCTTCAAAGGTGGCGTAGTCAATCGGATGGTCTTCGACATGCACCGCCAGACGCTTGACCTTGGGGTCGAGCGACGGGCCTTTGGGCACCGCCCAGCTCTTTAGTGCGCCATCAAGTTCCAGGCGAAAATCGTAATGCAGGCGTGAGGCGTCGTGCTTCTGGATGCAGAACTGCAAGGCGTGATCCTTGGCGTTTTTCCGGCTTGAACGTTTGACGGCGGCCGGTTCCGAGGTCGCGGAAAAATCGCGCATGCGGTTGTAATCATCCAGATTCTTGCTCATGGCTCACCTGCTGGTCGGCAGCGCGTGGCTGCTCTTCCTGATTGCTGTTGTGCTTCCTAGCCAATACTGGATCTGAGCTCGATAAACCGCCGCGTCGCCATCAACCCGGCGGGGTGTGCATGGCGATGGGCGCTGAGCCAAGGGATCAACACCGATATCTGCTCGTGCGCGGCAAGTCCCTTCAGCGCAGCCTTTAGCGCCTGGACGTCCGGGTCGTTGTCCGGCACTGCCGGCTCGACCGTCACACTGGCGCCGCGTCGCACCGAGGGTGCTGAACGTTCGGGCTTCCAGTCTCCGGCGATCCAGTCATGCAACAGCTGCTTTTCATAAGGGCTGAACACGCCGAACATCGCCGCGCCGTCGCCATCGATCAACTGCCAGAAACGGCTGTCTTGCGGGTTTTGCTGGCGCTTGATCCAGCCCTTGTTTTCCATGGCCGCGAGGAATCCGGGCAGTTGCTCCGGGGATGACAGCCATTGATTGACGGTCTGGCCTTCAAAGCGGCAATAGTCCGAATGCATGTGCTGGCCGAACGGGCGTTTGCGTTCGAGCATGGCGAGCAGTTCGCGCTCCAGCTCGAACGATTCGATGATCGCGCGGCTGCCCTGGCCCAGATCATTCAAGCGATACCCCAGCGCTACCCGGCGCAGGAAATCGTCCTGATCGCCGGTGATCGGCAACAGCTGCAACACCGCTTGCACGGCTTTTTGCGCATGGCCGGTGCTGGCGTTGTCGATGGTCACGTGCAGGGTGAAGTAATAAGGATCGATGCCCAATTCGCTGAGCTCGTAGGCACTAATCAGCAAATGCAAAGGCAGTTGTTCATAGCCAAGGTTGTAGCCGATCACCTCCGGCAAAAACTCATCGCCGCAGTAACCCAGGGCCAATTGCAACGCGCCTTGCAGGTAATGCTCGTCGTCGAGGTGGTCGCCGTTCGGCAGGCCATGTTCGGCGAGGAGCCGACGGTAGATCGCGACGTGATTTTGCGCCGGATTGCCATCGCCCAATTCTTCGAGATAGGTGCAAATCAGTCCTTCGAAACGCGGGTCGCGCCAATGCTGCAATAACCCGTACAGCCAGGCGCCATCGACCAGTTTGGTCGGGGCCACGGCTTGCAGGAAAAACAACGCATGGGATTTAGTGCTGAAGTACTGCCGCGGTCCCCCGGCCTTGCGCTGTTGCAGGTAATCGGCGTACTGACGGGCCACGTCGGTGCAGTGTTCCCGGACCCAATCTTGTAGCGCTGTGGGTTCGCGCGGTAGGTCATTCGGCAGGTCTTCGGCTTGTTGTAACTGAGCACGCAGGAAAGTTTCGGCGAGCGAGCGCCGTTGCTCTGCGTCATCCTCAAGCAATAGTTGCTCGTAGATCTGGCGGATGCTGCCGGGCTGCGACATCGAGTGTTCGTGGGTAGGCTTGGATGCAAGTGTGGTCAGGGCTGTCATTGGCGGATATCTCGCTCGGAGGCCAGTGGCAGGACGCGCAATCAACACGTCCTTCCCTCAGCAGAGCGAGGCGCCGGGACAAAAATTCCATCGGCGTTGAAATTGCCCGGACAGACGGAGCGCCCGGCGGCACATAGCCTGCACTCAAGTGAATATACTCAGCCAGTGTTGACTCACCCCTGGAGAGCAATCATGCGTACGGTTCACGTCATCGACGCGGCGAACATTCCCGCGCCGGTCAATGTCGTTGGCGAGGCGATCACCATTCTCGCTGGCGGGGACCTCAGTAAACCCTTTGAGGTGCACATCCAGGAAGGCGTGCAAGGCGGCGGGCCTCCCCCGCACTTTCACCCGTGGGACGAAGCATTCTATGTGATTGATGGCGAGGTCGAAGTGACGGTGGAAGGCCGCTCCACCACGGTGTCGACCGGCGGCTATGTGCACATCCCCGGCGGTTCGATCCATGCCTACAAGAACGTCAGCCCCACGGCGAAAATCATCGGCGTAGTCTCCGATCCGCGTGGCGGGCAGTTCTTCGCGGCCATGGATCAGTTCAAAGTGCCCGAGGATCTAGCGCGCATTCATGAAGTGGCCGCGCGGTTTGGCGTGACGTTTCTGGTGCCGAAGTCGGTCGACTCTTCGGCAGGTTGACCGCAAAGGTGCTCTGACCGTCGCTTGATACAGAACGTACTGGCCTCATCGCGGGCAAGCCCGCTCCCACAGGGATCGGGGTATACGCCTCGATTACCTGTGGGAGCGGGCTTGCCCGCGATGGCGTCCTCACGGCCAACCCGATATTCAAGCGGCCGTACCCTTGACCTGCTGTTCCAGGTGCACCTGCAAATCCGGTTCAATGCCCAACGCCGCCGCCAACTCATCCAGATAATTGCGCTCGGCATCCTGCTGATCGTCCACCAGCATCACGCTGGCCAGGTACATTTCCGCCGCCATGGCGGTATCCGTAGCCGATTGCGCCACTTCAACGGGGTTCAATGGCTTGGCCACTTCGTTATCAAGCCATTGCTGAAGCTCCGGGTCGTCGGTATGACGGCCGATTTCCTTGCCGATCATCTTTTTCTCGGCGTCGTCAATCCGCCCGTCAGCCTTGGCCGCTGCTATTAATGCACGCAGGATCGCATGGCTGTGTTCCTCGACGTCCGGTCCTTCCAGCATGTCCACCGTGTTCAATGCCTGCTGCGGCGCCTGTTGCTGTTGCGCGGACTGGCTGCGTTGCCAGGCTTGATAGGCCTGGAATGCCATCATCCCCAGCGAAGCCAGTGCGGCATAGTTGGTGCCGCCGCTGGAACGGCTCTGCGGCGCACCGCCCATCGGCGAGCCGCCACCCAGCAGGCCGCCGAGCAAACCACCCAACCCGCCCAGGCCACCGGCCCCGGCGCTGGAGCCACCGCCGCCACCACCGCCCAACAAGCCACCGAGCAATCCGCCCAGGTCGCCGAGGTCACCTTGCCCCGCCGCGCTGCCGCCCTGTCGCGGCATCGCGCCTTGGCTGCCGCGCAGTAATTGTTCGAGCAAATCGCTGGTGTTCATGACGACGTCCTCATCGAAGGGAGTGATCCAGTCAGGCAACAATAGTCCTCGCCCGTAAATGTGCCACCACCGTTTGGCTGACGTGACCCCAGATTTATCCGGGGTATTTTTTTGCGCCGCAGCTAAGATTCATGGGTGGTGAACCTTATTCCCGGATACCCGGTCGATACCTGCAACCCCAACCGGTTTGCCGCCGCCCGCCAGATGAGGGCGTTGACTGGCTTGCTGCACTTTCTGGAGAACACCCCCGTGATTTCGACTCTACACATCGCCAGGCTCAAAGCGTGGGGAGCCCATGGTTTTACCGCCACCGGCGTGGTCACTGCTTTCCTCGCGACCCTCGCCCTGCTGGAAAACCAGCCGACCACCTGCCTGCTGTGGCTCGGCGTCGCCCTGATCGTCGATGGCCTGGACGGCGCACTGGCGCGCAAGGTCAACGTGCAGTCGGTATTGCCGAGCTTCGACGGCTCGATCCTCGACCTGGTCATCGACTACCTGACCTACGTGTTCATTCCGGCGCTGTTCATCTATCGCTACATCCCGCTGCCGGACTACACGCTGCTGTTGACGGTGTCGCTGATTCTGGTGTCGTCGCTGTTCTGTTTCTGCAACGTCAATATGAAAAGCAAAGACAACTACTTCCAGGGCTTCCCCGCGGCATGGAACGTGGTTGCCCTGTGCCTGTACATCATCGATCCGTCACCCTGGATCACTTTCCTGACCGTAATAGGCCTGGCCCTGCTGACCCTGACTCGCATGAAATTCCTCCACCCGTTTCGCGTGCGTCGCTTCATGCCGATCAACATCGCCGTGACGGCCATCTGGCTGCTGTGCAGCCTGTCGCTGGTGATCAACCACCCGGTGATCAACCCGATGGTGATGGGGCTATGGCTGCTGATGTCGGCGTATTTCCTGGGGATCTGCTTCTGGCGCACGGCGCTGGAGTGGTTCGACGGATCGCGGCTCAAGTAACGCCATGCCTATCCATATCGTGCGCCTCGGTTCTCCGCGCCTGCCCGGCGAAGGCCTGCGCCTGGGCACGGTGCGGCGCCCGCCTCGTGGCGTGCCCAAGGCCGAATTTGCCAGTCGGGATTTCTACGATGTCTGGCAACCATTGCTGTCGCCGAGTGCGGAGTTGGTGCACGAAGCCCAGACCGCTGAAGACGAGAAGGCCTGGGACGCGTTCAAACGCAAGTTCAAGGCCGAAATGAACCAGCCTGCCCCCGGCCAGTTGCTCGACCTGCTGGCCGCCCTCTCCCATCAAACCTCGCTGGCCGTTGGCTGTTATTGCGAGGAAGAAGCGCATTGCCATCGCTCGGTGTTGCGCGAGTTGCTGGAAGCCCGAGGCGCGAGCGTCGTCTAGAAACCACCACAATCCCCTGTAGGAGCTGCCGCAGGCTGCGATCTTTTGATCCTGATTTTTTAAGATCAAAAGATCGCAGCCTGCGGCAGCTCCTACAGGGTTTGCGTTAACGTCGGGTGATCACCACCTCCAGGTATTCACTCGGCACTACAAGCGACTTTTCGCCTGCCCGGTTCGACCGGTTGATCAGTTCGGTCAGGTCGGCCTCCAGGGCCTGCGCGCCGTCCGGCGGCAATGCCGCGAAGGCCTTGTGGACCGGGCCGTACCAGGTACGGAAGGTGTCGATGAAGTGCGCCGCCGAGCGATAGCGGAAGTTGAAGGTCCGGCGCGTCACCTGGACGAGGAAGTTGCGCTCGTCGAAGTGCGTGTGCAGCCAGGCTTCAGTGCCCCACTGCGAGGGTGGTTGCGCGCCGGGCGGTGGCGGCAGGTGCCGGCCGAGGGTCTTGAACATCTGGCCGACGAAGCCTTCCGGCGTCCAGTTCGCCAGGCCGATGCGGCCTCCAGGCCGGCAGACCCGCGCCAATTCCGATGCGGCTTTGGGCTGGTCCGGCGCGAACATCACGCCGAAGGTCGACAGCACGACATCGAAGCTCGCGTCTTCAAAGGGCAGCGCTTCGGCGTCGGCCACCTGGAACGTGACGCTCAGGCGTTCCGCCTTGGCCCGATCCTCGCCGCGTTCGAGCAGTGAGGCGACATAGTCGGTGGAGCGCACGATACAGCCACGGCGGGCGGCGGCCAGTGTGGCGTTGCCGTTGCCGGCAGCCACATCGAGCACCAGTTCATCGCACAGCAGGTCGCAGGCTTCGGCCAGTTGTTCGCCGACAATCTGCAAAGTGGTACCAATCACGGCGTAGTCGCCGCTGGCCCAAGCGGCCATCTGGCGATTTTTCAGGGCAGTCAGATCAATGGGTGTACTCATGGGGACAATCTCTGGGTTGGAACACGGATCAAACGCTGGCGGCGACTTACTCCGCCGTGGTCGGATCGATGATGTTCATGACCTGGGAAATGCGATTGGCCGGGAAACCGCTCTGCCTGGCGTGTTCCCTGATCTGCTCTTCGCTTGGCGAGATGTACACGCAGTACAGTTTGTCTCCGGTGACATAACTTTGAAGCCATTGCACCTCAGGCAACTCGCGCAAGGCCCGGCAGGACTTTTGCGATGCTGCTTTCAAATCCCTTTCTGACAGTGTTCCAGCACCTGGTATTTCCCGTTCTATGACGAACTTAGGCATGGCAACCTCTCATTCTTGTTATGGATGACAGGGCCGGCAGACCCTGTGAGCCCACTATCGCGCCGGGCAAGGTTGGCGTCCTGCCCGATCGTCGGCCAACACTGCCCGATCGTCCGGAGCTTTCACGCTTTGCGGCGACAGGCTCACAATCAACCCTTGAGCCACCATCCCCGCACGGGAAAACGCCCATGGACGCCTTGTCACAGACCCTGCGCGTCGTCCGCCTGGTCGGTGCGATTTTTATCAACGCCCGGTTCACCGCGCCCTGGTGCTACCAGTCGCCGAGTGCGGACACGGCAGCGCCATTCCTGGAGCCCAACGCCGAACGCGTAGTGATTTTCCACTTGATCACCGAGGGCGAGTGTTACGTCGAACTGGGGGACGATCCGCCGCTGCGGCTGAACGCTGGCGACGTGGTGATTTTCCCGCAAGGTGATGCTCATCGCATGAGCTCGCAGCCAGGTTTGCCGCCGGCCAAGGGTGCGCGGCTGGACGAGGTCCTGGCGCGACGGCCGCGGCAGTTGAGCTATGGCGGTGGCGGCGCGGTGACGCGTCTGGTCTGCGGTTATCTGGCGTGCGATACGCGTTTGGCGGGGATGTTGCTGACCGGATTGCCGGCGGTGGTGCGGGTCAATGTGCGCGGCTCGAATGCCGGAATCTGGCTTGAATCGTCGGTGCGTTATGCCTTGGCCGAAGCGCGCTCGCCAAGGCCGGGTGGCGAAGGCGTATTGGCGAAACTGGCCGAGGTGTTGTTCATCGAAGTGCTGCGTTTGTACATGCACGAACAGGGCAAGGGTCGCACCGGTTGGCTGGCGGGGGTGAGCGACCGAATCGTCGGCGCCGCGCTCAATGCGCTGCACAAAAAACCCTGTCACACCTGGACCCTGGATGAGCTGGCGCGTACCGCCGGTACCTCAAGATCGGTCCTGGCGGAACGCTTTCAGCAACTGGTGGGGATTTCGCCGATGCAGTACCTGACGCAATGGCGCATGCTGCTTGCGGCCAATCTGTTACGCAGCAGTAACAGTTCCTTGCTGCGCATTGCCGAAGAGGTGGGTTACCAGACCGACACGGCGTTCAGCCGGGCCTTTCGGCGTGAGTACGGAGCACCGCCAGCGGCGTGGCGGCGCAGTCAGGAGAAACGCACAATGGCCCACGGTGAGGTGAGCCATTGATACCTCAAAAGATCGCAGCCTTCGGCAGCTCCTACACCGCCGGAGCAGCCGCTTTGGCCTCCTCCAACAACTGCTGAATCACCTTCTCCTGAGTTTCATAGCTGCCTTCCCCAAAGTGCGTGTAACGCACCTGCCCTTTCGCATCGATGATGTAGTGCGCCGGCCAGTACTGGTTGTCGAAGTTGCGCCAGATCGCGTAGTTGTTATCGATCGCTACCGGGTAGGTGATGCCGTATTCCTTCACCTTGTCCTTGACGTTATCGATGATGCGTTCAAACCCGTATTCAGGGGTATGCACACCGATCACTACCAGACCATCCTTCTCGTACTTCTTCGCCCAATCCTTGACGTACGGCAGGGTGTGCTTGCAGTTGATGCAGTCGAAGGTCCAGAAATCCACCAGCACCACTTTGCCCTTGAGCGATTCGTTGGTCAGCGCAGGTGAGTTGATCCATTCCACCGCGCCGGTCAGCGAAGGCATAGCGCCCTGGGCGTTGTCCATGGACTCGGCCTTGACCTTGCTGACGAAGTAATCGACGACTTTCGGCACGGTTTCCAGCAGGCCTTTCTCGACGCTGCTGACACCTTCCGACGAGGTATTGGCCAGCAGCACATCGTTGGCGCCGGTGGAAATCACCGCCGCGCCGGCCAACACCGCCACACCGGCACCGCGACGCAACCAGCCAGTGACCGGAATCGACGGTTTCAAGCGATTGACCAGGCCACGACCGGCGAAGATCAAGGTGCCCAGGGACAACGCGCTACCCAGGCCGTAGGCCACCAGCAACAGACTGGTCCCGGCGTTCGCGCCTTGCAGCATGGCGCTGGTGAGGATCACCCCGAGGATCGGCCCGGCGCAGGGTGCCCAGAGCAGGCCGGTGGCGACGCCGATCATGATCGAACTGAGCGGGCCGGACATTTTGCGGCTGTTGGGGTCGATGCGATTGCCCAACGCCACGAACGGCCGCGCCAACCAGTCGCCAACCCGTGCGGAAATCAGCGACAGGGCGAACAGCACCATCACGATCAACGCCACGTGGCGGCCGGTGTTGCTGGCTTCGATCACCCATTCACTGCTGACCACCGCCAGGCTGGAGATCAGGGCGAACGTCAGGACCATGCCACCTAAGGTCAGCATGATCGACGAGCGCGTGCGGTCGGCCCCGGCGAACAGGAACGGCACGACAGGCAGAATGCAGGGGCTGAGGACGGTCAATATGCCGCCCAGGAAAGCGATGAGTAACATGGGGATCACCTATTACAATTTTGAGGGCGACACATTCCCTGTAGGAGCGAGCCTGCTCGCGATGGCGGTGTGTCAGTCACATCATTTCTGAATGAAGGACCGCCATCGCGAGCAGGCTCACTCCTACAGGGGATCGGTGGTGTTTGCAGAGCAGAGTCAAGCCGTCTGACCATCCAGCAATTTTCCCTGGGTCGTACGGCTGGAACCGTTTTCGGCGACGAAGTCGCTACCGCCCTTCTCCGCCACCGGCGTCAGTTGAAAGCAGGTGCTGCTGCCGCAGGCGTTTTGTTCTACCGCGGCGTTGGCATGGGCCGCGGCGCCGGCAAAGGAGAACGCAGCAGCGGTCAAAAAGCGGGTGACGTTGTTCATGATGTTCTTCCTGGATTCGTTGGGTGGCGTTAAAGGTGATCGCTGGACTCAGTTGTCCGAGTTGCAGTTATCAGCCAGTTTGCGGTAGTCCAGGACCTGGGTTTTGCTCTGGGAATCCAGGTAGGTCAGCTGCGCATTCACCACGCCGCAGGAAGGCGAGGCATCCTGTTTCAGCGACACGACTTTCTTGATGTCCAGGTGCGTGCCGTAGCTGTAGTCCATCGGGGTAACATCAGCCTCGGCGCGGGCCGGCAAGGTGCAGATGTTCAGTGCGGCAAACAGGCAAGCGGCGTAGATGGCTTTAGTGTTCATGGCGGTTTCCTCAAGGTTTCGATAGGTTCAATCGTTTATGGGTAGAGGCGGTTTGGCTTGCCTCGATGGAACCTATTTAAAGCTTGCGAGGTATCCCGCATGTGTCGGAAACAGGCTCGGATAAATCGGTAAGTATCTGAGCCCTGCCGGGATACACAGGGATACAAAACCCCCGAAAATCGGCGTTTTTGCGTCTGTGTGTATCCACCGACAAGCCAGATACACTGCAATACAAAGGGCTGCGGGCGAGCCGGCAAAGGCTCGATAGACTGTGCGACATCCCCCAACTGATAGAGGCAAGGCCCATGGAACACGTCGATCACATTCTCATCGTTGACGATGACCGCGAGATCCGCGAACTGGTGGGCAACTACCTGAAGAAGAACGGCCTGCGCACGACGGTCGTGGCGGATGGGCGGCAGATGCGCACCTTCCTTGAATCCACGCCAGTGGACCTGATCGTGCTGGACATCATGATGCCGGGCGACGATGGGCTGATGCTCTGCCGCGAACTGCGTTCCGGCAAACACAAGGCCACCCCGGTGTTGATGCTCACCGCCCGCAACGATGAAACCGATCGCATCATCGGCCTGGAAATGGGCGCCGACGATTACCTGGTCAAGCCGTTCGCCGCCCGTGAACTGTTGGCGCGGATCAACGCTGTGCTGCGCCGTACGCGCATGCTTCCGCCGAACCTGGTGGTCACCGAAAGCAGCCGCCTGTTGGCGTTCGGTCGCTGGCAGCTGGACACCTCGGCCCGGCACCTGCTGGATGACGACGGCACCATGGTCGCCCTCAGCGGCGCGGAATATCGCTTGCTGCGGGTGTTCCTCGATCACCCGCAACGGGTGCTCAACCGCGACCAGCTGCTCAACCTGACCCAGGGCCGCGACGCCGATCTGTTCGATCGCTCCATCGACTTGCTGGTGAGCCGCTTGCGCCAGCGTTTGCTCGACGATGCCCGCGAACCCGCCTACATCAAGACCGTGCGCAGCGAGGGCTATGTGTTTTCCTTGCCGGTGGAGATCGTCGGGGCGCCAGCATGAACCTCTCGATGCGTTGGCCTCGCACCCTGGCTTCACGACTGTCGCTGATTTTCCTGATCGGCCTGATCCTCGCCCAGGCACTGTCTTTCGGTGCGCAGTACTACGAGCGTTACGAAAGCGCGAAAAACACCATGCTCGGCAATCTGGAAACCGACGTCTCGACCTCCATTGCCATCCTCGACCGTTTGCCGGCCAACGAACGTGCGGGCTGGCTGCAACAGTTGCAGCGCAAGAACTACGGCTATCTGTTGAGTGAAGGCGCCAACGGCAACCCGATGAACACGGACACGCCTGAAGCGCCCATCGCAATGACCTCGATCAAGGACGCCATCGGCAAGGATTACCCGATGACCTTCACCGACATCCCGGGGCCGAGGAAGCACTTTCAGGTGCACCTGAAGCTCACGGATGGCAGCCCGCTGACCATCGACGTGCGACCATCGATGGTGCCGTTGTCACCCTGGTTGCCAATGATGTTGCTGGGGCAACTTGCGCTGATGCTCGCCTGCACCTGGCTGGCGGTGCGCATCGCCATCCGTCCTCTGACCCGCCTCGCCGAAGCCGTCGATACCCTCGACCCCAACACGCACCCGGTGCTGCTGGACGAAAAAGGTCCGACCGAAGTCGCCCACGCCGCCAAGGCGTTCAACGCCATGCAGGCGCGCATCGCCGCGTACCTGAAGGAACGCATGCAATTGCTGGCGGCGATCTCCCACGATCTGCAAACACCGATTACCCGGATGAAACTGCGCGCCGAGTTCATGGATGATTGCGTGGAGAAAGACAAACTCTGGAACGACCTCGGCGAGATGGAGCATCTGGTGCGCGAGGGCGTGGCTTATGCGCGCAGCGTCCACGGTGCCACCGAAGAAAGTCGCCGCACCGACCTGGACTCATTCCTCGACAGCCTGGTGTTCGATTATCAGGACGTGGGCAAGGAAGTTCAGTTGAGCGGCAAAAGCGCCACCGTCATCGACACCCGCCCCCACGCCTTGCGCCGGGTGCTGGTGAACCTGACGGACAACGCCCTGAAATTCGCCGGTGCCGCCGAGTTGCTGGTCGAGAAGAAAGTCGATGGCAGCGTCTCGGTGAAAGTCATGGACCGTGGCCCAGGCATTGCCGAAGACGAATTGGCCCAGGTCATGGAGCCGTTCTACCGCGTGGAAAACTCACGCAACCGCAGCACGGGCGGCACCGGTCTGGGCCTGGCAATCGCGCAGCAACTGGCGTTGGCGATCGGGGGATCGTTGACGTTGAGTAATCGCGAGGGTGGTGGCTTGTGCGCCGAACTCAAATTACGCGGCTAATACCTGAAGGGGCACGTTGGCCCCTACAGATCAGCGGGTCGATTTAGATGACAAACCGCGACACCAGCGCATTCAAATCCACCGCCAGACGCGACAACTCATGGGTGGCGGTGCTGGTCTGGTTAGCGCCCGCGGCGGACTGCGTGGCCAGATCGCGAATGTTCACCAGGTTGCGGTCGACTTCGCGAGACACCTGCGCCTGTTCCTCCGAGGCACTGGCGATCACCAGGTTGCGCTCGTTGATCAGATGGATCGACTGGGTGATCTGCTCCAGCGCCACACCGGCGGCGCGGGCCAGTTCCAGGGTGCTTTGGGTGCGTTGATTGCTTTGCTGCATCGACGCCACCGCTTCCCCGGTGCCGTTCTGAATGCCGGCGACCATCTTCTCGATTTCCTGGGTCGATTGCGCCGTGCGATGGGCCAGCGCCCGAACCTCGTCCGCCACCACCGCAAACCCACGACCGGCTTCACCGGCACGGGCCGCTTCGATGGCCGCGTTCAGCGCCAACAGGTTGGTTTGCTCGGCGATGGCACGGATCACGTCCAGCACCTTGCCGATGTCACGTCCCTGGGTCGCCAGACCTTCAATCATCAACGAGGTGTTGTGCACGTCGTGGGTCATGGTCTGGATCGCATCGACGGTTTCCACCACCCGGTCCCGGCCTTCGCGGGCGGCCTGAGTCGATTGGTTCGAAGCTTCGGAGGTCGATACTGCATTGCGCGCCACTTCTTCCACAGCAGCGGTCATTTCGTTGACGGCAGTCGCGGCCTGTTCGATTTCGTTGTTCTGTTGTTGCAACCCACGGGACGCGTCTTGAGTCACCGCGCTGAGTTCTTCGGCGGCAGTGCCCAGTTGTGTGGCGGAGCCGGCGATCTGTTCGATGGTTTTGCGCAAGCTGGCCTGCATCGTGGCCAAGGCGCCGAGCAACCGCGCCGGTTCGTCTTTGCCATCGACGTCGATGACTTTACTCAGATTACCTTCGGCAATGGTCTGGGCTGCCAGTACGGCGCGGTTCAACGGCGTGACGATGCTGCGAGTCAACAGCCAGGCCAACAGCACGGTGAGCAACGCGGCGATCACGGCGACCGCGACGATACCGGTAATTGCACTGTCGTAGTTGGCACCCGCGACCGCCGAAGCGCCCTTTGCATCGGCCGTATTGAGGGCCACCAGTTTGTTCAGTTGCTCGCCCATCTGATCCGTGCCGTCCTTGATCCGCGTGTTGATCAGCGAGCGCATTTCATCAAGCTTGTTCTGCCGCGACAGCTCCATCATCTGAGTCTGGGCTTGCATGTAACTGTCCAGCGTGGCGGTGAACGTCTTGTACAGTTGCGCCTCTTCGGCACCGGCCGGCAGCGCGGCATAGCTGGCTTGCGCACTGCGCAACTTATCGACCAGCACGCCGATGCGCGTCTGGGCTTCCTGCAACGCCGCCGGTTCACGGTTGACCAGCACCCGGAACGACAGGATGCGCATACGCAGAACGTTTTCGGTCATGTTGCCGAGAAAACCGACGCTGGGCAGTTGCGTCGATTCCATGTCGATGGAGGCTTCGCGGATGACGGTCATGCGGTTTACGGCGAACACACCGAGCACGATGACCAGCAAGGCGATGAAGGAAAAACCGAGGAACGCGCGAGGCGCGATATTCAGATTGCGCAGTGACATAGGATGACTCTCGGGTGATGTGGCGGCGAGCGTCCATGCCGTTTTTCCGAAAGGCAGGCATTGGCGCCCCCCCATTCAGGCCGGCGCCATTGTTGTAATCAACTTGTCTGCGCCTGGTGGTTATATCGGCCAGGCTTGAGGTTTATTGCGGGGATTTAGCAAATAATTTTCAAATAGTTAGGACTGGTTCACAGGCGAGACAATTGGGACGGATGTACCCATATTCCACCGACACCTCGCCTCTGTAGGAGCAAGCTTGCTCGCGATAGCGGTGTCTCAGATTGCATCGCTGGCGACTGGCAATCCCTCATCGCGAGCAAGCTTGCTCCTACAGGAGATTCGGGATGGTTCAAGGATGGGTCAGTCAGTGAAGTGACCCACCACACCTTGATCATGCAACTGCCGCAATAGCGCCAAACCGTTATCGAGAAACTCGGCTGAACCGGTCATCCCCGCCTCTTGGGCCAGTGGTTGCAAGTGCCTTCGACCGGTCAGCCCGGGAAATTCATCGATGCGCAGCAACAACCGAAACGCCAACGGGCTCAATCCGGAAAATTTCACACTGAAATCCAGGTCACGACGCACCAGCAACAACGTCGGCTGATCCGGGGCCACATCGGGCTGAAAATCCCGCCCCAGCAATTGCACCGGCCAGGCATAGGCCAACGGCCACGCCAATGGTGAAACCCGCAGCGGAAGATCCAGCAACGACGCGCCATCGCCAGGGGGCAACGGCTCGGCCTCGGACTGTTGCAGGGCCATTTCCACCCACTCGTAATGCGCCAGTTCAACCATGAACGGCGGCCACGATCCGTCGGCCAGCGCTGCAGGTTCAGAAGCGAGAAACTCGACAAACTCCTCGGCGATCTCGCCGAATTTTGGCGTGTGGGCGCGGTAGTCGCGCAGAAAGATGCGCACCAGTTCACGCCAGCGTTGATCACCCAGAATCTTCACCAACACCGGAAAGGTGCCGCTGATCAGCGATGACAGGTTGGCGAACACCAGGTCGCGGTAAACCTGTGCCCGCGCCGGGTCCATTTCCGGCGGTGGCGCGCAGTGGTCAGGGTCGCGCAGGTACAGGCCCATGCTGTTTTGTTGTTCATGCAGCGAGCGCTTAGCCACGGTTCACCTCCTTGGATTGCAAGCGGCGAATCGTCTGCAATTCGCCGACCAGTTCGGAGAACGCCGGGAAGTTGAAATCCCGCTCCAGCAGCGTCGGTTGCGCACCGAACCGGGCATAGGCTTCGGCCAGCAATGACCAGACCGCCGGTTTGACCGACGCGCCGTGGGTATCGATTTTCAAGGTGTCGGATTCATCGAAATGCCCGGCAATGTGCATGGCCACCACGCGGTTCGAATCGATGCCTGCGAGAAAGGTTTGCGGATCGAAACCGTGGTTGATCGAGTTGACATAGACGTTGTTGACGTCCAGCAACAGATCGCAATCAGCTTCGCGCAGCACGGCGTTGGTGAACGTCACCTCGTCCATGTCCTGCTGCGGCGCGGCATAGTAGGAGACGTTTTCCACCGCCAGGCGTCGACCGAGAATATCCTGGGCCTGCCGGATACGCGCGGCGACGTGATGCACCGCCTCTTCGGTAAAGGGCAACGGCAACAGGTCGTAGAGGTGACCGTCATCGCTGCAGTAACTCAGGTGCTCGCTGTACAGCGGCACGTTGTAGTGATCAAGGAACACACGCACTTCTTGCAGAAACCCGACGTCCAGCGGCGACGGCCCGCCCAGGGACAGGGACAAGCCGTGACAGGACAACGGATAGCGCTCGGCCAGGGCCCGCAGCGCCGCGCCATGGGCGCCGCCGATGCCGATCCAGTTCTCCGGCGCGACTTCTAGAAAGTCGAAGTGACCGGCGGGAGCCGCCAGGAGGTCCTTCATTAAACCGCGACGCAAGCCGAGCCCGGCGCTGGCCTTGGCGGATGTGATGGGGGTTTGCATGATGTCGGTCTCATGGGTTGTCAGTACGGAATCACAGTTAATCGAAACGGTGTATCGAGACTGTGTTGCGCACTGACAGAAAACGGCAGAGCGTGTATCGCCAGCGGGTCTGTACACATTCAAATACAAACCCGCCGGACAGGATTACGTCAGGTCGTATTTCTCGCGCACCAGATGGCCAATGCCTATGCGATCCAGCACGTCCATCGGGCACAGGAACGTCACGCGCACGGTGCCCGGCAGGCGACTGATGTCGATGGAACCGGTGATGGTGGCGCGGTTGAGCACTTCGTCGTACGGCAGGCCGGTGACGGAAGCGGCGCGTTTCAGGCCGTTTTCTACCGCCAGATTGAGATTTTCACCGCTGCCGATGAAGGTGATCGGCCCGCTCTGCTCGATCTCATGCTGGCCCCAACGTGCGCCCAGTTCGCGGACCTTGGCCCGTTGCTCGGCATTCATTGGTCGCGCCATCGGTGGCAAGTCATCAAGGTTTTGCAGGAGGATCGGGCCGTCCAGCGTGAGGTTTTTCACCACCTCGACCACCACTTCGGTTTCCCCGGAGCAATCGGTCGCGTGCCCGGCGATTTCACCGTTGCCTTGCTGGGCGTGCATGTCGCCCATGTACACCCCGGCCCCCGGCACTTTCACCGGGCAGATCAACACGCAACCTTCGCGGATCGAGTTGGTGTCCATGTGGCCATCGGTCTTCGCCGCGTGCAGCTCTTCGCGGCTCATGCCGAAACGGTGCGGGGCGTTGATCAGGTACTGGCCGAAGTCGGCGCAGTTGTGCGAGTCCGGTATATCGCGGGATGGCATGGTGCCGATGTTGCCGAGGAACGGCCGCATGTGCGCGGCGACGCCCGGAATGTCGGCGCGGGCCAGGGACAGGATCGAATGCTGCGCGGCGAACTCCGGTAGTGCCGACATTTGCGAGGCGTTGCCGGCCAGTTGATTGGCGATGTCCTGATTGACCGTCAGGCTGACCTGATTCTGCGCGTCGAACACAATCACGTAGCCATGGCTGAAGCGAAACGCGCTGACTTCGGCGCCACAGTTGTTACAGCGAATCGAATCTTCGCCGATGCCTTCGACGTGGCTGGCCGGATGCTCAGTGCCGCACTTGGAACAGAATTTCGAAACAAACGGATCACCGTTGTAGCGCCCTTCAACAAACTTCATCACGCCGGAGGATGTGGCCAGCGAGGTCACCCGCATGCTTTTGATCTTGATCGCCACCGCATCGCCGATTTGTGCGCCGGCGACGGCCACCGGTTGCGTCACTTCATGGCCACCTTCGAAGGCTGGCGTGATCATCGGCCCCCAGCAACCCGGCGGTGTCCCGGTGATCAGGGTGCCGCCGTCAGCCAGTGGTCCAAGCATCGGCTGGCTCGGGCCGATGATGCCGTTGGTGTAGTGATCGACCCGCAGGCGATTGACCGGCGTGGTGTTGAGATTGGGTTGAGGCACAAGCGTTGTCATTGTTATCCCCTACGGTGTCTGGAGCGATTGGTCTTCACAGTTCAGCGCAGGTTTGTATCTGGTCTGTGTTCGGGGGTGGCCGTGAATTGAGGGGGACTGTATCGAGAGGCGGGTTAGATACAGTGGGATACATGCGCAGGTCCTGCTTACCAAAAACCTGTGGGAGCTGGCTTGCCAGCGATAGCGGTATGTCAGACAACAAATGTGCTGGATCTGCCGGCCTCATCGCGGGCAAGCCCGCTCCCACAGGGTTCCGTGTCGAACCCGGAAAATCCAGTCACAGGGCACCTTCGTCGCCTGGAAACGCGGCATTCGGCCAGCGAACTAAACTTAATCCACACAGGACATCCCTATGTCCTGCCCATTCCCACGACCACCGCCCAGCGGCGTATGCCCAGGCAAACAAAGCCTCTGGACCGTGATCCTTTCTGAAGGAGCACACGTGATGGACGAGGCCAGACTCAACGATTTCATGGGCAAACTGGTGAATGACATGGGCGGCGCGGCGATGCTCGCCAACGTCATCCTCGGCGAAGAGCTCGGGCTGTACCGGGCCATGGCCGACAGTCAACCCGTCAGCCCCGAAACGCTCGCCGACAAAACCGGCTGCAACCCCCGCCTGGTGCGCGAATGGCTCAGCGCCCACGCCGCTTCCGGCTACATGGAACACACCGACGGCCAATTCCGCCTGCCCGAAGAACAAGCCCTGGCCCTGGCCATCGAAGATTCTCCGGTCTACATCGCCGGGGGCGTCGGGGTGGTCGCGTCGTTTTTCCACGACAAAGACAAACTGGTCAAAGCCATGCGCGGCGACGGCGCCCTGCCATGGGGCGATCACCATCCGTGCATGTTCAGCGGCACAGAGCGTTTCTTCCGGCCCGGCTACAAGGCGCACTTGATCGCCGAATGGCTGCCGGCCCTCGACGGCGTGGTGGCGAAACTGGAGGCCGGGGCCAAAGTGGCGGACATTGGCTGCGGGCACGGTGCTTCGACGGTGATCATGGCCCAGGCGTTTCCGGACTCGCGCTTCGTCGGCTTCGACTACCACGCCCCGTCCGTCACCGTCGCCACCCAACGCGCCGAAGAAGGCGGCGTGGGCAGCCGCGCCCGGTTCTTTCAGGGCACGGCCAAAAGTTATCCCGGCAACGACTATGACCTGGTCTGCTACTTCGACTGCCTGCACGACATGGGCGATCCGGTGGGCGCAGCCAAACATGCCTATGAGTCGTTGAAACCGGACGGCACGGTGCTGCTGGTGGAACCGTTCGCCAATGACTCCCTCGACGACAACATCACCCCGGTGGGACGGCTGTTCTACGCAGCTTCAACGTTCATCTGCACGCCCAATTCGCTGTCCCAGGAGGTCGGCCTCGGTCTCGGCGCCCAGGCGGGCGAGGCGCGGTTGCGTAAAGTGTTTACCGAGGCGGGTTTCTCGAGTTTCCGCCGGGCCACGGAAACGCCGTTCAACCTGATACTCGAAGCACGCAAATAATCACCTGTAGGAGCTGCCGAAGGCTGCGATCTTTTGATTTTGATTTTAAAAAACAAGATCAAAAGATCGCAGCCTTCGGCAGCTCCTACAGGGGGCGTGCGTAACAGTGCTACGCTGCTTGCACCCGAGATTCTGCGGAGTGTTGAACATGCTCGACAGCCTTATCCACGATCAGCTCGACCGGCTTCAAAAACTCATGGCCGACGAGCCGTTCGTGGTCCTGACCGGTGCCGGGATCAGCACCCCGTCGGGCATTCCGGACTATCGCGACAATCAGGGCGTACGGCGTGGCCGGCAGCCGATGATGTACCAGGAATTTCTCTCCGCTCCCGAGTCCCGGCGGCGCTATTGGGCGCGGGCCATGCTCGGTTGGCCGCGGGTGCGCCAGGCGCAGCCGAATGTGGCCCACGACACCCTCGCCCGTTTGCAAAGCACCCGGCAGATCAGCGGCTTGATCACCCAGAACGTCGACACCTTGCACGACCAGGCCGGCAGCCATGACGTGATCGAACTGCACGGCAGCCTGCATCGGGTGCTGTGCCTGGATTGCGGCCGGCGCAGCGAGCGCGATTCGATCCAGCGACTGATGGAAACCCAGAATCCATATCTGGCAGGCGTAGACGCGGTGCAAGCTCCGGACGGCGACACCCTGCTCGACCCAGCCTTCGAAGCGCGCTTCCAGGTGCCGCACTGCCCGCACTGCGCTGGCGAGCGGATGAAGCCGGACGTGGTGTTCTTTGGCGAGAACGTCGCCCAGGAAACCGCCGCCAAGGCGATGGCGGCGGTAGAAAAGGCGGCGGGATTGCTGGTGGTGGGCTCGTCGCTGATGGCGTACTCGGCGTTTCGCCTGTGCCGGGCGGTGGTGGATCAGGGCAAGCCGTTGCTGGCGATCAACTTGGGCAAGACGCGGGCAGACGACATTCTGGATATGAAGATCGAGATGTCCTGCGAACAGCTTTTGCCCCTGTTGGCCCAACGCCTAAACACCTGACAAAACCCAATCCCTGTAGGAGCTGCCGAAGGCTGCGATCTTTTGATCTTGTTTTTTATAAGCAAAGTCAAAAGATCGCAGCCTGCGGCAGCTCCTACAAAGGTCGCGTTCAGTCTCGAGGTGAGACTCGCTGACCGAGGTTCTCCTCCTTGAGTACATCAAACAACGCCTGCGCCGCCGCCGACAGCTCTCCGCCCGGCAACGTCAACACACCAATCGCCCGTTCCACCACCGGGTCGCGCAAGGTAATGCAGCGTGCGCCCAATTCACGCATCTGCCCGGCGCACAACGCGGGAACGGCGCTAACCCCCAGTCCGCTGGCGACCATCCGCCCGACCGTCGCCAGTTGGTGGCTTTCAAATTCCACCGGCAATTTCATGCCCCGGGCCTGCAAGTGTTCTTCCAGCATGACCCGCAGTGTCGACGGTCGCTGCAAGGTGATGAACGGTTCTTTGAGCAGCGTCTGCCAGTCGATGTCATCCAGCACGGCCAGCGGCGAGTCATGGGGCACCACCGCGACAAAGCGGTCGATGTACAACGGTGTGAATTGCAGCGACGAACTCTGGGTCGGTTCAAACGCCACCCCCAGCTCCACCTGGCGGTCACGGACCATTTCCAGCACTTGCTCGTTGATCACGTCGTTGACCGTGACGTTGACTTTCGGATACCGGGCGCGGAACGTCTTGAGGATCGGCGGCAGCAGATTGCCGGCAAACGACGGCATGGCCGCCAGGGTCACGCGACCGCGCTGGAGGGTGAAGCGCTGTCGCAGTTCATCCTCGGCGTTGTCCCAGTCGGCGATCAGTCGGCGCGCCAGTGGCACCAGGGATTCGCCCTCAGCCGTCAGCGCTACATTGCGTGTGTTGCGGGTAAACAGCCGCCCACCCAGTCCTTCCTCCAGCGCCTTGATGGTCAGGCTCAAGGCCGATTGCGACAGGTGCAGGCGCTCGCAGGCCACGGCAAAGCTCAGGCTCTGGGCCACGGCCAGGAAGGCGCGGATCTGCTTGACGGTCATGCGAGGTCTCTCCAAGGCAACTACATTTCTTCAACTTCAACGCGCATTCTCTGTAGGAGCTGCCGCAGGCTGCGATCTTTTGACTTTGATCGTCAGCAATTTCAGCTTCGCCAAAAAACAAAGATCAAAAGATCGCAGCCTTCGGCAGCTCCTACACTGTTGAGTTTTATCTATTAATCAACCTTAAAAATCAACTTAACAAATCAATACGACGGCGCGACACTCAACCCCATTCGGCTAGCCAGCCGCCCACAAAGAATAAAAGAGGTGCATATGGCAGGTTTCGACAAGCGCGTGAGTTCCTATGAGGAAGCTCTGGCAGGTCTTGAAGACGGCATGACCGTGATCGCTGGCGGCTTCGGCCTGTGCGGCATCCCGGAAAACCTGATCAACGAGATCAAGCGCAAGGGCACACGCGACCTCACCGTGGTTTCCAACAACTGCGGCGTCGACGGTTTCGGCCTCGGCGTCCTGCTGACGGACCGTCAGATCAGCAAAGTGGTCGCCTCCTACGTCGGCGAAAACAAGCTGTTCGAAGAGCAACTGCTCAAGGGCGAAATCGAAGTCACCCTGACCCCGCAAGGCACCCTCGCCGAAAAAATGCGCGCAGGCGGCGCCGGCATTCCGGCGTTTTTCACCGCCACCGGCGTGGGCACTCCGGTTGCCGACGGCAAGGAAGTGCGTGAATTCCATGGCCGCAAATACCTGATGGAAGAATCCATCACCGGCGACTTCGCTATCGTCAAAGGCTGGAAAGCCGACCATTTCGGTAACGTGATCTATCGCCACACCGCCCAGAACTTCAACCCGCTGGCCGCCACCGCCGGCAAGATCACCGTGGTCGAAGTCGAAGAAATCGTCGAACCGGGCGAGCTGGACCCGGCGCAGATCCACACCCCTGGCATCTACGTCGACCGGATCATCTGCGGCACGTTCGAGAAGCGCATCGAACAGCGCACCGTGCGTAAGTGATCCCCTGCCCCCGGACCGAATGAAGGAATAACAACAATGGCACTTTCCCGCGAACAAATGGCTCAACGCGTCGCCCGCGAAATGCAGGACGGCTTCTACGTGAACCTGGGCATCGGTATTCCGACCCTGGTCGCCAACTACATTCCCGAAGGCATGGAAGTCATGCTGCAGTCGGAAAACGGCTTGCTCGGCATGGGTCCGTTTCCTACTGAAGAAACCATCGATGCCGACATGATCAACGCCGGCAAGCAAACCGTGACCGCACGCACCGGCGCGTCGATCTTTTCCTCGGCCGAGTCCTTCGCGATGATCCGCGGTGGCCATGTCGACCTGACCGTGCTGGGCGCCTTTGAAGTCGACGTGCAAGGCAACATCGCCTCGTGGATGATCCCGGGCAAACTGGTCAAGGGCATGGGCGGCGCCATGGACCTGGTGGCCGGCGCTGACAACATCATCGTGATCATGACCCATGCGTCCAAGGACGGTGAGTCCAAGCTGCTGTCCCAATGCAGCCTGCCGCTGACCGGCGCCGGCTGCATCAAGCGCGTGCTGACCGACCTGGCTTACCTGGAAATCGAAAATGGCGCATTTGTCCTCAAGGAACGCGCTCCAGGCGTCAGCGTCGAGGAAATCGTCGCCAAAACCGCTGGTAAACTGATCGTGCCGGACCACGTTCCGGAAATGCAGTTTGCTGACCAGTGAGGAATCATTCCATGCAAGAAGTCGTCATTGTTGCCGCCACACGTACCGCCATCGGCAGTTTCCAGGGTTCCCTGGCGAACATCTCCGCCGTTGACCTGGGCGCGGCGGTGATCCGTCAGTTGCTGGCGCAAACCGGCCTGGACCCTGCTGAAGTCGATGAAGTGATCATGGGCCAGGTATTGACCGCCGGCGCCGGGCAAAACCCTGCGCGCCAGGCGTCGATCAAGGCTGGCCTGCCGTTCGCCGTGCCGGCCATGACCCTGAACAAGGTCTGTGGCTCGGGCCTCAAGGCTCTGCATCTGGGTGCCCAGGCGATCCGTTGCGGCGATGCCGACGTGATCATTGCCGGTGGCCAGGAAAACATGAGCCTGTCCAACTACGTCATGCCAGGCGCGCGCACCGGCCTGCGCATGGGTAACGCGCAAATCGTCGACACCATGATCAGCGACGGCCTGTGGGATGCGTTCAACGATTACCACATGGGCATCACCGCCGAAAACCTGGTCGAGAAGTACAACCTGACCCGTGAGCAACAGGACGCGTTCGCCGCCGCCTCGCAGCAGAAAGCCGTGGCTGCCATCGAAGGTGGACGCTTTGTTGATGAGATCACGCCGATCCTGATCCCGCAGCGCAAGGGCGATCCGCTGTCCTTCGCCACCGATGAGCAACCACGGGCCGGCACCACCGCCGAATCCCTGGGCAAGCTCAAACCGGCCTTCAAGAAGGACGGTTCGGTGACGGCCGGTAACGCTTCATCATTGAACGACGGCGCCGCCGCCGTGATCCTGATGAGCGCCGAAAAAGCCAAGGCCCTAGGCCTGCCGGTACTGGCAAAAATCGCCGCTTACGCCAACGCTGGCGTGGACCCGGCGATCATGGGCATCGGCCCGGTATCGGCCACCCGCCGCTGCCTGGACAAGGCCGGTTGGTCCATCGATCAACTGGACCTGATTGAAGCCAACGAAGCCTTCGCCGCACAATCGCTGGCCGTGGCCAAGGACCTGGAGTGGGACTTGAACAAGGTCAACGTCAACGGCGGCGCCATCGCCCTCGGCCACCCGATCGGTGCCTCGGGTTGCCGCGTACTGGTGACCCTGCTGCATGAAATGATCAAGCGTGACGCCAAGAAAGGCCTCGCCACCCTGTGCATCGGTGGTGGTCAAGGCGTGGCACTGGCGCTCGAACGAGCTTAAAGCGTTCAACAGGCTGCGCGGGGACCCACGAAGAACCGCTGCAGTCTGGAAAAACACCCGGTGCGATTCACGTCGCACCGGGTTTTCGCATTTCTGAACCTGTAAACCCGCTCCCCCTGTAGGAGTTGCCGCAGGCTGCGATCTGTTGACCTTGATTTTTAGCGATTTGAATAGCGCCGAACATCAAGATCAAAAGATCGCAGCCTTCGGCAGCTCCTACAGAGGAACGCGTATTCCTGTAGGAGCTGCCGAAGGCTGCGATCTTTCAAGCGTTCAGCCCAAAAACTGCAAAATCAACCAGCTGTTGGCCCCGCTGATCACCACAAACAACCCCCAAGCCAACACCCGTGTCGGGAGCCGATTCACCAACGGCCCCATCAGCTTCTGATCGTTGGTCATGCGAATCAGCGGATACAACGCAAACGGCAGCTGCAAACTCAACACCACCTGACTCAACACCAGCAGCTTGCCAATCGCATCGTCGCCCATCAGCCACACGCCGATGAACGCCGGGATCAGTGCCAGCCCGCGGGTAATCAAACGCCGTTGCCAGCACGGCAGGCGCAAGTTGAGGAAGCCCTCCATGATCACCTGACCCGCGATGGTGCCGGTGAACGTCGAACTCTGCCCCGACGCGAGCAGCGCGACGCCAAACAGCACACTGGCGAGCGCCCCGCCCACCAGTGGATCGAGCAGGTGATAGGCGTCCTGGATGTCGACCACGTCGGTGTGTCCGCTCTGATGAAACGCCGCGGCGGCGAGGATCAGAATCGCCGCGTTGACCAGCAGCGCGAGGGCCAGGGAGCCGATGGTGTCGATACGCGCGAGTTTGACAGCGTCCTGCTTGCTGGCCAGGTCTTTGCCGATCAGCCGGGTCTGCACGATCGAGGTGTGCAGGTACAAGTTATGCGGCATCACCGTGGCGCCGAGAATGCCAATGGCCAGGTACAACGGCGCGGCATCGGCGAGCGCAGACAGTGACGGTTTGAAGCCTTGGGCAACGTCCGGCCAGTACGGTTTGATCAATAGCAGTTCGACGAAGAAACACACGCCAATGGTGCCTACCAGCACCAGCATGATCGCTTCCAGTCGGCGGAAGCCCCGGTTCTGCAGGGCCAGCACCAACAATGTGTCGAACGCCGTGAGGGCGATGCCGAAGGTCAGTGAACAACCCAGCAGTAAATGGAACGCCAGGGCACAGCCGAGGACTTCGGCGAGGTCGGTGGCGATGATCGAGATTTCCGCCAGCACCCACTGCGTGCGCGCGGTCCGCGTGCTGTAGCGCTCGCGGCATAACTGCGCCAGATCACGCCCGGTGGCGATGCCCAGGCGCGAACACAAACACTGCACCACCATGCCCGCCAGACTGGCCAGCAGCACCACGAACAACAGGCTGTAGCCAAACCGCGAGCCCGCTTCGATAGCGGTCGCCCAGTTGCCCGGGTCCATGTAGCCGATGGACACCAGCAGGCCAGGACCGGCAAAGCGCAGGACACGCTTTAAAAAAGATGCGCCGGGATCGACGGCAACACTGCCCGCCACTTCGGGTGGACAAAACGGCGCGGTGCCGACTTTGGGCAAACTGAATTTCACTCGATGGTCCATCAACAGGTGGGAAGCGCCCAGCTTAGACGTTCCGCTGCCCACACAAAACCTCTACGGGTTACGTCCGTTCCGTTTAAATGAAGTTCCCCGTAGGAGCTGCCGCAGGCTGCGATCTTTTGATCTAGTTTTTGAGCGAAGCTGAGACCGCTGAAGATCAAGATCAAAAGATCGCAGCCTTCGGCAGCTCCTACAGGGATTGTGGTTTGTATACAAATTTTCGGTATCTATAGAGCAATCGGTGCTAACGTTGCCGCCAGAAACGGACTGGAGATGTGCGCGTGCTGATGCTCAAACTGCTGGTGATTCCAGGATTTTTGCTGCTGATTTCCTTGGCCGGTAAGCGTTGGGGGCCGAGCGTGGCCGGTTGGTTGTCGGGGTTGCCCGTGGTGGTCGGGCCGATTCTGTTCTTCCTCGCCATCGAACAAGGAGAACTGTTCGCGGCTCAATCGGCCATGGCCGCGCTGTCGGCGATGTTCGCCATGATTGCCTTTTGCGTGACCTACGCGCAGGTTGCCCAACGAGCCGGATGGCCACTGGCGCTGACGGTTTCGCTGTCGGTGTGGTCCGTGGCTGCGGTGGTGCTGTCACTGGTCCCGCCGTCACTGTTGTTCTCGGTGATCGCCGCCGCGACTGCGCTGCTGGCCGCGCCCTATCTGTTCCCGTCGGTGCAGCCGATCGTTTCCGGCCCGGCGCCCAGGTCGGACAAGTTGCTGCTGCGCATGATCGCCGGTGCCCTGCTGACCCTCGCGGTCACCTTGCTCGCCAGCACCGTCGGTGATCGCTGGAGCGGCCTGCTCGCAGTGTTCCCGGTGCTCGGCAGCGTGATGGCGGTGTTTTCCCAGCAAACCCGAGGCCCGGCGTTTACCGCCGCGCTGCTGCGGGCGACGGCCACTGGCATGTACTCGTTCTCGGCGTTTTGCCTGGTCCTGACGCTGGCGTTGCCAAGCCTGGGGATGAACGCGTTTGCCCTCGGTGTTGCCGTGTCCGTGGCGATGCTGGGCGTGACCAAACGCTTGCTGGCGCGGCCGGTAAAAACTCCCGCAAAACCTTCGATGATTTCGCACGAGTAGAGCAACAAACTCGTGCGTCATTCGAACAGGTTTCGCCCACCATCAGCCTCAGTTCACAACCAACCAATGACTGAGGCCTACACCATGAAATTCTTTTTCCACCCTTCGCCCAACCCGATGAAAGTCGCCCTGCTGCTCGAAGAGCTGCAAACCCCTTATGAACTGATCGGCGTCGACACCTTCAAGGGCGAGCAACACCAGCCAGCCTTTTTGGCCATCAACCCGAACGCCAAGGTCCCGGCCCTGGTTGATGGCGACGCCACGGTCTTCGACTCCCAGGCGATCCTGCTGCACCTGGCGCAAAAACATCAGCGCTTCTTGCCGACTTCCGCTGCCGGCAATGCCGAGCTTCTTTCGTGGTTGATGTTCATCGCCACCGGCCTGTCGCCGTTCTCCGGCCAGGCCGTGCACTTCCTGCACCACGCCCCGGAAGACCTGCCTTACGCGAAAAACCGTTACCTCAAGGAAGTCGAACGCCACTATCGCGTGCTAGATCAACGCCTGGCCGCTCATCAATTCCTGGCCGGCGACAGCTACAGCATCGCCGACATGGCACTCTGGGGGTGGGCCAATTACGCGCCGTACATCCTCGGTGAAAGCGGCCTGGCGGCCTACCCGAACGTCAAGCGCCTGTTCGACGAAATCAGCGCACGCCCGGCGGCTCAGCGTGCGCTTGGTTTGAAGGAAAAACTGGTATTGAAGGCCGAGTTCGACGAAGAAACCCGCCGCAATCTGTTCCCGCAAAATCAGGCGCAGTAATTCGGCTCCCGACTTTGAAGGTGAGTCCGACGTTTCGGCTCAGACTCTGTGGCGAGGGAGCTTGCTCCCGCTGGGCTGCGAAGCGGCCTCCGGCATTCTTTCGCATATACCGCCCCGGCAGTATTTGCGACGGCTACGCCGCCGAGCGGGAGCAAGCTCCCTCGCCACAGGTACTGCATTCGCCAGAGAAGAGAGACCGTCCGTTAGCCCGCGCTGGAACCCGCCACAACCTCCATGGGATGATCGCGCCCCCACCGCGCGACCATCCCTGGAGATTCCGAATGTCACTGTTGAGTAAAAAAGCCGTTGTCCTGTTGCTGGCAGCGGTTGCCAGCCTGGGGGCTTTGAATGCGCAGGCTGCCAAGGCTACGGCCAAGGAAACGGCGCAAACTCAGAAAGTCTCGCTGCTTGGCGGCAAGTTCACTTTCACCCTGCCCAAAGGCTTCATCGCCAACCCGCTGCCGGCCAGTCCTACCGGCGCGAGCGGCACGCTGTACAGCAACGAGACCACCAAAACCGTAGTCATCGCGGCCGAAAACAACCTGCCGGAAGGCACTCAGGTCAAGGACAACGACGGTGAGTTCCTCGACGGCACAGCCGCCGATTTCGACGCGTCACAACACAAGGCGCTGCCGGATTACAACAAACTCAGCGAAAAAAGCCTGACCCTGAAAAGCACCGGGCTGGGCGTGCGTCAGGTCGACAGCACCGCTACCCAGGGCGGCGGCGTGACCTTAAACACCACGCTGATGGCAGCGTCCGGAAACCGCATGACGGTGATTCAGGTCATCTCCCGACCCGGCGACATGGCGGCCCACGAAACGCTGATCAAGCAGATCGTCAGCGGCAAATAGCCTTAAGGGTTGAGGCGCTGCAGCCAGGCACTCAAGTCCTGCATCTCCTCGGCACTGATGCTGTGCCCGAGACCTTGATAGGTGTGAAACTCGGGCTCGAGTGAAATGCTCTGCAACAGGCTGTTGGCGTCGGTGCCATCGCTGTACGGAAGTCGCTGATCAGTAGTGCCATGACCGATGAAAATCGCCAGCGACTGGCGTTTTTCATCCGGTTTCAGCTCGGACTTGAGCACCGGCAGAATCCGCCCGCTCAACGCGGCGATCCCGCCCACCGCTTCGGGATGCCGCAGGGCGACCTCGTAGGACATGATCGCCCCCTGGCTGAACCCCACCAGAAACACCTTGCCCGGGTCGGTGTGATATTTCTTCGTTGCCTGATTGATGAAATCCAGCAGCACTTGGCCGCTGGCTTTCAGATCATCGGTCTCACCGTCGTAGGCACCATCGCCCTTCTTGCGAAACCACTGGTAACTGCCCTCTTGCATCACCATCGGCGCGCGCACCGACAGGTAGTTGTACTGCGCAGGTAACTCATCCTTGATGCCGAACAGATCCTGCTCGTTACTGCCGTAACCGTGCAGAAAAATCACCAGTGGCTGATCGTGGGAATCGGAGTTGGCCTGCTCCAGGTATTTGAGCGGCAGGTCGGTTTGCAGCGGGGTTTGAGCGTGGACGGCGGCGGATGCCAGCAGCGTGAGCAGAGCGAGAAACTTCAACATAGGCCTTCCTTCACAGTGCGCAGGATTCGGTTCAGAGCCTAACATCTCTTCCCGGCTACGCACTCCCCTCTGTAGGAGCTGGCTTGCCAGCGATAGCGATCTCGAGGCCCCCATCGCTGGCAAGCCAGCTCCTACAGATGAATCGGGTTAATCGTTGATCAGTTTGCCCACCCGAATCGGCTCTCGCCCCGCCACTTTCGCCTGCCAGGTGCCCGGTTGCGTATAGCGTCCGCGATCAATCGCAAACAGCACGCCACTGGTTCCCGCGCACACGGTCGTGACCCTATCGTTCAACGGATCAACCACTTCAAACAGCGCATCGCCCTTCTCCACCCACTCCCCGGCCTCGCGCAGGAAACTCACAACCCCGTGATGCGGCGCGAACAGGTATTGGGTGCCTTCGAACGGCATGCCTTCACAGCATTCAACCGGCGCCACTGGCCAACTGCCGCTGATGAATCCTTGCTCGGCGAGGAAACCAAGAATCGCTTCGCAATTGGCTTGCGCCTGGTCGACGCGGGTGTCACCCATGCTCCCCAGTTCCAGGGTGGTCGCCAGGTTGGCCGGTGGAATGGCCGCCTCGGGGAACGCCCGGGCCAGTCGCAACCACGGCGAGGAGCAAGATTCGTCGAACGAGCTGCCACCCGAATCCTCACACAACAACGCGACGCCGGCCTTCAAACGGGCAGCTAGGGATTGCCACTGGGGCCAGTGTTGCGGCAACGCGTAAATGTGAATGGCTGCGTCGAAGTCGCAATGCAAATCGAGGGTGATATCCGCGTCGCAAGCGTGGCGCAGCAACAGCCGATGCATCGCTTCCAGTTGCGAAGCCGGGGCCGGCAAACCGTCGAGTACCTGGCCCATGGTCTGGCGAATCAGCGCGATGTTGGCCTCGGCATCGTTGCCCAGACGATCACCAATCAATTGCGCCACTGGCGCGCTGAGTTCAACGAACGCACGGTTGAAGTTCTTGCCGCTGCCCAACTCAAAGCGGCCCATGTGGCTGCCTTGCAGGTGCTGATCGAGACCGATGGGATTGGCCACCGGCACCAGTTCGATCACGCCTTGCATCTGCCCCTGATTTTCGAGTTCGGTCAGGCGTTTTTTCAGTTCCCAGGCGGTACGCATTCCCGGCAATTCGTCGGCATGCAGGCTGGCCTGGATGTAGACCTTGCGCGTGCCGGCGCCGTAACGAAACACGCTGAGTGTGCGTTCGGAGCCCAGATGGCTCCAGGGCAGAGAGTGATCGATGCGTTGCATGGGGAGACTCCGTTGAAAACTGCTAAAGCAGAGATCCTGTAGGAGCTGCCGCAGGCTGCGATCTTTTGATTTTGCTTTTCTAAAAACAAGATCAAAAGATCGCAGCCTGCGGCAGCTCCTACATGGGAAACATTGGAAATGTGGGGGGCAGGATAAATCATGAGCATAAAAAAAGTGGCAGCCGCGTCAACGGCTGCCACTTTCTGGAACGGCTCGATTATTCCTCGCCGTACACGTCAAACTTGAAGTACTTGTCCTGCACTTGCTTGTACTTGCCGTTGGCGCGGATTTCGGTAATGGCTTTGTTGAATTGCTCGGCCAGCGCGGTATCACCCTTGCGCACCGCAATGCCGGCGCCACCGCCGAAGTATTTCGGATCGTTGTATTCAGGACCTACGAAAGCGAAACCCTTGCCGGCGTCGGTCTTCAGGAAACCGTCGTCCAGGTTGACCGAGTCGGCCAGCAGCGCGTCAACGCGGCCGGAGACCATGTCCAGGTTGGCTTCTTGCTGGGAGCCGTAGCGAACCAGGTTGATCCCGGCCGGCACCAGCACTTCAGTGGCGAAACGGTCGTGGGTACTGGCGCGCAGCACACCGACTTTCTTGCCTTTGAGCTCGGTCAGCGGGTCCTTCACGTCGGTGCCTTCCTTCATCACGAAGCGCGCCGGGGTGTGGTAATACTTGATGGTGAAGTCGACGTTCTTCTTGCGATCGTCAGTGATGGTCATGGACGACAGGATGGCGTCAATTTTCTTGACCTTCAGCGCCGGGATCAGGCCGTCGAACTCTTGCTCGACCCAAGTGCACTTCACTTTCATCTGCTCGCACAGTGCGTCGCCAATATCCACGTCGAAACCGGTGAGCTTGCCGTCAGGGGTTTTCATCGAGAATGGCGGGTAACCGGCTTCGATACCGATGCGGATCGGCTTGGCGTCTTCGGCCACGGCGGTCAGGGACAACATCGACAGTGCCAGGGCACCGAACATCACTAGCTTCTTCATTTATAACTCCTGTGTGCGGAGGCTTTTATTGGCAGCTTTCGATTGGCAGCGTTCGGTCGCTAGCTTGTGGCTGGTTAAGACCGAAGTGGCCGGCAGTCTAGAGGGGCTACAGGAGGGCAAATTGTCTTTAAGCGACAATTACTTATAGAAAAGTGGCGTAGGCATGATGACGATTGTGGTGTGCGCCATGGCGGTGCAAGGACTGTCGGACAATTCCTTATTTCAGATAAAACCTACCTGATTTTCGGTGTTTTCCGAGTGAAGAGTCGTACATGCCCTTGTGGCGAGGGAGCTTGTCGGATCGCCGCACCGTCCCGCTCGACTGCGCAGCAGTCGCCCCCTGTACATTGCGTACAAATGGGGGGGGCCGCTTCGCGGCCCAGCGGGAGCAAGCTCCCTCGCCACAGGGGATCAGGGGTGATCGGAGATCAGCATTCGCACCCAATTACAGTTGGGCGCTGCGACACCACACTCAATTGGAATCCCTCATCCAGCCAACCGGTCACGCCACCGATCATTTCCTTGACCGGGTAACCCAGCGCCGCCAGTTTCACCGCTGCCTTGTTCGCGCCGTTGCAATGAGGGCCAGCGCAATAGACCACGAACAAGCTGTTTTTCGGGTAAGCCGCCAGGGCTTCAGCGTTGAGCATCCGCGCCGGAATATTGATCGCTCCCGGTACATGCCCACGCTCGAACGCCAACGGTCCGCGCACGTCCACCAGAATGAAATCAACTTCGCTAGCAGTCTGGCTGCCATGGACGTCGGAACAATCGGTTTCGAAGGTCAGACGATTGCTGAAATGCATCAGGGCAATGGCCGATGGGGCGGCGGGGATTTCGCGAACGAGGCTGGTCATGGGTACTTCTCCTGAGTGTCGTTGGGTGTGAACAGACTTTATCCGCCCGCCACTTGCGGCTACAGTGGCGCACAAGACACTCACCGGGAACTTTCCGCCAAATGCAGCCCTCCCCTGGATTGGTCGCGATTCTGGCCTACGACGGCCTCTGTACATTCGAATTCGGCATCGCCGTGGAGATTTTTGGCCTGGCGCGGCCGGAGTTCGACTTTCCCTGGTACACCCATCAAATCGCCGCCGTCGATCAGGGGCCAATGCGCGCCATGGGCGGTATCCAGGTGCTGGCCGATGGCGGGCTGGAACTGCTCCAACAGGCCCGAACCATCATTATTCCCGGCTGGCGCGACCGCAGCGCGGCAGTCCCCGAGGCGTTGCTGATCGCTTTGCGCCAGGCCCATGCCCGGGGCGCGCGGCTGCTGTCGATCTGTTCCGGAGTGTTCGTGCTGGCCGCCACGGGGCTGCTCGACGGGCGAGGCGCGACCACGCACTGGCGCTACACCACGGAGCTGGCCGAGCGTTTTCCAAACATTCTGGTGGACCCTGACGTGCTGTATGTCGATTCCGGTCAGTTGATCACCTCGGCCGGCAGCGCCGCCGGCATAGATGCTTGCCTGCATCTGGTGGCACGGGATTTCGGTACGCAAGTGGCCAATTCAGTCGCGCGGCGGCTGGTGATGTCACCGCAACGCACCGGCGGCCAGGCGCAGTTCATACCAACGCCGGTCAGTCCTACACCGCGCAGCGATCTTTCCCGCGTTATGCAATGGGCACGCGAACGCCTGCACGAACCCCTGGAGGTGCGCGACCTGGCGAGCGAAGCGGCCATGAGTGAGCGCACGTTCCTACGACGTTTCACCGAAGCCAGTGGCCAATCACCCAAGACGTGGCTGCAACACGAGCGCCTGGGCCGCGCCCGCGAACTGCTTGAAAGCACGAGTCACAACACTGAGCAGATTGCTCTGCATTGTGGTTATCGTTCGGTGGAAAGCTTTCGGGTGGCGTTTCGCAGCGTGGTGGGTGTACCGCCTTCGGTGTATCGGGAGCGGTTTGGGCGGGAGGTCAAAGCTGTTTTGTGAGGTGACCTTACGGACCCCACCGCGGGCAAGCCCGCTCCCACATGGACGGCGGAAATCCCTGTGGGAGCGGGCTTGCCCGCGATGGGGTCCGAACAGGCAACCCAGCCCTCAAGGCCTGCGCAACAAATAGGTATCCATGATCCAGCCATTGGCCAGCCGCGCCGCCTTGCGCACCCGTTCGATTTCATCCGCCACGTCCTTGAGTTTGCCGCTGATGAGAATTTCATCCGGGGTCCCCAGGTAAGCCCCCCAATAAATCTCGCTCTCCTGATCCGCCACCTGCTGGTAGGCATCCTGCGCATCCAGCATCACCACCACGCTGTCGGCATCGCTCACCTGCCCCGCCGCCAGCCGCCGGCCGGTGGTGATTTCAACCGAGCGGCCAATCTGATTGAGCGGCACCTTGTGTTGCGCTGCCAGCGCCTGGACGCTGGTGATGCCCGGGATCACTTCGAATTCGAACGCACAGGCGCCTGACGCCAAAATCGCCTGGAGGATGCGGATGGTGCTGTCGTACAACGCCGGGTCACCCCACACCAGGAAACCGCCGCACTGGTCGTCGGACATTTCCTGTTTGATCAGTCGTTCGAAGGTCTGCTGCTTGGCCAGGTTGAGATCATCGACACTCGCCTTGTAATCCACATCACCGCGCTCGCGCTCCGGGCTTTGAGCTTCGACAAAACGGTAGTCGCGATCGGTAATGTAGCGCTCGCAAATCTCGCGACGCAGGTCGATCAGCTTGTCCTTGCTCTGGCCCTTGTCCATGAGAAAAAACACGTCCACCCGATTCAGCGCCTTCACGGCCTGAATAGTGATGTAGTCGGGATTGCCGGCACCGATGCCAATGACCAGAAGTTTTTTCATCAAAGCGCTTCCTCAAGTTCAGTACCCGGCAAACGTAGCCGCCAGCAACCATTGAATCTCAACTCGATGGCCGACAGCGGCTCTATATCAATCAGGTTGAACGCCGTGCTTTGCAGGACATGGGTCAGCGCGGCGCGTATGACAAACGGATGAGTCACGGCAACCACGTGTCCCGGTGCCGTTTGCAGTGTGTTCAACCACGCCGCCACTCGCGCAACGACCTGCGTCACCGACTCGCCACCGTGGGGTGCCGACTTCGGGTCGGTGAGCCAGGCCTGGAGATGTTCAGGTTCGGATTGTTGCAAGTCATTGATCCGGGCACCGTTCCAGCGCCCGAAATCGCACTCTCTGAGGGCGTCGATAATTTCCGCTGTGTCGCCGAACAGTTGTGCCGTCTGCCGGGTGCGCATTTCCGGCCCGCACATGAGCCGCGGTATCCCCTTGTATAGAAAACTGCGCGAATCTTTCGCCGACTGCCAATCCATCTCCACGGGCTCGTCCGTAGGAAAACGCGCCAACTTCTGTGCGACGGTTCGGGCGTGGCATATCAAGGTCAAACGGGTCGCCTGCACGAAAGATCACTCTGTAGCTGAAAGGGAAAACCGGCGTCACGCCGCAAGTCACCGCGCAATTGTGCCGTAAGTAAAGGGATCGGGGGGGCGTTTCATTTCAGATAGTGCGTCCGGGGTCGGAGACGTATTTCATCTCACAACCGTGACCATCTCTGACCTGTTTATAGGCAATGGCCTACAAACATCATCTACATCCACGTAGCCCTCTACGTACGGGCATTTCGCCCATGGCCCATGTGTTGAAAAACCTACGAAAATTAACTAGACAGGCAATGCGCGTTGATTAAATACTGCCCCTCAACGGACTATCGCCCCCCCCATCCAGCAGGAGCCCGGATGCTTTCATTCAAAGACCCGATCGCCGATTCCAATCCGGACAACACCCCGTCCGAACATAAAGCCCTACGCGACTTGACCAATCCGGACCCTGCTACGGTTCAGGCCTGAGAGCGCGTGTGACTGCCCTAGTAAAACTGACTGAATAAAAATAGAGCGGCGCCTGAAAAACCTTCAAGCGACCGCCCATGCGTGGAAACCGACAGTGATTGTCAGGTTCGGTGTTAATCGCCGAACCCATTGATACAGGAGTTCGTCCATGCTGGTCTTGCGCCCAGTGGAATTAACCGACCTGCCCGAATTGCAGCGACTGGCTCACGAAAGCCTGGTGGGGGTCACATCCTTGCCGGACGACAGTGAGTGCTTGCGGGAAAAAATTCTCGACTCCGTCAGGTCATTCGAGCAAAACGTCCAGCGTCACGGCCCGGAAAACTACTTCTTCGTGCTGGAAGATCAGGTGGCCCAACGCCTGGCGGGCTGCTCGGAAATCCTCGCCACCGCCGGATTCAACAAACCCTTCTACAGCCTGCGCAACCGCCACTTCACCAGCGCCTCGCGGGAGCTGAACATCGAACACGGCGTGCCGGCGCTATCGTTGTGTCACGACCTCAGCGGCCACACGTTACTGCGCGGCTTTCACATCGATGCGGCGTTGGAGCGTTCTGCGTTTTCCGAATTGTTGTCACGGGCACGGCTGCTGTTCATCGCGGCGCATGCACAGCGTTTTGCCGACGCGGTGATCACCGAGATCGTCGGATACAGCAGCGAAGACGGGCACTCACCTTTCTGGGATGCAGTGGGCAAGCATTTCTTCGATCTGCCCTACGTCGAGGCCGAGCGTCTTTGCGGCCTTGAGAGCCGGACGTTTCTCGCTGAATTGATGCCGCAATACCCGATCTATGTGCCGATGCTGCCCCAGGCTGCGCAAGACTGCATCGGTCGTATCCATCCTGATGGCCAGGAAGCCTTCGATATCCTTGAACGCGAGGGATTCGAAACCAACAGTTATGTGGATCTATTCGATGGCGGTCCGACGTTGTACGCCCGCAATACTAGCATTCGCTCCATCTCCCATAGCCATACCGCATTGGTGAAGACCGGCGCAGCCATCGATGCCCGTGGACGCTACTTGGTGAGTAACGATTCACTGGTCGATTATCGCGCCATCGTCGCCGAACTGGACTACAACCCCGACCAAGCCGTGGCTCTGGACGCCGGGATGTGCTCAGCCTTGAAGGTCAGCGAAGGCAGCCCTATCCGGCTGATTGCCCTGTGAGCACTATCCGCACGCAAGGAACTAACCGATGATTTTTCGTCCGGTTCAGGTCACCGACCTGCCCGCATTGCTGGAGCTGGTACGGCAGGCGGGACGCGGGTTGACCAGCCTGCCAGCCAGCGAAGAACGCTTGAACCACCGCTTGCGTTGGGCCAAACGAACCTTCGCCGAACAAGTCGAACGCGCTGATGCCGATTACCTGTTCGTGCTTGAAGACGATGATCAACAGGTGGTGGGCGTCAGCGCCCTGACGGGGGCCGTTGGCCTGCGCGAGCCCTGGTACAACTATCGCGTCGGACTGACGGTCAGTTCCTCACCGGACCTCGGCATCCAGCGCCACATCCCGACCTTGTTCCTGAACAATGAAATGACCGGGCAATCTGAACTCTGCTCGTTGTTCCTGCGCCGCGATCACCGCCATGGCAGTCACGGTCGATTGCTTTCCCTGGGGCGCTTGCTGTTTGTCGCCGAGTTTGCGCACCTGTTTGGCGACAAGCTGATCGCCGAACTGCGCGGCAGCGCCGACGAACAAGGTTGCTCGCCCTTTTGGGACAGCGTGGGTCGGCACTTTTTCAAGATGGACTTCAGCCATGCCGATCATTTGTCGGGGCTGGGCAACAAGTCCTTCATCGCCGAACTGATGCCCCGTCAGCCGATCTACACCTGCATGCTCACCGAACAAGCCCAGGCCGTTATCGGCCAGCCTCATCCAGATACCGAGCCGGCACTTAAAATCCTCACCGCCGAAGGTTTTGCCCATCAGGGATACATCGACATCTTCGACGCGGGCCCGGTGATAGAGGCGCAGATTTCAAACATCCGCACCGTGCGCGAGAGTCAACGCCTGGAGTTGACCATTGGCACCCCGGACGACCGGGCACCGCTGTGGCTGATACACAACCGCCGTCTGGAAAACTGTCGCATCACCGCCGCCCCGGCGCGACAGGTCAGCAACAGCCTGGTCGTCGACCGTCTCACCGCGAAACGCCTGCAACTACAACCCGGTGACTCGGTGCGTGCCGTGCCGCTGCTCAATAAACTGCAACAAGTCGTGGCGGCGTGATCGATCAGCGGCTCGCCTGAGAAACAGCACGCTCGCCACAGAATTGGGTGTCAGGCAGTAATCACCTGCAAATTCGTCATCATTCTGAACCCGCCCCCGTGATAGCCTTTTACATCTTCGGCGTTGACACTTTTGCTCAAGCCCTTCCATTTCCATTGGTGGAACTCATATGTCCAGGCTTTCTCATCAAGATTTGCGCCGCAATTTCCGTCAACTGTTCGCTTCCAAAACCTGCTATCACACCGCGTCGGTCTTCGACCCGATGTCGGCACGCATCGCCGCCGACCTGGGCTTCGAGGTGGGAATTCTCGGTGGTTCGGTCGCCTCGTTGCAGGTCCTGGGCGCCCCTGACTTTGCCTTGATCACCCTCAGCGAGTTCGCCGAACAAGCCACCCGCATCGGCCGTGTCGCCCAACTCCCGGTGATCGCCGACGCCGACCACGGCTACGGCAACGCACTCAACGTCATGCGCACCATCGTCGAGCTGGAACGCGCCGGCGTGGCCGCCCTGACCATCGAAGACACCTTGCTGCCCGCTCAATTCGGTCGCAAATCCACCGACCTGATCACCGTCGCTGAAGGCGTCGGCAAGATCCGCGCTGCACTGGAAGCCCGGTGTGACAAGGAAATGGCCATCATCGCTCGCACCCACGCGGGCATTCTGCCGGTTCAGGAAATCATCAGCCGTACCAAGCAATACCAGGCCGCCGGCGCGGATGGCATCTGCATGGTGGGCGTCAAGGACTTCGACCATCTGGAGCAAATCGCCGAGCACCTGAGCGTGCCACTGATGCTGGTGACCTACGGCAATCCGTTGTTGCGTGATGACAAACGCCTGGCCGAACTGGGCGTGCGCGTCGTCATTGACGGCCACGGCGCCTACTTCGCTGCGATCAAGGCGACCTACGACAGCCTGCGCGAACAACGTCAGATATTTACCCAGGCCTCGGATTTGAGCGCGACCGAACTGACACATACCTACACGCAACCCGAGGAATACATCCGTTGGGCGCAAGAGTTTATGCACGTTAAGGAGTAACGGGGGGCGCCGAAAAGATCGCAGCCTGCGGCAGCTCCTACAGGAGGATTGCGTGCGGCTGTGAGAGATTGGTCGGCGGTCAGGCCGCCATCGCTGGCAGGCCAGCTCTCACAGGGGCAATGCAGGACAGTCAGACCGAATCAAGCAACTCGTGATACGGCTGATCATTGCTGGAGCAAATAACACGATTACGCCCGGTGGTCTTGGCTTCGTACAGCGCCTGGTCGGCATCGTTGAGCCATAAAGTTGCGTCACTGTGGTTGGCGTTGAAGGCAGCCAGGCCAATGCTCAGGCTGACTTTCAACGCCGGGCTCTGCTCATACCCGAGGGTGGCGAAACGATCGCGCAAAGCGTCCATTGCCGCAGCGGCGTTGTTCAGGGGCATATCCGGAAGAATCACGCAGAACTCGTCCCCACCGTAACGCCCGGCGACATCCGTGGCGCGCAAATTCTGCTTGAGCGTCTTGCTCAGTTGCCGCAAGACAATGTCCCCGGCGACATGGCCGTAGGTGTCATTGATGCTTTTGAAATGGTCGATGTCGATCAGCGCAATCGCCCCACCCTGGTGCTGGCGTTGGCAACGCTGGAATTCGATTTCCAGTTGATCCTTCCAGGCGCCGTGATTGAGCAGCCCGGTCAGGCTGTCGGTACGGCTCAGGGCCAGTAATTCGCGCTTTTGCCGACCGAGGGTATGGGCCTGGCGGAAACAGATCCAGCCCAGCGCCAACGGGTAGAAACACATCAAGGGCAAGCAGGCGTAGAGCTGAAGCTGGCTGGTTTCAGGGATGAACAACGGGCGGAAGATCAGCCAGCCAACGCCAATGCCGAGGATCTGCGCGACGCTGCCCACCAGCAGAAAACGCAAGCCTCCAATGGCCACGTTGTTCATCGCCATCATGGAAATGGTGGTCGCGCTGGGCAGAGGATTGAATTGCATGGCCGCGACCCAGAAGCCACCGAGAAAGGCGTCTACCACCAGGTTGCGGTGTTCCGCGTGATACGGCGCCTTGGCCCGGCGCGCCCATTGATAGGCCAGGTGCGGCCAGAGCAGGCCGTTGACCAACATGAATGCCCAGACCCACGGCGCCGGGTTCAGTGGATACATCGCCACACTCACGCAGACCAGACCCAGCAACAGACCGAGCGTGCGCGATGTGTAGAGCCTCCTGGCCAGTGAAAGTCCTTTTCCTCCCATCTTTCCCATTGGGACCTCTGCACCACAGAACGGAACCTGCTGACACCGGGGTTGCGGGTGTGCCCGAAGTCTAACAGGGCAACGTTAAATAGCCATCACCGGCCGGCGGGCTGAATACCGTGGTATCTGTAGGAGCAAGCTTGCTCGCGAAGAACGATAACTCGGTTAGCCTGATGCACAGCGGCGCCCGAATCGCGAGCAAGCTTGCTCCTACAAAAGCGAAAGCAATGCTTCGCGATTTGGCTATACATCAAGATAGGTTTGGACTAATAACGATAAAAAGGAGGCCCATGCAGACCTTTCAAGTGTTGATCATCGGCAGCGGTTTTGGCGGACAGTGTGCGGCGGTCAATTTGCTCAAGGCCGGCATCACGGATTTTCGCCTGCTGGAACGGCGGGACTTTTTCGGCGGCACCTGGTGCCAGAACACCTATCCCGGCGCGGCGGTCGACGTGCCCTCGCCGCTGTACTCACTGTCCTTCGCCCCCTACCGCTGGACACAGATGTTTGCTGAACAAGCCGAATTGCATCGCTACACCCGCTATGTAGTTGAGCAATTCGGCCTGCGCGACCGGGTGGAATTGGAGGCCAATGTCGAGCGGGTCGAATGGGACGACGAAGGCAAGCGCTGGGCCGTTCACACCGCCAGCAAAGGCACGTTTTATGCGCAATTCCTGATCAACGCCACCGGTCCCTTGAGTCAACCAGTGATCCCGCACTTCGAAGGCCAGGAGCGCTTCCAAGGCAAAAGTTTTCACACCAACAATTGGGACCATTCCTACGACTACCGGCAAAAACGCGTGGCTATCGTCGGCAGCGGCGCCAGTGCAGCCCAGGTGATTCCGGCGATTGCCCCGGACGTCGAGCACCTGCATGTGTTTCAGCGCACGCCGCATTGGGTGTTGCCCCGGGCCGACCGTACGTTCGGCCGGTTCCAGCGCTGGTTGCTGGGGCTGAAACCGGCCTACAAGCTGCTGCGCTGGATGATCTACTGGCAATTCGAAACCCGGGTGATTGCTTTCAAATATTCGAAACCCGCCATGCGCGTGGTCCAGCATCAGGCCTTGCGGTTTATCAAGCGCCAGGTGCCCGACGCCGAAATGCGGCGAAAACTGACACCGGATTACACCATCGGCTGCAAGCGGGTGATTCTGTCGAGCACGCTGTATCCGGCATTGGCTCGCAGCAACGTGACGCTGCACAGCCGCGAACAAGGCATTGCCGAAATCGACGAAACCGGGATCGTCATGCAGGACGGCCAGCACATCGATCTCGACCTGATCGTCTGGTCCACCGGTTACGACGCCACCGACGGGGTGATTTCCTACCCGGTCACCGGAAAAAACGGCACACAACTGCGAAATGTCTGGGCTGAGTATCCCCGGGCTTACCTCGGTACCAGCCTGCCGGACTTTCCCAATCTGTTTATCGTCACCGGCCCGAACACCGGAATCGGCCACACGTCGGCGCTGTTCATCATCGAATCGCAGATGAATTACATCCTCGACTGTATTCGCACATTAAAAACACAAGGTTTGCGCAGCATCGAAGTTCGCCCCGAGGCAGAACGTACCTACACTGAAATGATCCATAGAGAAATGGAACGTACCGTGTGGAAGTCTGGAGGCTGCCACAGTTGGTACCAAAGCAAGAGCGGTCATGTGATTGCCATGTTTCCGGGGTTCAGTTTCAGCTTTCATCGATTGACCCGAGCCCTGAAACCCGCCGATCACATCTTGTCCTGAACCGTTAGAAGGAAGACGCCTGATGCTCCTATTGGTTGTCGCAATCGCGGTTTTCGCAGCCTGGAGCTGGTTAAGCTATCCAGCGATCGGGTACTGGCTCTATGACTTGAGCGTGGCCACCGAAGCCAAGCTGTACAAGCTGCACAAAATCGTCGTGCCCATCTCGGAAATGACGGTCTCGACCTGGCAAGGCGGGCCGTATGAAGCATCCAGCAATGTCTTGATGCTGCACGGTTTCAGCGCCGACAAAAACCTCTGGCTGCGCTTTGCCCGGCACTTTGTCGGCAATTACCGGGTGATCATTCCCGACATCGCAGGCCATGGTGAAACCGGCTTCAAGGCTGGCGGCGGCTATGACATTGCGTTGCAAGCCAAGCGGATGATTCAGCTGCTCGACGTTTGCGGCGTCGAAAAAGTACACGTGATCGGCAACTCGATGGGCGGCTACATCGCCGCCTGGCTCGCGGCCAACTATCCGGAGCGGATCGTCTCGGTCGCCCTGTTCGACCCGGCCGGCGTCGCCTCGCCGGAACCCAGTGATCTGGAACGCCACTTGGCCAAGGGCCACAACCCGTTCCTGATTAATTCGCGCGAAGAATTCAAATATCTCTATGCCATGACCATGGCCGAACCACCGTGGATGCCGCGCGTGGTGCTGGATGCCATCGCCCATCGCTACGAACAGTCGCGCGACGAACTGGAAGAAATCTTCCGTGATTTTCGCGCCAGCCCGCCCATGGAGCCGAAACTCCCCTCGATCAAGGCGCCAGCGCTGTTGCTCTGGGGGCGCAAGGATCGCTTGATCGATGTCAGCAGCGTGGCTATCTGGAGCAAAGGCATCGCCGATCTGCGGGTGGAAATATGGGAAGGCATCGGTCATATGCCGATGCTGGAAGCGCCTGCCGGTTCGGCGCGCCTGTATCGGGAGTTTTTGGCATCGCTGCGCTCGGAAAGCCCACAGGATCAACGACTGCATTGAGGATGCAGTCCTTTGCAGAATGAAGTTCGTCAGAAACTTCGTTTGTCGGCGACGTTGAAGGCTGCGATCTTTTGCCTAACGTCACCGCGCCAGGAATTGTCTTCATGAACCACCCGAGTTTCGTCAGCCCCGACCTGATCCGCCAACGCTTTTCCAAAGCGATGTCCGACATGTACCGCGAAGAAGTGCCGCTGTACGGCGCGCTGATGGAGTTGGTGGAAAAGACCAACCGCCACGTGCTGGACAGCGATCCACAAGTGGCTCGACAGTTGAACAGCACCGGCGAAATCGAGCGCCTGGACCTGGAGCGCCACGGCGCGATCCGGGTCGGTACAGCCGCTGAACTGGCAACCCTCGCCCGCCTGTTCGCTGTGATGGGTATGCAACCGGTGGGTTACTACGACCTGACACCGGCCGGGGTGCCGGTGCATTCCACTGCATTCCGTGCCGTGCATGAAGCGGCGTTGCAGATTAGCCCGTTCCGGGTGTTCACCTCACTGCTGCGCCTGGAGCTGATCGAAGACCTGGAATTGCGCGCCTTCGCCCAGTCGGCATTGAACAAGCGTTCGATCTTCACCCCCGCCGCGCTCACGCTCATCGACCGCGCCGAAACCCACGGCGGCCTGACCGAGCAAGAGGCTGACGAATTCGTCAAAGAGGCACTGGAAACGTTCCGCTGGCATCACAGCGCCACGGTGACTGCCGAGCAATACCAGCAGCTCAGCGCCCAACATCGCCTCATTGCCGATGTGGTGGCCTTCAAAGGCCCGCACATCAATCACCTGACACCGCGTACTCTGGACATCGACATCGTCCAGGCACAAATGCCCGTCCATGGCATCACCCCCAAAGCGGTGATCGAAGGCCCGCCACGCCGTCAATGCCCGATCCTGCTGCGCCAGACCAGTTTCAAGGCGCTCGACGAACCGATTGCCTTCACCGATCAGGCCGACGCTCGCGGCAGCCATAGCGCCCGTTTCGGTGAAATCGAACAACGCGGCGCCGCCCTTACGCCGAAAGGCCGAGCGCTTTACGACCGTTTGCTGAATGCCGCACGGGACGAACTCAAGGACTTCCCCAACGAAGCCAACGCCGCGCGCTACAACGCGCTGATGTCGCAGCACTTCAGCGAATTTCCTGACACCTACGAAGGCATGCGCCGACAGGAACTGGCGTACTTTCGCTATTTCGTGACGGAAAAAGGTTTGGCGGCGCATGAGCTGAAAACCGCGACGCTCGAAGATCTGATCAGCGACGGCTATCTGCGGGTTGAACCGTTGGTGTACGAAGATTTCCTGCCCGTCAGTGCCGCAGGGATTTTTCAGTCAAACCTGGGGGATGCGGCGCAAACCCATTACGGCGTGCACGCCAACCAGCAAGCGTTTGAAAAGGCCTTGGGGCGTTCGACGATAGATGAGTTGGGGTTGTATGCAGAGACGCAGCGGCGCTCGATTGAGCAGTGTTTTGCAGCGCTTCGTTAGTCCACCACAAAACTGTAGGAGCCTGGCTTGCCAGCGATAGCGATTTCACGTCCGCCATCGCCGGCAAGCCGGGCGCCTACAGGATTTATGTCTATTTCAATTTCGCCAACAACGCTTCAGCCGCAGCCTGCGACGACGCCGGATTCTGCCCGGTAACCAACAGGCCATCGGTGAGCACATAGCTCGCCCAATCAGGTCCCTTTGAAAAAAACCCGCCCTTGGCCTTAAGCTCATCCTCCACCAGAAACGGCACGACATTGGTCAATTGCACCGCTTCTTCTTCGCTGTTGGTGAACCCCGTCACTTTCTTGCCTTTGACCAACGGCTGGCCGTCCGGGCCTTTGGCATGCCGCAGGACGCCTGGCGCGTGGCAGACGGTGGCGACTGGTTTGCCCGCGTTGTAAAACGCCTCGATCAACGCGATCGACTGTTGGTCTTCGGCCAGGTCCCAGAGTGGGCCATGGCCGCCCGGATAGAAGATCGCGTCGTAATCGCCCTCCTTCACCGAGCCGAGCAGGACGGTTGACGCCAATGCCGATTGCGCCGCCGGGTCCTTGCGAAAGCGCTCGGTGGCTTCGGTTTGCGCGTCTGGCTCGTCGCTTTTCGGGTCCAGCGGTGGCTGGCCGCCCTTGGGCGAGGCCAGGGTCAACTGCGCGCCAGCATCCTTGAACGTGTAATACGGTGCAGCGAATTCTTCCAGCCAGAATCCGGTTTTCTTGCCGGTGTCACCCAATTGATCGTGGGACGTTAAAACCATCAGGATTTTCATGTCGTCTTCACTCCGTCTCGGGACTGCGGTGGTGGCTTGTGGCCGTGATGCGCAAAAACCTGCGCGATGATCCTGGCGTAAGACCTTGGTACGGGGTTGATCGTTCGGCCTGTGAAGCCTTTCGATCAGGTGCGCAAACCATGCGGCTGAATGTGCAACTTTCTGCGCAAACCTCATTGAATTTCAGCGTCAAATGTTGCGAAAAAACACTCGGCTACACGACTTATACAGCTTTCAGGCTGTTGGCACGGACCTTGTTAATAGTCAGCCCCCACTGAGCGAAATCGCCCTCGGGCGCATTAATTTACTTTAGCAAGGAGAGCATCCATGGCTACACCCGCATACATGTCCGTTACAGGCGAGAAACAGGGACTGATCACTGCCGGAGCATTTACCGCAGATTCCGTTGGCAATACCTACCAGGAGGGTCACGAAGACCAGGTCATGGTTCAGGGTTTCAGCCACGAACTCACGATACCGCGAGACCCACAGTCGGGTAATACAACCGGTCAACGCATTCACAAACCCCTCGTGATCACCAAGGTTTTCGACAAAGCGTCCCCGCTGTTGCTGGAAGCACTGACTTCCGGCGAGCGCATGACTGCCGTTGAGATCAAGTGGTATCGCCCTAAAGGTCAAGGAGGCCAGGAGCATTACTACACCACTAAACTTGAAGATGCGATCATCGTCGTCATCAAGGACTACATGCATAACTGCCAGGACCCGGCAAACTCGCATTTCACCCATCTACAAGATGTGCACTTCAGTTATCGCAACATAACCTGGACGCACGTAGCATCCGGAACTTCGGGATCGGATGACTGGCGCAAGCCAAAAATGGACTAAGTCAGTTCCATGGTTTACATATCGGTCAGCACTGCTGGCCGATTTAGTTTGGCAAGTGGAAAACAGACAGAAATGACTATTTAGAATAGTGTTCGCCCAGTGCAAAAGCCTCGGCATTCCATGCACTGGTAAGGAGCCCTGACACTGGACGAACGGGGCGTATTTTAAATGAAGTCGCTGAAGAAATCCGCGCCTGAAACATGAAATTTGCAGACACATCTTCTCTCGATCACTGCTCCAATTATTCTTCAGACCAAGTGACCAAACCCACCAGTCAGTTCAAAGAAATTGATTAACCCTATACAAAACCTGTACAGGGTTAATCAATACGCAGAACTAAAAACTCAACTTCCGGATTTGCTGGTCACTTGTAGAAAGTCGGTATACGTCACGTAGACGCTTTGCCCAACTTTCAGGTCCTTAAGCTTCGCTTGAATTTCCGGTTTTTCGACAGTGATGGTTTTGCTCTCCCCTTTCGGATTTTCAAAGGTGACCTGGTTTTTCTTCACATCGATTGCGGTGATTTTCAGCTGGACTTGTACCTGACGATAAGCTTCGCCGCCAGGGGCGCTACCCGGCGCGTTGCGGGCTTCACCGACGCCTTCCGTAGTGCCTGGCAAGCCTTTGTCGACATCGGTGTCCAGATAGGCAGCGACAGAGCGGGCGACTTTGATGTCGACCTGATCGCCAGCTTTCAGGTTGCCGAGGTTTTTCGCCTTGTCGGTTAGTTGAAAATGGACCTCGCGACCGTCCGGCCCCTTGAGAACCACTTGATGCTTGGCGGCATCGACTGAGACGACAGTGGCGGTGATCTGATCAGCTTCCACGACGGCGGATAACGGAATGTCTGCTGCAACGGCGCTAAAACTGGCGGCGGACAGCAAGGTGGCGAGTGTGACGGCTTTAGTCAGTGCGTGAAGTTTCATAGGCAGAACATTCCCTGTGATAAATGATGACAAACGGCGCCGAAATGCGGGTTCAACACCGTGTGTCGAATGAGCATAGACGCTGATCAGGGAGTGTTCGCAGTTTCTTGCGCAGTCGATTCACCGCTGGCGGTGCCTTTGCCGCTTTCCTTGCGTCGGGTCGGGTCGGTTGGGCGCAAGGCGTCGTTGTCGCGCTCGGTTTCTCCGGGTGGCCGTGGCTCGTCGGGGTGTTCGGTGTCGGGGGTGGTTTTCATGTGGGTGTCCTCAGGCTTCGGGATCGTCGAGCTCCCGGGTTACGTTGATCGCCGGTGAGTCTTTGTGGGATTGCTCCGCCCTGCTCTTCAGCTCCTGCCATTGCTCGAGATCAATGGCACCCTGCCCCAACAGATCGTCTGCCAGGCGCTGCAAATCCATGAAGTAAGAATCCGGGGACTGCTGCCAATAGGCCTCGTCTTCGAACAGGCGTTGCCATGCGTCGAGGTCGGGGGGTGTGAGGTCTTCGCGCATGGCGAGCTCCAGCAGGGGTATTCGTACGGTAGAGAGGTGGACGCCGGAAGGAGTTCCGGTTGATTGGAAGATCAAAAGATCGCAGCCTGCGGCAGCTCCTACAGGGGACCGCGATCCTTTTAATAACCGGTCATTTCCAGATACCCCTGTCCGCCATGACTGCCGCTCAAGCGCACCGGCCCTTCCCAGTAGGGAATGCGCAAATCCATCCAGGCATCGGGATTAAGGGCGTTGATCACAATATCGAGGTGTTTGCCGGGAATCTGAATCGACCATCGCACCGGCATCGAACGCCCGGCCACCTTGGCGGTGTCCTGCGGCGTGAGGCGAATATCATCAGCCTTCAGCATCTGCGTCTGGCCCTGAGCATCGATCCACGTACCGGTCAGGTAAGGTTCACCGTCCTTTTGCCGCATGCGATAGAGCATCACCTGCTCGCCGCTGTCCAGGTGCAGGGAAAACCAGTCCCAGCCGCTCTGGTTGGCGGTTAGCGGTTGGCTGCTCCATTCGCGGTCGAGCCACGCGGGACCGCTGACCTGATACTGCTTGCCGTCGATCTCCAGCATGCCGCTGGCCTGAAAAAACGGTTGGCTGTAGTAATACGACGCCTGGCCCTGTTCGGATTTCTGGCTAAACCCCTTGTCCCCTTGCAGCACCAGCGGCCGATTCGAGGTCAGTCGCAGTTGGTAGCTGAATAACTTGTCGCGAGCGCTGAGTTGCAGATCGGTGAGAGGATCAGCGGCCGTGGCCTGACTGCTGAAACCCCAGTCGTCGATCCACGCATTGAACGGTGTCAGGTTCACGCCGGCCTGTCCGACGCCGCCACGGGCATAGCGTTCGGCGGCGTGATGCACCGAATCCGAGGTAACCGCCGCGTGGCCCAGCCATATCGTCTGATTGCTCCACCCGGACTGCTCAGGCGTCGCTTTCAAGGCGCTGCGAAACAACGTCCACTGGGCGCCGAACTGGCGACCCTGCTCATCCTTGAGGTTGGCGGTGACGTACCACCATTCGATTCGAAAGCCGTCATGAGGGCCATGATCTGCCGGAAAATAAAATACGCGCCCGGGCACTACCGGCGTAAACGCGGTCGCTTGATTGCCCAGCCCGGCGAAACCTTTTTCATCCGGCGTCGACTGCTCACAACCGCCGAGCAACGCCAGGATCAGGCATAACCCGAACTTAATCCTCATGGACAAACGTCCTCAGCAGGTCCGCCGGTTGCGTGCGATACAGCGAATACAACGGCCACGCCGACGCCAGCAGCGTCGCCAATAACGCCAACCCCATCAACTGCAGCAATTGCAGCGGAAACACCCGTAGCGGCAGGCGCCAGCCGAATGCCTGGACGTTGATCACCGTGTCCAGGCACCAGGCCAGGGCGATGCCCAATGGCAACGCCAACACCAGCGTCAACACCGCCAGCAGCCAGGTTTGCCCGAGGTTGAGAAGCATCAGTTGCCGGCGCGTCACGCCCAGCGCCCACAGCGGCGCCAGTTGCCCGAGACGACTCTGGCTTTGCGTCAGCAGGCTGATGAACAACGCCACGCCCGCCACACACAGGGTCAGGCTATTGAGCGCGGCGGTGGCGGCGAAGGTGCGCTCGAACACTTGCGTCGACCAGCCCTTGAGCCGGGCCTGATCGACGATGCGGCTTTCCTCCAGCGCAAAACGTGCTTGCAGCGCGGTCACGAACGGCGCAATCAGTGCCGGCTCGATGCGCAGATTGAAGCGGTTGGGCGTCAGTTGCGGCCAGCCGCGCAGCAGGTGATTGACGTTGACCAGCAGGTGGCCCTTCGGATTGCCGTAGTCGGCGTAGATCCCGACGATGCGCGGCGACCATGGGCCATTGGGGGTGGCAATCGTCAGGCGATCGTCGAGTTTCACCTTCAAGCGCCGCGCCAGTTGCTCGCTGAGCATCACCGCGTCGTCTGTGGCCAGGCGATCCCAAGGCGTGTCGCCCAGCGCTTCGAGCAACGGCCAGTGCTGGCGATAGGTCGGGTGATCGATTACGCCGAAGACATCCGCCGGCCAGCCTTGCAATTGAATCGCGACCTGCCAGTTGGGCAGCACCGCCGTGAGCTGCGGTTGTTGCTTGAGCCAGTCGTACATCTCCCGAGCCTGGGCCGGGTTCTGTGGGTTGAGGTAAAGCTCGGCGGTCAGCCGTTGTTCGAGCCAGTTACTGAAGGTCTGACGAAAACCGGCGGTCATGCTGCCGGCGCCGATGTTGGCCGCCAGTGCCAACAACAGCGCCATCAGTGCCAGGCTCAGGGCCGGAAGTTGTTGGCGGCAATCGGCGAGAAACCATTGGCCGAGCACCGAATGACCGCGACTCAGCAGCCCGTTGAGCAGCGCGTTGAGCAGCACCGGCAAGGCCAGCGCGGCGCCCAGCAACAACGCGGCCATCAGCACAAAACCACTGGCCAGGCTGTCGCCGCGCACCAACGCCAGCAACGCAATGCCCAAGGCCAGCGCCGCCACCCAACCCTGACGCCGCAACCAGCGAGCATGAGCCTGATGCCAGGCCTGAGGATCGGCCAGGGCCAGCAACGGCAAACGCGCCGCCCGCCACAAACTATTGGCGCCCGCGAGCACGGCGCCGAGCAGGCTCAGTCCGACGCCGCTGAGCCACCACAACGGGCTCAGGCTCAACTGCCCCGCCACTTCGGCGCCATACAACCCGCGCAGGCTGGCGGCGACATCCGGCAGCAACACGCTGGCCAGCAGGTAACCGCTGACAACCCCGGCGACGCCACCGATCAAGGCCAGCGCGCCCAGTTCAACGGCGAGACAGGCGATCAGCATCCGCGCACTGACCCCGCAGGCGCGCATCGTTCTGAGCAAGCCGCGACGCTGTTCCAGCGCCAGCCCAATCGCGGCGTGAACGATGAACAGGCCGACCACGAACGACAAAAAACCCAGGGCGTCGAGGTTCAGGTGAAAGCTCTCGGTCAGGCGCGCCAGATTATTTTCTTCGCCACTGGTCTTGAGCTGGAGCTGTCCCTTGAACGCATCGGGGAGTGTCGCGACGAAATCCTTGGGCAACAGCAGGCGTGATAACTGATCCGGCAAGCCGAGAATCTGCTGGGCGAAACCGATGTCCACCAGCAACACACCGGGTGCCATGTCCACTTGAGCGTGCAGCGGCGGTAACGTCTGACCGTTCAATGCCAGCGGCCGCTCACCCTCTTTCAGTCCCAGTGCCTGTAAGGTCTGCGGTGAAATCCAGGTGCTGCCCGGCGGGGTAAAAAATTCGACAACCTGCTCGATCGCCAATGCCTGCCCGGCGACCTCGGCGCCGGTTGGCAACGACACCGGCTCGATGCCCATCAGTTGCAAGCGCTGGTCTTCATGCCCCTTGAGCGTGACCCGCCCCTGCAACACCGGCGACACCGGCCACCCGGCGCGGCGCAAGTCGACAAACAACTGCTGCGCGAAGGTCGCGCCATTGGGCGAACCGAGACTGGCCTGGGGTTCACCTCCGATCAACTGGCTGGCCCGGGCATAACTGTCCCGCGCCTGGCTGTTCAGCGCTTGCACACCGGTCAGCAGACTGGTGGCCAGCCACAGCCCGGTCAGCACGCTGAAAAACTGCACCGGGTGCTGCCGCCAATGGCTGAGCAGCGCACGCAATGTCTCGAGAAAAATGCGCATCTCAGCGCGCGTCCACATCGGCCAGACGCCCACCGTGCAGCACCACTTTTTCTGCCAGTCGCGCCGCAACGCTGGGGCTGTGGGTGACCATCAACAGGGTGGTGGAACTGTCATCCAGAAGCTCAAGAAGTAACTTCAGCACTTCGTCGCTGGTGGCTTCATCGAGGCTGCCGGTGGGCTCGTCGGCCAGCAGTAGTTTTGGCTGCGACGCCAGGGCCCGGCCCAACGCGACCCGTTGCTGCTGGCCGCCGGAGAGTTGTTCGGGATAGCGCCGCAGCAAATCAGCCAGCCCCAGGCGCTGCACCAGATGCGCCAGCCAACGCGGGTCATGGCGCCCCGCCAGGCGTGCCTGAAACGCCAGGTTGTCCTCCACCCGCAAGCTGCCGATCAGGTTGAACTGCTGGAACACCAGACCGATCTCGGTGCGCCGCCATCTCGCCAGTTGCCCTTCGTTCATCTGCTCCAGGCGATGCTCACCGCTGCGGATGCTGCCGCGATCGACCTTGTCCAGCCCGGCGATCAGGTGCAGCAAGGTGCTTTTGCCACTGCCCGACTCGCCCATCAATGCCAGGCTGCTGCCGGGTTTGAGGGTCAGGTCGACACCTTGAAGGACCGGCAAAGGGCCTTGCGGGGTGGCGTAGCTTTTGAAGACGCCGTGGACTTCAAGCATGGGAGAACCCGTTCGATAAGCGTGGGCCAAGGATAGCGGCCCTGAATGGTTTTTGTCCGACGCTGATTGCAACCCTGCCGGGCCACCGCCCTACCCTCGAGGCTGGTCTAACCATAACGATAAAAAACGGAGACGCCATGCCTCGTTTCACTTTGAGCCCTCGCGGGCTGTTGGCTTGCCTGATCACAGCGTGCCTCGCGCAATCGGTAAGCGCTGCCAATGAACCGGTCGCGGCCAGTGCGCAAACCGCTGCCAGCAACAGCGCCGTACTGCAACAACTGCCCTTCAGCGATCGCACCGATTACGAGTCGGTCAGCAAAGGCTTGATCGCACCGTTCAAGGGCCAGATCAAGGACGCGTCCGGCAAGGTCATCTGGGATGTCCAGGCTTATGACTTCCTGCTCAAGGACCAGGCCCCCGACTCGGTCAACCCGAGCCTCTGGCGCCTGGCGCAGCTCAATGCCCATGCCGGGCTGTTCGAAGTCAGCCCGAAGATCTATCAAGTGCGTGGCCTTGATGTGGCCAACATGACGATCATCGAGGGTGAGGACGGGCTGATCATCATCGACCCGCTGACCATGTCCGAAACCGCGAAAGCCGCGCTGGATCTGTACTACCAGAACCGACCGCGCAAACCGGTGGTGGCGGTGATCTACAGCCACACCCACGTTGACCATTTCGGTGGCGTGCGCGGGGTGATCGACGAGGCCGACGTCAAGGCCGGCAAGGTTAAGGTGTTTGCGCCATCCGGATTCATGGAACACGTGATGAGTGAAAACGTGTTCGCCGGCAACGCCATGAGCCGCCGCGCGCAATACCAGTTCGGCAGCCTGTTGCCCCGTGGCGAAAAAGGCCAGGTGGACGCCGGCCTCGGCAAAAGTACGCCAAGCGGCGGCACCATCACTTTGATCGCGCCGACCGAGCTGATCACCAAGGAACTGGAGACCCGCACCATTGCCGGTCTGGAGATGGAATTCCAGCTCACCCCGGGCACCGAAGCCCCGGCGGAAATGAACCTGTACCTGCCGCAATTGCGCGCCCTTTGCATGGCGGAAAACGCCACGCAAATGATGCACAACATCCTCACCCCGCGCGGTGCGCAAGTGCGTGACGCCAAGGCCTGGTCGCAATACCTCGACAACAGCCTGGCGCGCTACGGCGACAAGAGTGACGTGCTGTTCGCCCAGCACAACTGGCCGACCTGGGGCGGTGAGCGCATCCGCACTTTCCTCGCTGATCAGCGCGACATGTACGCGTTTCTCAACGACCGCACCTTGCACCTGCTGAACCAGGGCCTGACCCCACTGGAAGTGGCTGATGCGATCAAGAGACTGCCGGGGGCGCTGGATCAGAAGTGGTACACACGCGGCTACTACGGGTCGTTGAGTTTCAACGTGCGCGCGGTGTATCAGCGCTATCTGGGTTTCTACGACGGCAACCCGGCCAACCTCAATCCGTTGCCGCCAGTGGAAACCGCCAAGCGTAGCGTCGAGGCGATGGGCGGCGGCGCAGCCGTGCTGGAGAAAATGCGCGCGGCCATGGGCACAGGTGACTATCGCTGGGCCGCGCAACTGGGCAATCAGTTGCTGTTTGCCGAACCGGACAATGTCGCGGCTCGCACTGCCCAGGCCGAGGCACTGGAGCAGTTGGGCTATCAGAGCGAAAACGCCACCTGGCGCAACATGTACCTGACCGGGGCGATGGAGCTGCGCAACGGCGTGCCGCAACATGCTGGCAGTTCGGTGTCGGTGGACATGATGCGGGCGATGACCCCGGATATGTTCTTCGATTTCCTGGCAATTCGGCTCGACAGCGAAAAAGCCGCCGGCCATGACCTGACCCTGAACTGGACCTTCGAGGACCAGCACCAGGACTTCAACCTGACCCTGCGCAACGGCGTGCTGACGCATCGTTCCGGGCTCAACCCGGCGGCGGATGCCAGTGTCAGCCTGAGCAAGGCGACGCTGGAACAGATCAGTCTGAAACAACTGGATTTCCCGACGGCAATGCAGAAAGGCTTGGTCAAGATTCAAGGGAATGGCAAGAAGCTCGGGGAGTTGATGGGTAGCCTGGATAGCTTCAGCCCGCAGTTCAATATCGTTACGCCGTAAAGATCAAAAGATCGTCCGAACGCGGCCCGAACCTGCGGCAGCTCCTACATTGGAATGCGATTTCCTGTGGGAGCTGCCGCAGGCTGCGATCTTTTGCGTCATACCAGTCAGCATCACCTTCTCAGACACACCGCCATCGCGGGCAAGCCCGCTCCCACAGGGGGACAGGAGCTAGATAGAAACCAGTTCAACCACCGGCATCTGCCATTGCTGTTTGATCACCTGCCGCTCCGGCCCGTACAAACGCAGGACCAACGAAAACGCCCCGCTCGCCGGTGTCGGCAACCAATTGCTCTGTTCTTTTGGAGTTGAGGATTGCATAAGCAACGTCAGGCCACCGTCCGCATCCATGCGTAAATGATCCCGACTGCTCAGGCAATAACGATCGATCGAGTTGACCACCAGTTGTCGATCCGGCAAGTCGTACAGGGTCAATGACCAGAACTCGCTGGCCGGTGGCAGTTGCCCCGGTGCAAAGTGCATTCGATAACTGCGTCCGCCCTGCAACGGCTGCCCCTGATTGTCCTGGCGCGTGCCGGTGTAGAACGCCTCTTCGACGCTGTTGCCATAGATGCCGACATGGGCGGCGACGGCGCGATTGAGGTAATTGCCCTGCATCGCCTCGCGGGTACCGAACAGGCCGAAGGTGGTCCGCACCCGCGCCACCGCCGCTTGCAACTGCGCCTGGGCATCCTGGATGCCGGCGCTCAATGCCTGGCGGGTTTGTTCCGGTAAAGCGGCGACATCAAAACCTTGACCCGGCACGATGCCAATACGGGCAAAACGTTCGCGCAACGCCTGTTCGGACGGTTGTGTCGGGCACAGCGTGAGGATCTGATTCAGCACCGCGATAAATTCCGGCCCCAACCCGGTTTTACTGTCCCAGACCGGCCATGCAATCGCAGGCGCCGCGATGGGTGCGGCAGCGCCGGTGTATTCATGCAAGGCGCGCAACCGATATTGCTGCTGCAACGCGCGCACGGCCGGCAAGTCGTTGGCGTTTTTCAGACCGGTGCGGCCGAGCACCATGACGATCTGGGTTTCACTGCGCAGCACAGCCTTGATCCCGGCCGGTGTCGGGCCTTGCCAGTCCGGCCCGGCGATCAGGTAATCCCCCGCTTCGCGACCGGTGCTGAGCACGCCAACGTAGGCGAAATTATGCGTGTATTGATCGACCAACTGATGCACGTAGTAGCGATTATCCGCGACCGCCGGCACGCTCAACACTTGCGGTTCGCTGCGCAGATCGAGCCAGGCCCAGGAGTATGGCGTGTCGTTGTTCGGCGTGACGATTTCGCGATTGCTCGGCGTGTACAACTCGCTGTAGTGACGAAAGCGATTGAAGCCGCCGACGTACTCCGCAGCAGCCGGGTTGAGCACCTGCTTTTCCAGGGTCTGGTAGTGCATGAGCATCGGGTAGGCATAGATCCACGCCTCCCGGGCAATTCCCCGAAGGTCATCGGCATCGGCGGCGAGCAATCCACGCGGCAACATCAGACATCCTCCCAGCACACCCATGCTGCCCAACAGGCGGCGACGACTGAAAATCATATTCATGGCTCCACCCTCTCGATCGTCGGCAAGCGATAACTGCCGTCCAGCGCACCGGCCTTGGGCAGGTACAGACGCAACAGCAAATTGAAAGGTCCTTCCGGCGTTGGCAGCCAGTTGCCCTGCTGCGTTGCCTCGGGTGCGTGGGGTTGCAGGAGCAGGGTCAACCCTCCGTCGGCGTCGTAGCGCAGGTCGGGGCTGCGATCGCCCACGGCGTAACGCTGGATCGGGTTGGCGGAGAGCAACTGGGTTCGGCCGTCATACAGGGTCAACGACCAAAACGCGTTTACCGGCGGCAATTGCCCGGCGGGGAAATGCAGGCGATAGACTTTGCGACCGTCCAGCACCTGGCCTTGAGCATCGTGCAGCGCCATCGGGTAAACCGCTTCCACCGCATCGTTGGCGTAGATGTAACGCCAGGCCACCGCCGCTCGGGTCAGATCGTCATCGCCGAATTTGCCGACGTTGGCGGGAGAGCGAAACCAGCCTTGTTGCTCCACCGAGACCTGACTGGACGCGGCGCGCACCTGCTCACGACCGGCTTCGGCGCCTTGGGCGACTGCATCGGCGAGCCCCGCCGGCGCCGTGAACGTTGCTCCGGGTACGATGCCGATGGCGGCAAAGCGAGCGAGCTTTGCTTGTTCATTGGCGTTCCATTGATGCAACGGCGCCAGGTCATTGAAGGTGTTGAACAGTGCTTCAGCCGGACCTTGTTTGGTGTCCTGATAAGCCGGCAATTGCAGTGAGGGCAACACCTCGGGAGAGGTCCCGGCGATCACTTTGGACAGTGGCTGCAAGGCATAACCCGTCATCAGGTTGGCCGCTTCTTTCTGGTCGGCCTCACCTTTGACTTCGGTGCGCCCGAGCAGAAACACCAGGCGACTCGGCGAACGGATCACGCCGCTGAAACCCGCCGGCACTTCACCCTGCCAGTCCGGCCCGGCGATCAGGTAACGCCCGGCCTGATTGCCGGTGGCGCGGGTGCCGATGTAGTCGAGGTTGTCGGTGCGCATGTCGACCAATTGAAAGCTGTAGTAGCGCCCTTGCACCGCTGGCACTTGCAGCACCTGCGGTTCGCCGCGCAGGTCGAGCAAGGCGCGGGAATAGAAGGTGTCGTTGTTCGGCGACACCACTTTGTTGTCTTGCGGGCCGAGTAATCGCGGCTCGCTGTAGAGGCGGTTGAACGGCAGTTTGGCGGCGATGGCGCTGAGCACCTTGTCGTGCTCGACGGTGGCGTAGGCGAAGACGTAAGCCTCTTGGGCCAGCGCCTTTGCCTGGGATTGATCGAGGGTTGCAGCGTGAACGGTGCCCAGGCTTGCGCCCAGGGCCAGTGCGGATATCCAGTGGCGCACGTTAGATCTCCTTGCAGATAAACATAAGCCGACCGCTTCCCTGTAGGAGCTGCCGCAGGCTGCGATCTTTTGACTTTGATTTTTAAGATCAAGATCAAAAGATCGCAGCCTGCGGCAGCTCCTACAGGGGCAGTGGTGTGTCAGTTTTATTTGGCCCAGCGTCGCAGGTCAGACGGGGTGTAGTCGTCCGTCTTGGCGGCGAAGCCGACGCGCATCGGTTCGGTTTCTTCGTTGGCCAGGCCACCGGCGTAGTAGCGGCCGGAGATCAGGTCATAAGAGGTTTCCAGCACGTTGTAGGTGAAGCCATGGTCGTACTGCTGAATCGCGTGCAACTCACCGCTGCGCCACAGTTCGCCACGGCTGTCGTACTGGTCCGACTGGGCGATTTGCCAACTGTCCTCGTCCACATAAAAGCGGCGCTTGGCGTAGATGTGACGGGCGCCAGGCTTGAGGGTGGCTTCCACCACCCACACCCGATGTTTCTCGTAGCGCGCCAGGTCCTGGTTGACGTGGTTGGGTTTGATCACGTCGTCGTACTTGATGTCACGGCTGCCGATCTTGTAGCTGTTGTACGGGATGAACAGCTCTTGTTTGCCCACCAGTTTCCAGTCGAAACGGTCCGGCGCGCCGTTGTAGCCGTCGATGTTGTCGGCGGTGATCAGGCCGTTGCTGTAACGGGCGCTGTTGTCGTAAGCGATCATTGGCGCGCGGCGCACCCGACGCTGACCCGGCAGGTATTGCCACGCCGAACGCGGCTCGGCGACCTGGTCGATCGGCTCATGCACCAGCACCGCTTCGCCGGACAAACGCGCCGGCTCCAACACCCGGCTTTTGAACATGAACAGAATGTTCGAGCCCGATTCCAGGCCGCCGACGGTGTCGGCGAAGTTGATCAGCGACTGGTTGCGCACATAACTGGTGGCGCCATTTTCACGCACCAGTGCGGCGCTGCTGATGCGCTCGTAACTGCCGCCGCGATAGCGGGTCATGTGGTTCCACATCACCTCCAGCCCTTCAGTCGGCAACGGAAACGGAATGCCCCGCGCATAGTCGTGCAAGCCGTTGCCGCCATCGGCCATGCTGGTTTTGGCGACGTTATCGCGGCTCTGCGCCAACACATCCTTGGGCAGATTGGCGCTGCGGTGCGACGGGTAAATGTTCATCTTGTAGGTGTCGGGAAAACGCTTGAACAACGCGATTTGCCCAGGGCTGAGGAATTTCTCGTACTGCGCCAGGTTCTTCGCGGTGATCGTAAACAACGGCTTTTCGGCAGCGTACGGATCGCTGTAGCCGCCCTTGCTGTCGACGGTGCCGGCGTTGCTCGCCAGGCCCCCGGTCCAAGCCGGAATGCTGCCGTCGGCATTGGCCGCCATTTCCGAGCCCATGGGTGTGAGGGTTTTGCCCAGCGGCGCCGGATCGGTACCTTTGGCCTGAGCCAGGCCGACGCTGCAGGCCAGGGCCAGCACGCACAATTGCATACGCATAACGGTTCTCCTTAGAAGTCTGCCTTGAAGCTGACGGATGCGAAGTCGCGGTCGTCGAGGGTGCTGTAGTCGTTGGAACCGAAGAAGCTGTTGTAGGCCAGTTCCACGCTGTAATCGTTCATGTAGACGCCGGTCAGGCTCACGCCCAACGCTTGCTGACCTTCCTGGAACGGCCCTTGCGGATCGTAGGAATAACCCTCGACGTCATGCCGCCAGTTGACGGCCGGAATCAGGTTGATGCCGGGCAGCACGTCGCTGTATTCGAGGCTGGCGCGCAGGCGATAACCCCACGACCAATCGGTGGCGAAGCCTTTGTCGGTGCAGTACTGATTGGTGACGCCCGAGGCCACGGTGTTGCACGGCGTGCCGTTGACCGTCGAGCTGCGACCGAACGCGGCGTTGCGGCCCAGACGTTCGTCACCGAGGTCGTCGATGTGCACCACCCCGGCCTCGCCGTACAGGCTCAGGCGTGTGGCACCCAACACGTTATCGAAGGCCTGGGTGGCAGAAAGGGTCCCCTGCCAGACACCCTTGCGCTCCCACGCGTCAAAGCGGCTGCCGCGGTTGATGTTGAAACCGGGCGGCAACTGCACCCAGGAACTGCCCGCCGGGCCGGAAATCACCGCGACGTTGACGTCCGGCGCGTTGATCGACAGCGGCATGTTCGGTCGATAGCTCAACTCGCCCGCGAGGGAAATCCCGCTATTGGGTTCCACGCCATTGAGGCTGATGCCATACAGGCGAATGTTTTCCGGAAACGCGGCGGCGTAGCTCGGTGCCTGAATGCCACCGGGGAATGTCCCGGGCACACCGATGTTCTTCGCGTCGAGGGTGAAATATGGCAGTCGCGAGTGATAGTTGATGAAGTAGATCGCCGCTTCGGCATCGTTCAGCGCCGGGATCATCTGGCGCAGGGCGAAGCCGAACTGGCCGTTGTCGGACGGTGATTCGTTGCCCCGGGATGTGGCGTACAACCCGGCGGCCTGCATTTGCTGATCGGTCTGCACCTGGCTCAGGTACAGCGGCCCGCAGCCCTTCTGGATCGCGTCGCTGGCGGCGAAGAACGTGCCGCAACCGTCCAGCACGCTGGGGCGCCAGTTGTACTGGTAAAAGCCTTCGAGGTTGGTGGTGTCGGTCAGACCGAAACTGAAGGAGAGCATCTCCACCGGCAACTGGCCTTCCTTGATTTCCACGCCGGGGCGGTTGAACGCCGAGACGTCCAGCGGGTTGATCACGTTGATGCCGTTCTGGATCAGCAGCGACTCACCCCAGGACAACACCTGGTTGCCGACTTTTACGTTCAACGGATGCTCGGCCAACTGGAAATCTTTCCAGACATAGGCATCGAGCATCTCGAAGCCCTTGAACTTCGCCAGGTCGTCCCAGCCCGAATCGTCAAAATCCTTGAAGCGCGCCTGACGGGTTTCGTAGGCGTGGTCGTACCAGTATTTGAAGCGAACGAACGCACCCTGGCCCTGGCCATCGAGACTGAAATCGGTGAGGCCCTTGAACACCTGCGAAATGGGGTCGCCCTTCTCAAAGTTCAGCCGGTTGTCATCGGCGCTGACGCTGGTGCCGTTGGCCTGAACGCCTTGCGCCTGCAGGGCATTGGCGCGGGTCATCAGGCTTTTGTCGGGGCTTTGCGTCGACCAGCTACTGCCCAGGCTCAGGGTGGTTTTGGTCGACAGGCTCCAGTCTTCGTTGAGGTCGAAGGTGGTCGCCTGGGTCGGGCCCGCCATGGCGGCGAGAACCGCCAGCACCAGGGGTTGCGGGCGGGTGTGGCCAAGCCGTTGGAGTCGTTGGCGGACTCCGGCTGTGGCCGAGCATTTTTTTATCATTATTAGGCTCCGGTCAGGATTACTCAGCGTGGTCACGGTGCCTTAGTGGGGGTTTGGGTGCGCAAGCGGTGGGTGACAAAAAGTAATCATTGGGGGCTTTGAGGGTTTGTGTGCATATCCGTTTCTGCGGTAATGGCTGCTTAAGGTTCCGCCCTTACGGCGGGTCACTTTCGAAGAGCGCGAAAGTAACCAAAGCGCTTTGCCCCTCCATTCGGTGCCTCGCTTAGGCTCGGCATGCCCTCACTCCGGCATTGCTCCGGGGGCCCGCCGCCATCGGCCATCCATGGCCGGGGGCGGCTACCGCGGCATCCTTGCCGCGGTGCCCCCTGCGCAATGCCTGCGTTCGGCCTCTGGGAAAGGGGCAGGTAGATCAAGGTCACAAGCCAAAGCCAAAGCCAAAGCCAAAGCCAAAGCAACGGCAACGGCAACGGCAACGGCAACGGCATGTGGACTCGGAATTGGGGCCTGCCACCGATCACCTGTAGAAGCTGGCTTGCCAGCGATAGCGGAGGGTCAGTCGACACATTGATCGCCTGATCGAATGCCATCGCCAGCAAGCCGGCTCCTACAGGGTGAACGCGTACACCACCGAACAACGAGGTCGAGCGTTAGCTCGCCTCGCGGTGCTGTTGCGGTGTACGCCCCCTCGTGAGGCCGAGTGGAGGTTCTGCGCAGTGGGCACCGCGGCAGGGATGCCGCGGTAGCCGCCCCCGGCCATGGACGGCCGATGGCGGCGGGCCCACGGAGCAGGACCGGAGCGAGGGCATGCCGAGCCACAGCGAGGCACCGAACGTAAGGGGCAAATCGCTTTGGTTACTTTGGCGCTTTTCCAAAGTGACCCGCTGTAAGAGCGGAACCATAAGCCGCCATTACAAAAAAACGGATATGTACACTTTCAAAAACCCTAGTCGCCTGACATAAAGCCATCGCGAACAGGCTCACTCCCACAAAAGACCAGCGACAACTTCGAAACCAAGTCAGCAGTAAAACCGCCCCTACAACCCCAACCGAAACTGCTTGGGCGTAATCCCGAACTGCTTGCGAAACGCCCGAATAAAATTACTCGGCTGACGATACCCAAGACGCTCGGCAATCCGCTCGATCGGCTGATCCCCCGCCGTCAACCAATGCCGCGCCATCTCCAGACTGTCGCTACGGTTGTACTGCGCCGCCTCGGTTTGCCAGTGCCGCAAAATGCTCTGATGCAAAAACGGATTAGCCCCCAACAAGGGCTCGTCCAGACACGCCACGGGCAGCGTCAGGCAAGGATGTGAACCTTCACGAACCTCGATGCCCACACTGCGCAACCACTCGCCAGCCGCCTGCTCCGGCGTCAAAGTCACGCCAAGAAACACCTCCCCCGGCGCCCGGCCAAGTCGTCGCGCAATGTTGCGCACCAGAGTCAATGTCGCCGCATCCAAGCCGAAAAAGTGCGGCTGCTGATGAGCGCCGCGCAGGTGCAAGCGAACCTGTCCATCGTCTTCCTCCAGTTCGGCCAGCACATAGTTGGTCACCCGTGGCAGGAACTCGGTGAAACAGGCCAGGCTGGCGCGCAGGGTTGCAGCGGAGTCGAGCAGAATGTTCAGGCCTTGCAGACAATTGGTCGCCATGCCGTTGACCAGCTCGCAGCCAAACGTCGCACTGACCCCGGCGCTTTCGCACTCGCTCCACAATTGCTCGACCAGATGCGCCGGCACGCGCAACCCTTGCCCATCCAGCAACGACAGACAAATCCCGGCCCGTTGCAGCAACTGGTCCTGGCATAGGCCGGACTGTTGGGCATGGCTGAGAATGGTGCGGGTGAAGGCGCTGGAAGCGAAGGTTTGACTGAGCATGGCGGACGGCAACAAGTGGGCTGGCGTGTACTTATGCCAGCGGTTATGTTATCGATCAAATGCATTAAAAGTATCCGCTGAATGCAGGAGACGCATGATGGATCTACGACAGCTTCGCCACCTCGTCGCACTGGCCGATTACCGCAGTTTCGGCCGCGCCGCCGAGGCGATCAATCTCAGCCAGCCAGCGTTCAGTCGCAGCATTCAAACCCTGGAACGCGATCTCGATTGCGCACTGGTGGAGCGCAGCAGCCGCGAATTTCGGCTGACCGGCCAGGGTGAATTGGTGCTTCAGCACGCCCGGCGTCTGCTCGCCGGGAGCCAGGCGCTGCACAACGAACTGACGCAATACAACGGCCTGACCGGCGGCGAGCTGTATTTCGGCAGCGGCCCTTATCCGGCGCAGCTGTTGGTGCCCGAGGCGCTGGCGCAGTTCATCCAGGCGCATCCGGCGATCCGCACCCGCTTCCAGCTCGGTGACTGGGAACAACTGGCGCTGTGGTTGCGTGAGCAGCAGATCGAATTTCTGGTCGCCGATGCGCGTTACTTCACCGGCGATCCGCAGTACCAGGTGCAATTGCTGCGGCCACGGTCCGGACGATTTTTTTGCCGCGTCGATCACCCCTTGGCCGACCGCGAAAACCTGTCGCTGCGCGCCCTGCTCGATTACGCCGTGGTTGGAACGCGCATTCCGCCGATGATCCGCAAGATCCTGGCCGACGTGCAGGGCGAACCGGACTTCAACCCCAGCGTTGAATGCGCGCAGTTCGATGCCATTTGCCGCGTGGTGATGCGCTCCGACGCGGTGGGCATCGCCACCCTGGAAGCCCTCGCCGAAATGGTCGATCAAGGCCTGATACGGCTGCTGGATTTTGCCGACATTCCCCGGGACGATCCCGGTTTGCAGCTGCACTACGGCATCGTCAGTCGTGTCGGTTATTCCCTGACACCGGCGGCGCTGGCGATGGTTGAAGCGATTATGCAAGTCGACCAGCGTTTGCTGGCGGTGAATCAAACATAAAGTCCGCGACAAATGTTTTTTTTGTGGCGAGCGAGCTCGCTCGCGCTGGGTTGCGAAGCGACCCCAAGATTCTGCGACTGCTGCGCAGCCGAGCGGAACGGTGCGGCGATCCGACAAGCTCCCTCGCCACAAATGATCAACAGGCCATCAACATCTGTCGGATGTATTAGGCGCGGCGTGCCACCGATTGCAACGCCCGTGGCTCACCCAAGGCCCGCAACAAACAATGCATCGCCTCCTCCCGGCTGCGTTCAAAGCGGTAGCGCGACTCGATGTACAACGCCAGTTTCAATTGCACCGGTTCATCCAGCGGCAATGGCACTTGCTGCAAGCCCAGCACACTGGCGACGCGGCTCGGCAGGCTCATGCCGAACGGTTGCCGATCGGCCATCACCCGGGCAGCCAATGTGCTTTGGGTGTTCACCGCCAGCGTGCGACGCAGGCCTTTCAAGCCAAGGTGCAAGTCCACCGGGCTGAGCCCGTCGCGACGGCTGGAAATCTGGATTTGCGGTTGCTGCAAGTAAGCCTCAAGGGTGCGCGGCGGCTCACGCAGTGCTGCGCCATAGGCGAACACGTAATGATCGGCAGGCAGCACTTGTTTATGCAAGCCGGCCAGTCCTGCCAGGGGCTGGTCGAGGTCGATCAGGATGTCCAGCTTGCCGCTGGCCAGTTCCTGCAACGCGTCGCGCCGACGTGGCTGAAAATAGCGCACCTGCCAATCGGCATGGGGGGATTCGAGCAGCGCATCGAGCAGCACCGGTTGCAGGCAGTCCAGGCAACTGATGCGCAACAATGGATTGTTCTGGCGCGCGGCGGGAATCATGCGCAAACCATCGCGCAACGATTCCAGGGCGGCGCGCACGTAGTCGGCCAGTCGGTGCGCGACCAGCGTCGGCGTCACGCCCAAACGGCTTTTGATGAACAGCGGATCGCCGCACAGTTCGCGCAGGCGCCGTAGTGCATTGCTCATGGCCGGTTGCGACAGGCACATCACCTCGGCGGCACGGGTGACGCTGCGTTGCTGGTAAATCGCGTCGAAGGCGAGCAGCAGGTTCAGGTCGAGCTGGCGTAAATCAAGCATGGTCTTGCTCCGGCAAATCGCTTAACGTCGGGCAGCCTAACCAGTGTTACCAAACAAGCTGTGAGCCCTACATGACAAAAAGCGATCAGCCTTCACCCAACGCGTTTTATGCACCGACCTTGTTGCCGGCCATCGAGGAATTGCTCGCCCGTGGCATTGCCCGGGAGACCATTGAACGTCTGTTCCACCGCAGTTTGTTCGAGTTGCGCACGCCATTCATGCGGGTTCCGCTGTTCCTGTCGCGACGCTTCTGGGCGTTCGCGCTGGAGCAGACGGGTGATCCGCTGATCGGGCTGGCGGCGGGCCGGCGTTTCGTCTCGACCGCCACCAATGGCCTGACCTACCTGTTCGACGTGGCGGCATCGCTGGAAAGTGCTTGTGAGTATTTCGAGCGATTCTTTCCGTTCTTCAATGGGCATTTCCAGGCGCGGGTCGTGCGTCATGACGGCGGCGTCGAACTGCGCCTGCTCGATTGCGGCAGCGTGAAAGCCAGCGCACCGATTGCCGATTACATCCTCATCAGCCTGTGCAGCATGCTACGTCGTAAGTTCCTGGCCAGTGGCCTGGAGCGCGATCCGATCCTGCGCGTCGATCTGGCCACCGCGCGTTCCGCCCATCCTGAACAGCATGAGCAGGCGTTCCGCGTACCGGTGCATTGGGCGGCGGCGCAGCATTCGATTCACCTCGATCCACAGCTGTTCGTTACCGCGCTGACACCCGGCAACCATGAGCTGGAACAGACCCTGGTGGAACTGCTTGAGCAAACCCGGCGCAACAGCGAACCGACTTTGCTGGAGCAAGTCAGCGATCACTTGATCGCCGACCTCGCCGGCGCCCAGTGGCAGCAGTTTTGCGTTAGCCATCATTTGCTCGAACGCACCGCCGCTCGACGCTTGAAGGCATTGGGCTGGAGTTTTTCCGAGTTGCTCGATGAGTATCGGCGGTGTCGCGCTGAAGATTTGTTGCAGGCAGCGGATCTGGAACTGGTAGAGATTTCTGATCGGTTGGGCTACAGCGATGTACAGAGTTTCAATCGCGCGTGTCTGCGTTGGCTGGGGTGTGCGCCCGGGGTATATCGGACGCGGTGGGACAGCCGACAGAAGACTGAAGGCTCTCTGTAACGCTGAAACCGTCAAAAATAAATCGCCTCGATTCTGACGCTTAGAGACTCTGAACACCTTGTATTTCAAGGCTTTTTTACCGTCTATCGGTTTGCTGAAAATCTTCAGACTCCCTCGTCATCCGCGCAAACCCAGACAGGGCAAGAGCTTGATGGCAACTTGCCCCCATTTCATGCCGAAGTAACGGCTCAACTGACTGACGCGGTTGCCTGACGCTGGTCTATACCCTTCTGACAGTCTCATTTCTGATCCATCAAACTGCATAGCGACGGCGACCATCCAACCTTCATGGGGGACGAATATGCCTCACCAAGTCATAGTCAACGCTGACGATTTCGGCCTCAGTGCCGGTGAAAACGCGGTGATTCTGGGAGCGTTCCAGGCCGGGATCATCAGTTCCGCCACCATCATGGCCAACATGCCGGCCTTTGACGCTGCGTGTTCCCTGGCCCTGCATCCGTTGCTGGAGGGGCGCATCGGCCTGCACTTCAACCTCAGCAGTGGCCGCCCGTTGAGCCGGCGCATTCTCACGCGCCGGACCTTCTGCGACGTTGCCGGCGCATTCGACCTGAACCTGTCCCGCCGCCGCTTCTGGTTGAGTCGCGAGGATCGTCATGCAGTCACGGAAGAACTCGAAGCCCAATGGCAACGCTGCCTGGACAACGGCCTGCGCCCCAGTCACCTGGACTCCCATGAACAAGTGCACAACATTTGGCCCATCGGTGAAATCGTCGCACGCTTCGCCGCACGCCAAGGGATTCCCGTGCGGCTGGCGCGCAATCTGGGGCAAAACCAGAGCCTGCCGAAACGCGTCCTCAAGGATCTGCTAAACCGCCGTTTGAACAGTCTGGCGGGCGCCACTGCCGACTACGTCTGCACCCCCCAAGACTTGCGCCACGCCGCCCCACCCTGCGACGGCATTCTGGAAATCGTTGCCCACCCCAATCAACTCGGCGCCGATTTTGGCGATGCTTATCTGGATCAGGGCGAGTCTTTGAGCGCGCTGCTGGAACAGCGATTGCCGGGGGTTCCGAGGGTTGCTTATGGAGTTGCGGGGAAAGTTGTCAGCAGCGGCACCGAGACGGTGATGGAGTAAAGGGGGCCGCGCCATTGCGCCTAAGATTTCCCCCTTCGAAAGATTCTTGCCACCTACACACTTCGCAGAAATGCCTGAAGTAACCAAGGAAATGTCTGACTGCTCGCTCGTATCCATTTGGATACATTCGAACAATGAATTATCTTGTTCAGCAAACCGGCATTTTCGTGGCATGGCATACCTCAGTTCGCGATTTGCGGGCTAAGGTTGCAATAGCTCGTCGTATTGACCGCGCCGCTTCTGGAAATCTCGGCGATATCAAGCCAGTAGGCGATGGGGTTTCAGAAATGCGCGTAGACGTCGGTGCCGGCTACCGAATTTACTTCACGATGCGAAACGGCGTCGTCATTGTCTTATTGGCGAGTGGTGACAAATCATCACAAAGCGCTGATATCAGACGTGCAAAAAAATTGGCAAAGGAGGTTTAAACATGAGCCAGACTTTGACTACTTTCGACATGGCATCATTGCTCGACAGTGACGAAGCCATTAGCGAGTACCTTTCCCAGGTGCTGGCCGACGGTGACAACGAGGAGTTTCTTCGCGCTATCGGTTACGTGGTAAAAGCCCGTGGCATGACACAGGTCGCCAAAGATTCCGGTATGGGGCGCGAAAGTCTGTACAAGGCCTTCGCACCAGGTGCGAAGCCACGTTTCGATACGGTCTTAAAGGTGATTCATGCCCTTGGCATCAATCTCTACGCTCAGCCGGGCCATATCATCAATCACTCAGATCTCTGAGCGCTTGTTCTGCGGTAGACCACTGGCCCACCCAACCAACGCTCCTCCACCGGAGCGCTATAGTTAATCACCTTGGGGAAATGCGCGAAAACCGACGTCGCAGGTGTTGCCATGAACAAAGCCGTACAGACGCTATTGCTTGCCCTCAGCCTTTCTGCCACCTGGGCCCAGGCGGACGACAGCTTGATGCAAACCGATCAATCAAACACCGAGTTTCATTACTACGGGTCAGACCAACCCTTCGCCCACCCCTCGCCGCCGTCCATCAACACCGTTCCGCCTGGGTCGTACATCCCGACATCGCCGGGGGACTTCATTCCGGTTTCGAGCCAGCACGTGTTCTCTGACTCCCAATTGCCGACGGTGGCGGATGCGACCGTTCGTGTGTTCATCCGCTTCTACGACCCGGAACGCGGTGTCTACGTTAACCAGGAGGTCGTCGACCCTACCTGCATGCAGGCCTGTCGCAGCGCGCCGGACCCGGCCTTGTAACTCGCCGCTCCTGCTTGCAGCTCCAGGCTTGAAGCTTGAAGCTGCCCCTTTCCTACCACTGCCGCTTATCCGGCCGTGCGAGGCCGAGTTTTTCAATCCGGTAGCGCAGCATGTCGCGGCTCAGGCCCAGCAGCCGTGCGGACTTGGTGACGTTCCAGTCGGTTTTGTCGAGCATCTTGCGCACCATGTCGCGTTCGACTTCCGGCAGGTTCATCGACTCATTGCCGTTGTAGGTTGGGCGCGGCTCGCTGGGGGCAGGTTCGTGCTGAAACAGCGGCGGCTCATCCACCAGGCTCAGGCAGACGTTCAACTGATGGGCGGCGATGGTGTCGCTTTGCGCCAACAGCACGGTTTGCTCAAGCATGTTGCGCAATTCACGCACGTTGCCCGGCCAGCTGTAGCTGAGCAGCAACTCTTCGGCCTGGTCGCTGAAATGCAGGTTCGGCTTGCCATAACGTTTGCCATGGGTTGCCAGGAAGTGTCGGGCCAGCAGCAGCACGTCGTTACCCCGGGCATACAGGCGCGGGACCTTGATCGAGATGATGCGCAGGCGGAAAAACAGATCGCGGCGGAATTTGCCCTGCTGGACCATTTGTTCGAGGTTGCAGTTGGTGGCACTGATCACCCGCAAATTGACCTTGCGCTCCTTCACCGAGCCGACCCGGCGAATGGTCCGGTCTTCCAGCAGCTTGAGCAGCTTGGCTTGCAGCAGCAGGTCCATCTCCCCCACTTCATCGAGAAACAGCGTGCCGCCATCGGCCGCTTCCACCAACCCGGTGCGGCGGTCCTTGGCGTCGGTGAAGGCGCCCTTCTCGTGACCGAACAGCTCCGACTCCACCAGATTGGACGGAATCGACGCGCAGTTGAATTCAATGAACGGGCCTTTGGCACGCGGACCGTCGAAGTGCAGCGCCCGCGCCACCAGTTCCTTGCCGGTGCCGGTCTCGCCTTCTACCAGCACGGGCGGCAGATCGGTGTTGGCCATCCGCCGCTCGGCATCCAGCAACTGGGCGATGGTGCCTTTGAGGTAAAGCATCGGTGCTGATTCGCCGATCAATGCCTGCACGCCTGATTTCTGCGCTTCGCGTTCCTGATAGAACGACAGCGTGCGCTCCATCCGGTCAGTGGCAAGGGCCTTGTCCAGCAACAGCTTGAGCTCCGGCAAGGCCACCGGTTTGGTCACGTAATGGAATGCGCCTTCCTTCATCGCCACCACGGCGTCTTCGACATTGCCGTAGCCGGTCATCATGATCACTTTCAGATCCGGTGCGCTGATGCGCAGCTTCTGGATCAGGTCGTGACCACTCATGCCTGGCAATGAGTTGTCGGTGAGCACCACGTCAGGCACGAAAGTCACCAACTGCTCCAGTGCGTCTTCAGCCGAGTGGCAGACCGTCACCTCGAAGTCTTTGCGCTCCAGGTAGGTCTGAATATTCTCGGCGAGGAGTTCATCATCCTCGACCAGCAGAATGCTGTGTTCCATATTCCCCTCCCGTTGCCACTTTAAAATTGAGACTGACGCGGGTTCCTTCCTGCTCTTGGCTGGTCAGTTCGACCGAGCCTTCAAAACGCTCCATTATTCTTTTAACCAGGGCCAGGCCAACGCCCAACCCTCCTTGTTTGGTGGTGAAGAACGGTTTGAAGACCATCTGTTGCTGCTGCTTGGTCATGCCCTTGCCGGTGTCATTGAGGATCATGCAAACCTGGCCTGGCGTCGGCGATTCGAGATCGATACTCAACACCCCACCCTTGGGCATCGCTTCCAGGGCATTGGCAAACAGGCTATTGAGTATTTGCGTCAGGAGCACCTGTTGGCTGACGACCGGCGGTACGCTTTTGGGAGTGAAGCTCACTTCGACGTTCGATCGCTTGATCAACGGTTCGAAGGCACTCAGGGTGTCGTCGATGGCCAGTACCAGATCCACACTTTCCGAGTCGTCATTGACCGGCCGCAACGACACCAGCAATTCGCGAACCCATCGCGACATACGGTCGACCTGACTGATGATGTCGCCGATGTTCTTCTGCGCGGTCTGGCTGGCGATTTCCTGGGCCAGTTCAGCACTGGAACGGATGTTCGCCAATGGATTGCGCAGGCTGTGGGCGACTGCCGAGGACATTTCCCCGAGGGCCACAAACGTCTCGTTGGCGATCAGTTGTTTCTGCTGACTCTGCAACAACATCGCCGCGCGCCGCACAATCCAGAACAGCCCCAGGTAAATCACCGCGCCGCCGATCAGGGTTGCCAGCCAGATCGCCTTGAAGCCGCGCTGAATGCGCTCCACCAGATCCGCCGGCTCCTTGTAGATTTCCACCATGGCAATCACTTTGCTTTTGTCGGCGTTGAACATCGGAATGTAGTTTTCGATGAACAGGTATTGCGGCTCACGCAGCAAGCGTTGCTCGGGACGCTCCTCATCGATTTCGTGGTAGCTGGTGGACACCGCTTCTTTCATTTCGAAGGACTCGTCCAGCTCGTCATCGTCCTCGATGTGCACACCGATCAGTTCCGGGTTGGTCGACCAGACCACGGTGCGATCGAGGGCGTACACCGTGGCCAGCAGAATGTCCGGCAGATGCTCGACATGGTCGAGAAATTCGATGCGCGAAGCGGCGCGCGCCCCCGGATCGACATCGGGATAAGCGTTGTCCTGGCGCGGGTCGAGCATTTCACCCATGGTGCGTTTCGGCGAAATCGCGGCATGGCGAATTTCCGCTTCGCCGATGGCCTGAACAAATTGCGCGGTCAGCATCGAGTCACGCTCGATACTTTCCTCCACCACAAAACGCGTGGAGATGTAGCCCAGCCCCAATGCCACACCGGCGATGATGAAAAAGCTCGCCAATGAAAACCAGCGCACAAGATTGAACGGCGGACGCCACCCCTTGCTCTCTGCTGCCGTTGTCGTCGGCGCAGGTATTTTTTGTTGTTCCAGTGTCTGCATGACATTGTCCTGGATGCTGGTGATCTAGCCTTTTCAGCCGTGTTTCGGTTCAGTGTAGGTGGCATTGTTCGCGACAGACGGACCAATGAAAGTATTTCGCCACTATTGCACCTGCGTCGTGTTCGGCGCCGCGATTGCGTGATGATGTTCCGGTTCGTCGTTGCCGGCGGCCAACGGCGCGACCGGTGGATGCTGGCGGTCGGTCTCAGCCTGCAAGTATTCGATGATCGACTGCGCGGAGTGCTCATCCATGCGCAGGTTGGGCATCGGGATCCTGTTGAAACGTTCGAACATCTCCACAGCAATCGGGTCTTTTTCCGCGAGCATGCGGTCCGGCTCCTGAATCCAGCGACTGAGCCAGGCCGGATCACGCTGGCGGGTCACGCCAATCAGGTCCGGGCCGATGCTGCGCATGCCGATGCCCTGCCCGTCCTGCGGACCGAGGCTGTGGCACGACGCGCAACGGGTGCGAAACAATTCTTCCCCATTGCTCGGTGGGCGGATTTCCGGCGCGTTCGCGTAGCTTTCGCCAATGCTCGGCTGTTTCCAGTTATGCAAAGTGTTTGCCAATTGATCGGCGAGTATCCAGGGGTTCTCGAACGGCGAGGCTTTCATCCAGCGTCCCGTTTGCTGATTACCGACGATCAGGCTCAGGTTGTGGTCCTTGCTGCGGCCGTTGTCGACGCCTTCGATGAACAGCCCGAGTTTTTGCCGCAGCTCGGTGACATCGGCGAATTCCCCGGTGAGAAATTGCCAGCCCGGCCCGACCTGGAAACGTTGCGCATAGGCCTTGAGCACTTCCGGTGTATCGCTCAAGGGATCGATGCTGATGGAGTAGAAAAAGATGTCCTTGCCGACCCGGTCGCCGAGCAATTTCTGCACTTGGCGCAGGCGCGCGGTTTCCAGCGGGCATGAGTCGCTGCAGGACGTGAAGATGAAATTGATCACCACCACTTTGCCCTTGATCAGGTCATCGAAAAAATGCACCTGCTGACCGTTCTGATCGGTCAACAAGGTGTTGGGAAAATAATCGCCACCCCACGGGGTGGCAGACTCTGAAACAGGAGCAGAAACAGGAGCAGATACCGGAGCGGGTGTCGACGGCGCCTGGTTGGCGACCAGCAGCCGACTGGCCAACACGCTGGTCACCAGGATCAGCACCAGGTGCATGCCCAGAGCGCGTGTACGTGGTGTATGCAACTTCATGTCGACACCCTCCCGGTTCATTGTTTGACCGTCACTTTCGGGCCGAAGCCATCGCCAGTGCGGAAGGTTGGCAGCGCGGCAGAGTTCACGTAGCGCACGCCATCCCAGCTGGGCAGCGGTGTTGGCATCAACTGGAATTGACCGGGCTTCTCAATATCCCAACGCAGCAGCATCGAGTTGTCCTCATGCTGGGTGTTGTGGCAGTGCTCCATGTAGGTCCCGGCGAATTCGCGGAAGTTGATCGCCATCTCGACGCTGTCCAGGCCATCCTTTTCCGAGCCGATGCGGTACACGTCCTTGCGTGCCCATTTTTCCCATTCCGGTGGTGCCTTGCCGCCACGGCTGAGGATGATCCCTTCCTCGAAGTGCACATGAACCGGATGGCTCCAGCCCGTACCGCCGGCCTTGATGTTCCACACTTCCAGGGTGCCGAACCCGGCAGCGCCGGCATCGGTGGGACCGCTGTTCAACTGGGTCGAGGCGTTCAAGCGACGAGGGTCCATGTGGAAGCCGAAACCGCCATCGGTCTTGACCGTCCACGGTGCTTGATCGGTGCCGTCGGAACGGCCAAAGATGAAAGTACGGTGGCGAGCCTTGGCCAGCAGCGCCTTGTCGGCGGCGTTGTCGCGGTGGATTTTCAGCGGGATCATCACCAGGCCTTCAGCCTTGCCCGGTTTGGCAGGCTCGTAGGCTGCCGGGTCCATGGCCAGGTCCTGGCCGGTGTAAGGCTTGACGTTGAGTTGCAACACCTTGCCTATCGCCGGATCGCCCTTGTCCCACATCGGCCCTTTGCTGGTTTGTTTGATCACCGCTTTGTAGTTTTCGGAGAGCGCGTCGGCCAGCGACACCGGCTCTTTCGGGCCTTTGCCATCGTCATGTACCAGCAGGTTGACGAAGAAGATCTTGTCCCCTGGCTTGATGCCGTTTTTCGCAAAGTTGACGATGATGTCGAAGCGCTCGGCAATGCCCTGGGTCGGCAGGATGGCGTTGTGGTTCTGTTTATCGCCGTCGGCGTCGAGGTCCATGGTGCCGTCGAATGGCACGCTGTGTTCCATGATATTGCCGTCGTTGCCGATCATGTGGAACGGCACGCGGGCATAGGACACACCCGATCCTTTTGGCCCCTGGAACTCGCCGCTGGTGCCCTTGATTTCACGCACCAGCGCCAGCTTGAAGTAACGCGATACCGAACCGTTGAGCATGCGCAAGCGATAGCTGCGGGCGCGTACGTCCAGGGTCGGTTTCCACTGCCAGTTGACCAGCATCTGGTCGCCGATGAAGCCGTCCGTGTTGAACGGGTTGAACCACAGCTGACCATTGGCATCCCAGGCCTTGTCGGCGAACACCAGGTTGACGTCGTAGTCGCGGTTACCCCAAGGCAAGGCGCTGCCGCTGGGGAAACGCAGGTTGACGCCGTCGTTCACCGATTCGTTGCCACGGTCGAGGGCGCTGTAGTAGTTCATCATCGCCGCGTTGCCCTTGTAGACGTTCTGCGCGGTGAAATCGAGCATGTGGTCGTGGAACCAGTGGGTGCTCATGGTTTCGCGCCAGTCGCCGCGAATCTTGATCGTGCCGTTTTCGCAGATCTTGCGGCTGGGGTTGACGTCGTTGGTCCACAGGGTTTCACCCGGCGAGCAAGGGAATGCTGCGCGGGGATCATGGGCGTCGGTGTTGATGCTGTCGTAACCGGCCAACTGGATCGGCCAGCGATAGTCGTAATACTGCCCTGGGAAGAAAAACGCGTTGGCATAGCCGTCGCTTTCCGCCGGTGCATGGCCGTTGTGTTCGTGGGTGCTGATGGTGTGCAGGCCAAAACCCATGTTCGCCGACGGGTCGATCGGCAAACCGTTGTAGTGGCGCATCAGCACCGGTTGGCCATAGCGGACCATCAGCAATTTGGGCGGCAGGGTGCCGTCGAAGGTCCACACCGAGTTGTGGTTCTGCACCGGCATGTTCGGATGGAAGCGCGGGTCGACGCCTTTGGCGGTGCCATCCGTTGCCGGCACACCGGCGACGTTGTGATATAGACCACCGGGGCCGAATTCGCCCAAGGCATAGCCGTGCCGTTGCAGTGGGTCGCGCAGGCCGCCGTTGATTCGCGCACCGGTCTGCACGGTCTTGTAGGCCGCTTGCGGGTAGAACTCGTTCCAGCGCTGATGCGACCAGCCCTTTCCTGGCGGACGACCTTCCGCCGACGAACCGATATGGCGATTGAGGAAGTATTCGATCTGCGCCTGCCACGGGTTGCGGTCCACCACGTTGGAATACTGGCTGGGGAACGGTGTCAGCCCCGGCTGGCGTAAAAACGCATCAAGGGCCGGACCGGGAGGCGCACTGCGGGCGGCGCTGGTGGGGTCCTGCGCCGGTAATGGACCAATGGCCGCCGGAGGAAACGGCAAGGGTGCCGAGGGTGTGGTGGGGTCGAGTTTTTCCGGGCCGAATTCTTCGAACAGTACCAATTGCTGAGTGAACGGCTGAGCGCCGAACAACGGGCTGGGCTTGCCATTGGTGGGGTAGTTGAAACTGGTCTGCATGGTGGGCGGCAGCACGTTTTCCACTCGCGTGGTATCCCGTGAGCCTTTAGTGTCGTCAGGCAAATCGAAGGAATCTTCGTTGGCCTCCGGCATGGTCAGGATGGCGTTCAACGCCCCCGCCTTGTCGGCCGGTTCGTCGTAATACGCTGAAGGATCGGTTGGTTCTGGCTGTCGCTCGTCGTCGATTGGGCTGGCGCGCAACGTCCCTGTACTTAGCGTCATCGATAGCAAGACGCTCAGGGGCGTCAACAGGCCGAACCACTTGAAGGGATACCGCGCTTTTCTGTTCATCACCAGCCGCCTCGTATGCGTGAAGGGGGTGATGAGGGTTTTGCAATTACCTCGCCAAAATTGTAACGAGATGTTAATGCACGCTGAAACAATGGCTTATCAACATCAATTTGCCATGACTTGGGGAAACGACTGGGGAATGGCACCCGCTAGCGGGGGAAGTTCACACCCATTGTCAGGGAATCCGCCTGAACGACAAACGGACGCGCGTGCCCTCGCCTTCGCGGCTGTTCAGCCTCACGGAACCACCAAATCGTTCCATGATCCGCTTGACCAGCACCAGCCCGACCCCGAGTCCGCCCTGCTTGGTGGTGAAAAACGGCCTGAACGCCATGGTGCGCTGTTCTTCAGTCATGCCTTTGCCCGTGTCACCGATTACCACGCAGACGCCCTGAGCGTCGGTCGGTTCCAGGGTGATGATCAGCGTACCGCCGTCGTCCATGGCCTCCAGCGCATTGGCCAGCAAACTATTGAGGATTTGCGTGAGCTGTACCTGCTGGCTCAACACCATCGGCGTTTCTTTGGGTTCGAACACCACCGTGATCTTGGCCTTGGCGATCTGTTGTTCGTAGGACATCAGGCTGTCATGCAGCGCGGCCACCAGGTTCACTGGCTCGGCCTCGTCACTGAGTGGGCGCAACGACTGCAGCAGTTCACGCACCCACTTTGACATGCGGTCGACCTGGCCGATGATGTCATTGATGTTCTTGTGCGCCGGGCCGCTGTCGAATTCCAGCGCCAGTTCGGCACTTGAGCGAATGGTCGCCAACGGATTGCGCAGGCTGTGAGCCACCGCCGACGACATCTCTCCCAGGGCGACAAAAGTTTCGTTGGTGATCAGCTGCTTTTGTTGCACCGCCAGCAGGATCGCTGCACGACGCACGATCCAGTAAAGCCCCAGATAAATCAGGCCGCCGCCCAGGGCCGTGGCCAGCCAGATCAGCACCAGGCCGCGCTCCATGCGATTGATCAAGTCCTGGGGTTCCTTGTAGATCTCGACCATCGCCGTGACGTTCTTGCCATCGGCATCGAACAACGGAATGTAGTTTTCGATGAAGATGTATTCCGGCGGCGTCACGAACTTCTGCTCCATGCGCGACTTGTCGACATCGTGATAGCTGGCCGAGACCGGCATCTTCTTCGCGAAAGCCTGATCCAGGTCGCCATCGGAATGAATCGTGGTGCCCATCAGCGCCGGATTGGTCGACCAGATCACCATGCGGTCGGGGGCGTAGATGTTGGCCAGGATCACGTCCGGCAAATGTTCGATGTGGTCGAGGAATTCGCCACGGGCATTGGCGCGGGCCATTGGGTCGACGTCGGGAAAGTCCCGATCTTTGCGCGGGTCGAGCAACTCGCCCATGGTCCGCACATTGGGAATTGAAACGTGGCGTACTTCGGCCGAGGCAATCGCCTGAATGAATTGCGAGGTCAGCAAAGCATCCCGTTGCACGCTTTCAGTGATGACGAACTTGGTGGACACCGAGCCCAACGCCACCGCTACGGTGCCAATCACCGCCATGCTGATCAGTGAAAACCAGCGCAACAGATTGAACGGCTGTTTGCGCGTGCTCAAGCGAATATCACCCTTATCGGCTGAGAGTGTTTTGGCCGGCGTAGTCATCGACGTTGTTCCCCGGAATGCCCTTTAGGTTTATAGCCCACTGCTGGCTATTTGCCCGACATTGGGTGTTTTTTGCCCCGCTCAATTCCCCACCCGCTGGTTAACCCTATCCACCCCCAATGCTGGGGAAAAAGGCCCGGTCCCACAACTGGGGAACTGATCGCACCTGGGCAACAAACACCTTTGTTTCCGGGCGCTTACCGGCGTTTTTTACAGGTTGGTATGGAAGTTGCCGAAGCCCTGTCAACTGACCCATATCCAAGGGGCAGGTACTCTGATAGAGGGAATACACATGCACCCTTTACTGTCCAAAACCACGATCGCCCTGGTCGTGAGCGCTCTGGCCCAAGGTGTTGCCCAGGCAGCACTGTTTGCCGTCGACCCTGGCCCCTATTTGCCAGCGACTGGCGGATTCGCTTCCTGGTATCAGGACTCCCACGGACGAACACTCGATTTGTGTTTGTCCAAGGCTGTCAGTTCCAGGGTTCCCAGCGCGCCTGGCGCGCCCTCCTATATGTGCGTATTGAATCCGGCTCCCGGGGTTTTCGACGACACCCAGCCCATCGTTTTCCCGGGCAACTTTCCCGATGAAACGTTCTGGTTCACGGGCGACGGCTCTATCGTCGATGCAGCACGCGGCATCGACCTGACCTATGTCAGCGCCGTGGAAGCCGCCTTCGCCGCTGAAGACCCGGTAGAAGGCGATCAGGTCAGTTTTGGCCGTATCCGTATTCGGGTGGATGTGCCCACCGCGGGCGTCTACACCATCACTCACCCCTACGGCGTCGACATTTTTGACGTTCCCGCCGGTGGCAACCGTGCAATCAACATGACCCGGGACATCGGCATCGGCTCGCCGAAAACCTACGACGGCGCGCTCAGAAGTGACATCGGCCCGTTCCTGCGCAGCGTAAATGGCCCCTACACCGAAACCAACCCGGTCACGGGTCAAGCCGATCAATTCGTTGGCGATCCGAACCTGTCAGAAGCTTTCACCGGCAGCCCTTTCAACACCAACTACATCCGCATTGAAGGGCCTAACGGGCTGGACTTGCGCACGACGGTGATGGCCATTTCCGGCAAATTGTCGACGGTGGTCCGTCCCACCCCGATCATCGCCGAGCGCAGCACCTACTCACGCAAAGCCGGGGAAAGTGCACCGGTGGCCCAGCAGGACGTATTCGTCATGGCCCCGCCACCACCGGCCAGCGTGACCCTGGACAGCAACAGCCCGGTCCTGAACCTGACCGAAGCCGACACCACCGGTCACTGGTACGCGCAATCGTCCACCAACCCGACGTTGCCGAGCGACCTGGTAGTGACGGCTGACAACCACCTGGCCATCCCCACCAGTTCGCCAACTACCTTGTCCATGCCGTTGACCGACCTGGTCGTGATCTCACGGGCCGAGTACAGCCTCAATAGCGGACAGATCACTGTCGTCGCATCGACCAGCGATGAAACATCGCCACCGGTCCTCACGGTGACTACCGGCACCGGGGTCGCCATCGGCGCGCTCAGTGGTGACGGCGCGGTGAAATCCCTGTCGACCGGCATCTCGCCGATTCCACCGGCCAAGGTTCGAGTGACGTCATCCAATGGCGGCAGCGATACCGAAGAAGTGGTCGTCGTGCAATGAACGCACACATGCCCAGATCCTCATCAGGAGGCATCATGAACAAATTGCCACGCCTGGCGCTCAACGCCCTGGGGCTGACTCTATCGTTGTCCGGCAGTGCATTCGCGCAACTCGCTGCCGTCGACCCCGGCCCCTACACCTTTGCCACGGGGAAATTCCCCATGTGGTATCAGGACAACAACTTGCTGAAGCTGGAACTGTGCCAGTCGCGGGCGACGAGTTCGCGGTCACCGGGTGCTCCCGGCGCGCCTGCCTACATGTGCATCCTGAACGCGGAACCCGGGGTTTACGACGACACCCTGCCGATGGTGTTCCCGGATAACTGGCCACCGGAAACCTTCTGGTACCTCGCCGAAACCACCATTGCCGATGTCGGCGGCTATGGCGTCGACGCCTATGTGGCCGGGATCGAAGCGGCATTCGCGTCCGAGAACCCTGTCGACGGTGATCAGGCAAGCTTCGCGCGGATTCGTCTGCGGGTGAACATTCCTGTCGCGGGGACCTACACCATTACTCACCCGTACGGGGTAGAGGTCGTCAACGTCACCGCTCCAGGCCGTCGGGCGATCAACATCACCCGCGACATCGGCATCGGCGCACCGGGCGATTTCTCCGGTGCCCTCAACGGGCAGGTCGGACCATTCCTGCGCAGCGTCAACGGTCCATACACCGAAGTGAACCCGGACACCGGCGCCATTGATACTTTTGTCGGCGACCCCAACCTTACCGAGGCCGTCACCGGCAGCCCCAACAACACTAACTTCCTGCGTATTCAGGGTCCGGCCGGGACCATCGAGACCAACCTCTTTACCGTGTCTGGCAAAGTCCTCGACAGCCGTGCGCAAACCCCTGCGGAAATCGGCCGCGCCACTTACCGCCGAACCTCTACAGGTCCCGGGACGAGCAGTACCCGGGTTGAAGTCTTCGGTAAATCGGCCAACGGTTCGAGCCTGTGCTTCCGCGAAACCGTGGCCCTGGTTGCCGGACCACCACAGACGCCGTGCCTGACCAGCATGCTCGGCGATAACACCGGTCAGTTCTTCGGTCATCGTCTGACGGGTTCCACCGTGCCTCCGCTGGTGGTGCTCACCGCGACCGACCCAAGCGGCACCACCCGGCCGACAGCGGTTTCAAGCAAAGTCACCGACGTGGTGAAAGTCCAGACCGCTCGCTACAACTGGAGCAACCACAGCCTGCTGATCGAAGCCACCTCGTCGGACGAAGTGGTGGTACCGGACATGGTCGCCCAGGGCTACGGACGCCTGACCAAATCCGGCACCTTGCAACGCCTGACCGTCGCTGATATGACGCAGCCACCGGCCACCGTCACCATCAAATCCGCTTCGGGCGGCAGCGATACCGAGCCTGTGGTCGTCGTCGGTACGGCACCGGATACCGGTGAGAACCAGGCACCGATCGCCGTCGCCGACAGTGGCAGCACCACCTTCGGGGTACCGATCACCCTCAACCTGCTGACCAACGACAACGATCCGGACGACGACAACCCGCTAAGCATCACCGCGCTGACACAGCCACCCGCTGAGCAAGGCACCGTGGCGTTGAACGGTACAACAGCCGTCGTCTACACCCCGCCAGCCGTGGTCAATGCGCCGCTGACCACGACCTTCACCTACAAGGCTCAAGACATCAAAGGCCTGGCCTCGACCGCTGCGGCGACCGTGACCATCACCGTAGCGCCTAACCAGCCTCCGGTGGCCGTCGCCGACAGCATCGCGACTCTGGGTGTCTCGATACCAATCAACGTGCTGGCCAACGACACCGATCCGGAAGGCAACCTGCCGCTAACGGTCGCCAGCTTCACTCAACCACCGGTAAATCGCGGCTCCGTCACCAGCAATGGCACGGTTCTGACCTACACCCCACCGGCCACGGTCACGACGGCCTTCACCACGACCTTCACCTACCTCGTCCGGGACAACTTCGGCGCCCAGTCGACAACACCGGCCACGGTCACGGTGCAAGTCTCGCCACGGCCTGCTGCGGAAACCTTCGCGGTTACGGCAGCCACGGTGACGGCCCGTTCCAACAACCGCTTCAACTGGGACTTCAGCGGTACCTCATCGGTGACCACCGGCAACACCATCACCGTCCAGGTGACCACGCCGACCGGGCTGGTGACGCTGGGTAGCACCACAGTGCCGCTGACCGGACGCTGGAGGCTGACCGTGAGCAACAGCACAACGGTGATTCCGTCGGCGAACCCGACAGCCACCATCACCTCGTCCCAAGGCACCGTGCGCACAGTGCAAGTGATCTCGAACTGAGCCCTCGCCCCATCGGTCATGTCGGCTGATGGGGCAAGCCTCTAACCCAAGGAAAACGCCATGAAAACGCCGACCGCCGCCCTGCTCTGCCTGCTCCTGCTTTGCAGCAGTGCAGGCGTGCGTGCCGACGATTTGATGGAGAACGACGACATTGCACCCGGCGTCGACCTCGGCGAGCTGCCACCTCCGGTAGGCCAGCAAGCCCTGATCGATCAGAACGGCCAGGCCAACGTCGCGCTGTTGCAACAGGACGGCCAATCGCTGCTCGGCCAGATCGTGCAGTCGGGCAGTAATCAGGAAGCCTGGATTCTGCAACAAGGCAGCGACCTGATGGCCTTGATCAACCAGCAAGGTTCCGGTAACGCCGCGTCAATCAATCAAACCGGCAGCCATAACCGCGCGCAGATTTCCCAAAACGGCAACAACAACGACGCCAGCATCGTCCAGGCCGGTACGGGTCAGCAAAGCGCTGTCACCCAGGCCGGCAATGGCATGAGCGTATCGGTCACCCAATATCGCTAAAGCACTGCACCACTTGGAGGTTTCATCATGTTCAAACTGACGCCCCTCACCGCCGCCATTCTGGTCATTGTCAGTGCCCAGGCAATGGCTGCCGATAGCGTGTCCAACCAGGACCAGGCCGGTACTGCCAACATCGCTGATGTGAAGCAGACCGCTGCGCCGTTCAGCACCGCCACTCAGACCCAAAGCGGCGAAGGCAACGATGCGGCCGCCGTGCAAGACACGGCCACCAGCACCATTACCCAGACCCAGAACGGTGACTTCAACGCCGGTTACGCCGAACAACTGTTCGAGGACAACAGCACCATCACCCAGACCCAGAGCGGCGCTTTCAACATCAGCCATGCCAGCCAGTCGATCGGCGCTGGCAACGGCGAGGCGTTGCAGCTACAGCAAGGCACGGGCAACTTCTCGTTCATCTATCAAGACAGCCAGGATGGCACCAGCGGTAAAACCTACCAGTATGGTGACGGCAACGAAGCCAACATCGAACAGATCCAGTTGGGCGTAGCCAACAACGCCGTGATCATCCAGTACGGCACCACCAACTACGCCACCGCCGAACAGATCAACCACATGGGCGGCCAGATCGGCATCAACCAGGCTGGCAGCACCAACTATGCCTATGGCGACCAACGCTACGGTGACGGCGGCAACCTGACCATCAACCAGTACGGTGACGGCAACGGCACAGAAGTCTGGCAAGACACCCAAACTGCGGCGCAGGCCACCGTCAACCAGAACGGGCTGGCCAACGAAACCGTGCTCGACCAGAGCTTCGGCGAAAACAACGTCGCCACCGTGCTGCAAGTTGGCGACCTCAACGCGATCTACGCCGACCAGTTCGAGTCCCTGGGTTCAACCGTTGCGCTCTACCAACAGGGCACCGGTAACGTGCACTTCACTTACCAGAATGGCGACAGCCAAGTGCTCAACGCCAACTCGGTGGGCAGCGACAACAAGGTCTATGCCAGCAACTGGAAAGGCCCACAACTGGGCGGTCAATTCGGTAGCAACCAGCGCGCCACCGTCAACCAGAACGGCACAGGCAACGTCGCCAGCTTCAAACAGGACGGCATCGGCCACATCATGACCACCAGCCAATCCGGTAGCGGCAACAAAACCACCGTCAGCCAGGCCAACTCTTACAACGAGCTGTACTTCGACCAGAACGGCAGCGACAACATCCTGATCTCCGATCAGCGCGGCACCACCAACCTGGCCCAAGGCAGCAGCAACGGCACTGGCAACAGCACCGAGTTCAACCAGGAGGGCACCGGCAACCAGGCCTTCACCACTCAGCTGTATGGCGAAGACAACCTGATCACCATCAAGCAGGCTGACACCATGAACGTGGCCTACGTGACCCAGGGCGGTACGGGCAACATTGCCAGTGTCGATCAGAGCGGCACGACTCAGTTGGCTAACGTGCAACAGATTGGTTCGGCTAACTCGGCGACTGTTTTGCAGAAGTAATCGTTGGGTATTAAAAAACCGCGGCCCCTTGTGGAGTCGCGGTTTTTTTATGGAACGCAAAGCATCTGTGGCGAGCGAGCTTGCTCGCGCTGGGGCGCGGAGCGGCCCCAAATCAGTTAACTGCGTTTTTTCTGACATACCGCATTCGCCGGGTTTGGGGTCGCTGCGCAACCCAGCGGGAGCAAGCTCCCTCGCCACAATGAGGCAGCGTTTGGCTTGGCGTGTTGAGATTATCCAGTGCTAGATTCACCGCGCTTTTTTTATGAGCCGCAAAACAACTGTGGCGAGCGAGCTTGCTCGCGCTGGGGTGCGAAGCGGCCCCAAATCAGTTAACTGCGTTTTTTCTGATATACCGCATTCGCCGGGTTTGGGGTCGCTGCGCAACCCAGCGGGAGCAAGCTCCCTCGCCACATTAGGTCAGCGTTTATGCTTGCGGGTTGAGGTTATCCAGCGGCGGATTTACCGCGTGTTTTTTATGGAACGCAAAACATCAGGCCAGCTCCTACAGGAGATCGGAAGTGTCTGCGAGAGATTCGCCGGCTGTCAGGCCGCCATCGCTGGCAAGCCAGCTCCCACAGAAAAGAAAAGCGCAGCCCCCATGCTCTTCACCACTCATCAGGCCGAGCGATAGCTCGCCCGCAGCTTTTGATCTTGATCCACCCGCCCCTTCGGGAGGCTGAGTGGAGGTGTTCATCCGGGGAGTGGCGCGCAGCGCCGTTCGACGCAGTCGAACACGCTGCATGTAGGTCGAAGCGAAGCCGACCGGAGGGCAGTGTCCCCGGATGGATACCGCAGCGAAGGAACGCCGAACCCCAGCGAGGGGCCGGACGCTCGGGGCGAGCCTTTTTTTGCTTACTTTTTTTTGGCGTTTGAAAAAAAAGTGAGTCGCTGTAAGGGCGAAACCATAAGTGGCCGTTACCGCTGAAATGGATATGTACGCGAACAATAAAAGACAGGTCGGCTGTCAGGCCGCCTTCGCGAGCAGGCTCGCTCCTACAGTGGATCGGGGTACAGCCGTGAGTGAGTGGGCGGCTTTGAGGCCGCCATCGCTGGCAAGCCAGCTCCTACAGTAGATCGGGTACAGCCGTGAGTGAGTGGGCGGCTTTGAGGCCGCCATCGCTGGCAAGCCAGCTCCTACAGTAGATCGGGTACAGCCGTGAGTGAGTGGGCGGCTTTGAGGCCGCCATCGCTGGCAAGCCAGCTCCTACAGTAGATCGGGTACAGCCGTGAGTGAGTGGGCGGCTTTGAGGCCGCCATCGCTGGCAAGCCAGCTCCTACAGTAGATCGGGTACAGCCGTGAGTGAGTGGGCGGCTTTGAGGCCGCCATCGCTGGCAAGCCAGCTCCTACAGTAGATCGGGTACAGCCGTGAGTGAGGGGGCGGCTATCAGGCCGCCATTGCTGGCAAGTCAGCTTCTAAAGGCGACCTCGACTCACTCATCTTCAGCCTCACCCTCAGGCATAACCTTGTTCTGCGTCAGGTACCGATCCAGCGTCGCATTGGTCGGCGAATTATCCCCCGCCACCTGCCACAAATGCCGCTCGATCCCCTGGGCCAGCATATGCCCCACCGCCGCCTCGATCGCCGACAACACACACAATTGCGCCGGTTCGTTGGTGGTGTAGCCGACCTCGGCCTCAAGCAACTTCTTGAACTCGATAAACTTGAACACCCCGGCACTACGAGCCACGGAGTAGATGGTCTTGCTGGTCATCACGTTAGCCAGCACCTGGCCGCTGCGCACGTCGACCGCCCGCAGGTTGACCGTGACCTGGTCCACGCGATATTCGCGGGAAATGTCGATGCCCAGGTAGCGTGCCCCTTCCCCACCGCTACGCACGTTGGTGTCGTAGGCGATGATCCCGCCTTCGAGCATCATGTTCGCAGCTTGCAGCGGTGGTAGCTCACCCTGGATGTTCACCGGTGTATTGGGTTTTTTCTGCGAGGCGCGGATGATCTTGCGCTCGGTCAGCAGGTTCTGCAGCCCTTCACGTTCCAGCACCACGAACCAGCCGCTGGCCTGCAAGGCGTCCATCAACATGCTGGCCGCACCTTGGGTCACGCTGGTGGAGAACGAGCTGGCCGGGGTCGGTTTGTATTGCCCGGTCTGGTCGCGGAAGCCATACACCACCGCCATCAACCGGCCCTTGGGTCGGGGCATGTTAATCAAGTCGTAGTAGGTCGAGGCCCTCGGAGTCAGGGTCGGGGTTTCAGTGTCCTGCTCGGCCGACATTGGCTCGCGCAGACTGCACCCTTGTAATGCCGCCAACATCAGCCCTAGCGCTATTATTTTTTTCATGTCCTTTACTCCCCATTGACCAGAATCCCCTCAAGGGGCCAGGCCATTCACCTGAATTTCCGAAACTTCGCCGGTAGCCCGGTCGGTCACTTCGATCGTCAGCGCGCCCGAGTCGTCGAGGACATTGACGATAAATGCATCGGTGGACAGGCTCCCCGTGTTGCCTGTGGAGATGTTGTCCAGCAATTGCCCCAGCAATCGCGATTGCAACTGACTGCTGAACCGCTCCAGGGCCGAAGTCCCGGTCAATGCGGCGCGGTCTTTCAAATCAGGGTCGTCGTAGTCGTTTTGCGCCTGGGCGTTATTGAGCAGCCAGGTGCCGTTCAACGGGTTGCCACCGAACGACGGGTTGATCGGCGTGTAGACCAACTCTGTGGCCTGGACCAGGCCGCAACTGCCGAGCCCGACCAACCAGACGCCGGCCAATGAGCGCGCGTGGCGCTGCAAGAACGTTTTCGCTTTCATAATTCGTCCCTCTCAAGGTCCGTGGTGTCCTGCAACAAGGCTTCCAGCTTGCGCTGGACAATCTGCCCGCGTACCCAGTCGGCGGCGGCATAGGCCTCGTCCTTGAGTTCCACGGTGTTCGGCGGCAGGAAGCGCCGATAAACCAAACGTTGTTGAAATTCCACGGTCACCAGGCTGCCCCAGCGCGCCGAAGGTCGTTCGCGTACCACCAGGTTGAAATCCATCGGGCTGGTGGCCCGCAGGCGTTCACTGAACGAGTAGTAAAAGTCATGGCCGATGTGCGAGATCGTGTCGTCGATAATGAAACCGAGCATTTCTTCCTCTTCGGCGGCCGAGGCGACAGAGGTCGACAACACCAGGATCAAGGCCAGGCAGAAGCGGTTCATGGCTGCAACGCCTGAGGCGATGGGGACTGGCCTTTGGCCGGGCCCGAGGATCCATCAAGGAACGACTTCTCGGCCACGAACTGCCAGTCCTTGTAGCTGGCCATGCCGTTGAAGTCCGACCACTGGGTGGGGAAGTCCGCCTGCTTCAGTGGCTTGTCCGTGGACGGGCTGCTGATGCCGGTGATGCGCCCGTCGAAACCACGCATCAGGAACCATTCGCCACCGCCAATCGGGTCCGGGTAGAGCTGGCGGATGTGATGTTTGGCGCTGGGAAAACGCTCGTCCTGCAACAGGTCGGCAAGCTCTTTCGGGTACTGGGCCAGGCCGGGCGAACTGCGGTAGTAGCTGCGCAGCGCCTGGGCGTATTGAGTGCCAACCCACAGCAGTTGGTGCTCGCGATCACGACGTGCGGCCGTGGCCCACAACTCGCCGGCACTCGCCAGGCCCATGCCCATCACCATGATCAGAAACAGCACACCCAGGTAGGTGAAGCCGTCTTCTGAAGCAGGCTTACCACTCGGAATAAAGGCTGCCATCACGCGCCCTCCCTGTGGCACCGCTCTTGATATCGGCCACCCCGCCCGCCACGCCGTCAGGCGGCGCGACCATGACCCAGGTGTCCTTGCGTTCGGCAATCGGGTCCATCGGCGGGTTGCGCAGGTAACGCTGCTCGACCAGTTGCTCGATGGAGTCGGGATAACGCCCGGTGTCGCCGTAGTAGTGATCCAGTGCTTCGCGCATCGCCGACAGGCTCTGGCGCAGGGTGGTCTCTTTCGAGGCCTCCAGGCTGTTGAAATAACGTGGCAAGGCGATGGTCATCAGCGTCGCGATGATTGCCATGACCACCATCAGTTCGAGTAGGGTAAAACCCTTTTGCCGGCGCATATGCTCACCACTCCCGATACGCGATGCCGTTGAGACCCTTGCCACGGGCCTTGGAGTAGACGTCAAAAATGTCTTCGCCTTCCCGTGGGTTTTCAGCCGTGCTGTCATAGGAACGCACGCCCCAGCCACCTTCGTCGTCACGCTTGACCGCGGCCAGCGGGTCGTGGGGCACGCGCCGCAGGAAATAGAACTTGGCCCCCTTGGCGCTGCGCACATCGCGCACGCCTTCCACCAGCACTTTCAGGTTCGGCGGGTAGCCGCTGCTGCTCAGCGACTTCTCGATGTAGCCGGCGTCGAAAGCACGTTTGTAGGCGTCAATGGCATCGCGGATCTGGTACAGCGCGGTGCGCAATTCCTGCTCTTTGCCCCGGCGCACCACGGTCTCGGTCAGTGGCGCGGCCATACCGGCCAACAGGCCGATCAGCGCGAGCGTCACCACGACTTCGATCAAGGTAAAACCGCGTTGCGAGGCGTTCATGATCAAGGCTTCCCGACGGTAACGGTGGTAGCGATCGGTGCGCTCATGCCATTGGCTTTAACCTCTTCGACCTCGACCTTCGAACGATCCGGCGCCTGGATGTGCATGCTGGTTTCGGTACCGGTAGGGAACTCCATGTCCGACGGGCTCTGGTACGGCAGGTTGCGCACGATCCGCGGGGTGATCGACAGCACCAGCTCGGATTTGCTGACGTCGTCCTTGTTGCTGCCGAACAGGCGACCAAGGCCGGGAATGTCGCCAAGGCCGGGAATCTTGTTGCCGGTGCTGCCATGGTCGTTACGCATCAGGCCGGCGAGGATCTGCGTTTCGCCGTCATGCAGGCGCAGGGTGGTCTGGGCGTTACGCGTATCGACCTGGACCGGAATCGTGCCCTGGCGGGTCGGTTCCAGCGGCGTGGCGTTGCTGACTTCCAGGGCCACTTTGATCGCCACTTCGTTGTTCAAGTGCACGGTAGGCTGCACTTCCAGTTTCAAACCGACATCCAGGTAAGTCACGCTTTCGGTGATCACCGGTCCTTGGGTCGACGGCACGGAGGTGGCGCTGATGATCGGCACGCGCTGACCGATGTGGATGCGCGCCTGCTCACGGTTGCTGACGCGGATGACCGGGCTGGCTAGGGTGTTGATGTCCTTGTCTGCGGCGTTGATCTTGGCCTGCGGCGATGGATTGATGGTGATCCGGCCGGAGTTGATGCCTTTGAGTTGATCGAGAATGGTCACCGCCGAACCGTCGCTGTTGACCACGCCAAAAGTGTTCGGCCATTGCAGGCCAAGGTCGAGAATCCGCTGGGTGGCGACTTCCATCACTTCCACTTCCAGCACTACTTCCGGGTTGGACTGATCCTGGGATTGCAGGAGCTTTTCCGCCATGCGCACGGCATCGCCGGTGTCGCGCATGGTCAGGGTGTTGAGACGTTCATCGACGAACACGTCGCGGGTCTTGAGCATGGTCTTGACCATGTTCAGCGCGGTGTTGGCGTCGATGCTGGTCAGGTAGAAAGTGCGCATCACCAGCTCCTGATAATCCTTGAGCTTCTGCGGCGAATCCGGGTAGATCAGCAGGGTGTTTTCGTTCACCACTTTCTGGTGCAGCTGGTTCTGTTGCAGCAGCAGCTCCACGGCGTCTTCGATGCGTACATCACGCACGAAGATGGTGGCTTTCATGTCCGGTCGCAGGTCCTTGTCGAAGATGAAGTTCAAACCGGCGACCTGGGACAGCACTTCGAAAATGGTTTTCAGGTTGGCGTCGCGAAATTCCAGGGTCACCGGCCGGTCCAGGCGGGTGCGCAGTTGTGGATACGCCACCACGTTGCGGCTCTGCACCAGGCGGATGTTGCCTTGCAGCTCCAGGGCGCCTTCGTTGTTCGGGTCCAGTTCGAGGATCTGCTTGACCTGACGCTCGGCGCCGTAGATGTCGCCGCGACGCAGGTCGCCACGGGCCAGTTCGAGTTTTTCATCGAGGCTGCGCATATGTTCGAGCTGGCGCATGGAATCCTGAGCGCGGCGGTTGTTCGGCTCGATGGTCAACACCCGACCGTAAGCCATGCGCGCCGAGGCGAAATCGCGCTGGGCGCGGTCCATGTCGCCCTGGGTCAGCAGCGCCGTGACCGCACGGGCACGGGAGCTGTTGAGCGCAATGTGCAGCTCGGTGTCGCGAGGGTCTTCCCGCAAGCCCTCTTCGATCCGGGCCAGGCCCGCTTCGTACTGACCTTGTTCGATCAGCTCAGAGGCTTCTTCCTTGGCCACCTGCGCCGAGCTGCACGCGGCCAGCCCTGCACAGAGACAGAGGCTCATCAGCAAACGGGATTTGTTCATTGCGCGCTCCCCACAGACAGAGTCTGGGACAAATGCAGAGGCAGATAGACCAGGCTCAGTTCCATGTCGGAAATCCGCTCGATCTTCCATGTTTCGTCGATCACATCCCCTTTGCGCACGACGTATATTTTTTCGCCGTTCTGCAAAAACACTTGCAGGTCGGTGCGGTCATCCATGCGGCCAATGAACTGGAAAGGCATGGGCGGTGCAGTGGGGATCTGCACCACCGGTGCGACGTTGACGGGTTTTTCGGTGACGCTGGCCAGGGCCGGTGCAGCCTTCCAGCTGCGGGAAGCGAACAGGTCGCCGGCCGGGCTCAGGTCCTTGATCGCCACGGGCGCACCGGCGGCTTTTGCGGCTGGCAACACGCCACCGGACTTGCCTTTGGCGGGCGTGGCCACTACCGCCACTGCAAGGTCGTTGTCATCGGCCTGTTGGAAGTATTCGGAGAACCAGGTCAGCGCCGCGGCCACGCCGAGAAACGCCACCCAACCCACTGCACGTTTGTTGTTCATCATGACCTCGACAGGTAAAGGGTCATGCGGATCCGCCCGTTAAGGTCGGTGTCGGCGATCTTTTTGCGCTGCAACTCAAGTTCCTCTACCACCACTGCCGGCAACTGGCCGAGCAAGGCGTGCATGAAGCGCCGCAGTTGCGGGTAGCTGCCGCGCACTGGCAACAGAATCTGATAGCGCGCCAGGTGAGTCTTCGGATCAATGCCCAGCGAGTACTCGCCGCGCGACAGAGTGATGCGCTCCTGTGCGGCCAACGCGTAGATCTTGTCGATGGCGACGGTGGCTTGAGGTTGCGATGGCAGCTTGCTGCGGAAATCATCGAGCTGACGCTGCGGCACCACCGGTGCGGCCACGCTGCCCTCCTCGACCTTGGCCAGATATTCACTGGCTTCGCGGGTCTGCTGGCTCAACTGCTGCAACGACTGCCAGTCCGGCAACAATCCGGCCAGGCCGTAGGTCAGCGCCACCAGCAGCATGGCCAGCCCTGCCAGACCGGGCACGCCCAGGCTTTGCAGGTATTCGTGGACGATCAATCTAGGGATTTGCATCGCCGATCTCCCAGGTAGCCGACAGGTTGAAACGGACCGGTTGTTCCGGCACGTTGGCGACGATTTCGTGGCTGAGCAGCGACACATCGGACAGCTCGTCGCTGGCTTCGAGGCGGCGGTGGAAGTCGAGCATGGCGTCCAGGTCCCGCGCCTCGGCGCTGATCCGCACCTGGCCTTTGCGGGCGTCCGGGGTCAGGGTCAGCAAGGCAACGTTTTCACGGGGCATGGCTTCGAGCGTGGCGAACAGACGCTCCCAAGGGCGGCGCAATTGCTGCGAGACCTTGCGCATTTCGGCCAGGTTCTGTGCCTGCTCGCGGGTTTCCGCCGGGGTCAGGCTGACCTTGGTGCCGCTGTCGCCGGTGAGCACGCGTTGCGCGGTTTGCAGGTGACCTTGCTGTTGTTCGGCCTGCTCACTGAGGTGTTGCTGAATGACGGTGCAGGTCAGCGCCAGCACCACGCCACCGGCCAGCAGGCTCCAACCCAGAGGGCTTGAGCGGCGACGCGGCTGAAAGTCGAGCATCAAGGGGCGCATGTCAGGCCACCGCCCGGGACATGACGTACAGGCAATCGTGTACGGCTGTCCGGTCCTCTTCGAGGGTGCGCAGGTGAACACCTGGCACTTCAGGGTGCGAGTCGATGCGCGCCGGCGCATGCAGGTAAACGTTCAGCGGCCGCTCGCTGGACGAGGCCTGCAATTGGCTTTCACGACCGATCAGCGCGGTAAGTGCGGCATCGCTGTCGCTGCTGCCCACCGAACGCACCGATGTCCAGCGCCCTTCGCGCGCCACCAGCATCACGCTACGCACCGGTTCGGCGACGACGAACAGGAAGTCGCCGGCGCCGAAGCTTTTATCGAAATGGTTGAACGCCGCCATCAGGTACGGCTGCACCGAACGCAGGCGCAGGCCACGACCGCTGGCCAGGGTACGCAGACGGTCCAGCAGGTCTTGCGGCAGTGCCGTCGCAACGCGGTCGTAGCCGGCAGGTTCGGCCGAAAGCACCAGGCTCCAGGGTTGCGTCGGTACGCCGTAGAGGTCTTCGAAACACAGTTGGGCAAACCCGAGCAGTTCGTCCGGGCTGCTGATTTGTTCGCTCCAGGGCACCAGGCAGAACCGGCTGAAGTGACCGGAAACCACCACGGTCAATTCCGCACCGGCACCGGCATGTTCACCCAGCAGACGGTCGAGGGTTTCCAGGCCCACGGCCCAGCCATGAAAGCCTTCGTCGATGAAGCCGACGCTGCCCAGCCACAGGGTTTCACTGCCCTGCCGCTGGCCGAGGCCGACACCGTTGGCGCCGAGGACGGCGACATAACGCTCACGAGATAAAAGTGACACGATTGATCTCCTCGAGAGTAGTCCGGCCGTGTTGCACCAGTTCCAGCGCCGATTCGCGCAGCAGGCGCAAACCACGTTTGCAGGCGTGGGCCTTGATTTTCGAAATGGGTTGGCGCTCGACGATCATTTGCCGCAGTTCGTCGTCCAGGTGCAGCAACTCGGCGATGGCGCTGCGTCCGCGGTAACCGGTGCCGCGGCAATGACCGCAGCCTTTGCCGTGGACGAAGTGGTAATGCGCAACGTTTTGCGGATCGAGCCCCGAGGCTTCCAGCTCTTCATCTGTCGGGGTGTAGGTGCTGCTGCAACTGCTGCACACCAGGCGAATCAAGCGCTGGGCCAGCACGGCGTTGAGCGCGGAGACCAGGCTGTAAGGGTCGATTTCCATCTGGGTGAAGCGACCAATCACGTCGAACACGTTGTTGGCGTGGATGGTGGTGAACACCAGGTGCCCGGTGAGTGCCGATTGCACGGCGATCTGGGCGGTGTCGGGGTCGCGGATTTCCCCGACCATGATCTTGTCCGGGTCATGGCGCAGGATCGAGCGCAAACCCCGGGCGAAGGTCAGGCCTTTTTTCTCGTTGACGGGGATTTGCAGCACGCCCGGCAGTTGGTATTCCACCGGGTCTTCAATAGTGATGATCTTGTCCACGCCGTGGTTGATCTCGGTGATCATCGCGTACAGCGTGGTGGTCTTGCCGCTACCGGTAGGCCCGGTGACCAACACCATGCCGTAGGGTTCGGCGGCGAGACGGCGCAGTTGGCGCAGGGTTTCGTCTTCGAAGCCCAGGGCTTGCAACTGCACGCCGCTGACTTTGTCCGCCAGGTCCTGTTTGTCGAGCACCCTCAGCACCGCGTCTTCGCCGAAAATGCTCGGCATGATCGACACCCGGAAATCGATCTGCCGGCCGCTGATGCCGATCTTGAAGCGACCGTCCTGGGGCACGCGTTTTTCGCCGATGTCCAGTTCAGCCATGACCTTGACCCGGGAGATCACCTGTTCGGCGAATTCGCTGCCCTGGATTTTGCTGATGTTGTTCAACACGCCATCGATACGGTACTTGATCACCAGACCGCTGCCGGTGGTGCCCAGGTGGATGTCACTGGCGTGCATTTTCAAGGCGTCGTACAGGGTCGAGTTGACCAGTTTGACCACCACGCTGGAGTCTTCGCTGATGCTGGTCAGGGACAGGCTTTGCAGGTTGTCGATTTCGGTATTGGCGTCGGCCTGGGCGTTGAGCGATTCCACCGCGTGGAAGCTCTCTTCGTGGCGCGCCAGGTAGGCTTTCAGGTCGTCGGCATGCACCAGGTACAGCGGCGCGCCGTGCAGGCAATCGTCGATCCAGGCCAGGCGTGCAGTGTCGAAGGGGTCAGCGAATACGCCAATGACTTCATCGTTGTGACGCAGCAGGGTGAATTCGCGCTTGAGGCATTGGGCCAGGGTGACCCGGTCGAATACCGGGGTGGCTTGAAACAGGCTGTCGGTGTCGAGCACCGGATAATGCAGGGTCGTGCCGAGGCACTGGATGAAGGGCATGGGAGCCAGTTCGCACAGTTCCCCGAGGGCATTGAGGACTCGCTCGCCAGAACTGGCGGCCAGTACCCGAGCCTGGGCCAACTGCTCACTGGAAAACCGGGTAGGTACAGACTCCAGCAGCGACGGTTCGACGACAACGGATAGACGGTCCATGGCTTGCTCTCCAACGCCCGGGGCTTTTGGCCCTGTCGGCGCGGCGAGCTGTTTCGGTGGAGGCCGGAACGTCTTGTCGCGCCACTACTCCCCGGTGAGCAATTGTTCGTTGTCTGGCGTCTTGGAGGTCGAACTTCTTCGTCGATCTGCAAGCACCCAACTACCGTCGTACAACTGCAGCGGGAAATTTTCGGTCCTGCTCTGGCGTCGTTCGACGAATCCTTCGGAGCTGCTCACACCCGCTTTGGGTTCGCGCTGCCTTCCCAGAAGATCAAGCACTGCACGGGCCAATTCCGCCATCGGAAAAGGTTTGAACAGGATGTGGCTGACTCCCAGTTGCCGGGCCCGCTCGCAAACTTCTGCGGTTGGATGCCCTGTGATCAGCACAAAATGACAGTTCCTGTTCTGGCGGACGGCATCGAGCACCTGAAAGCCTTCCATATCGGGCAAGCGGTAATCGAACACCATCACATCGGGTGAAAAGTCTTTGGCTTCGCCAATCGCCGATTCACCGTTGTGAGCTATCCGGACTTCCAGTGCTTGCGCCTGCAGGTAACCCTGGAGGTTTTCCGCTAGCAGCTGTTCGTCTTCAACAACCAGTACTTTGTTTAACAAGGTGGACTCCTTGAAACCGCAGGTCCGAATACCGAACCTGGCGGAGTGCGCGCCTTGATAGGTCTAACGCACACTTCATGCCAGGCTGAGCGCCGGTTGGTTTATTGCTTCATGTCCCTGATTTTAAAAACAATCTCTTTTTGACCACGTCCCCCACCCCCCAAAAACGGGGAAAAGCGAACGGCATTGCATGGAAGCTTTCCCCCACTATTGGGGAAGGGTTCATTCATCGTCAATCCGCTCGATGCGATTGCTGGAGCGCAATTGCGCCAGAACCCGTAGACGAACCTGAACCTGGTTCTGTCGGGCAAGGTATGCCCTGACCATATCAAGTCCCTGTTCCTCTGTGACATCGGCGGCCTCCAGTCGGTTCTGTAAATAAATCAGGTGCCATCCAACCGCTGTGCGCACCGGTTCACTGACCTCACCCGGTGCCAGGGCAAACGCAGCCTTATCGAACTCCGGCAGCATGCGCCCACGCGGGAAATACCCCAGGTCACCGCCCTCGCTGGCCGAAGCGTCTTCGGAACCACTGCGGGCAACGCTGGCAAAATCTGCGCCCTTGTTGATAGTGGTACGCATTGCCTCCAAGCGTAGTCGCGCTGCTTCGACAGTGGAAGCCTCCGCACCCTGAGGCACTTTGATCAGGATATGCCTGACCTGCACCTCCTCCGGCCGGCTCATCTCTGCACGGTGCTCTTCGAAAAACGCCCGTACTTGCTTCTCGTCTGGCTCGCCGAGTTTGGTGAGATCGGCAAAAACCTGCTGGGCCGCCAGCTCCCGGCGGGTGTATTCGGCATAGCTGGCCTCATCGAAACCGGCGTCTTCCAGACGCCGGGCGAACACGTCGGCACCGCCGAAGGCCTGGCGCGTCTGATCGACCTGGCTCTGCACCGTGGCGTCGCTGATCACCACCCCGCGCTTGAGCGCTTCCTGCCACAGCAACTCCTTGTCGATCAAGGCATCCAGGGCAGACTTGCGCAATTGCTGGTACGCCTTGGGGTTGCGAATGCTCGCGACCGCCCGGCCCTGATCCTCCAGGTATTCGGCGAAGTAACGCTCCAGGCGCAGTTGGGAAATTTCCTCGCCATTGACCCGGGCCACGGCCGGCCCATTGCTGCAAAACGCGGCGGGCACCCACAACATCAACAGGACCAGCAGAGAATTGAGTTTCATGTTCAGCCTCCGTCAGGGCATGGCGGCAACGGGTTTATAAGGGGCAACCAGATAGAAGCGCTGGTCGGGCAAGTCCACCGTGACCACATGGGCGCCACTCAGGCCCAGGCGTCGGCCCGGTCCGAAGCTGATCAGCGGGGTCAGCCCGGTATCGAAGTCATGCAAGCCTTCCAGGGCGCTGACCAGTTTCTCGCGGCTGGCGTCGCGCCCGGCCTGCTTCATGCCTTCGCTAAGCAGCATCATCGAACTGAATGCGCCGACTTGCAGGACCGCGTGCTCACCACCGAGTTTCTGCCGTTGGCGCAATTGGGTCAGGGCCAGGCGCCCGGCCATCGTCCAGTCGCTGGGCACGAACGGATAAGCCAGGAACACCCGCCGGGAAAACCCGCTGGGCACTTGCAGCAGATCACCCGCTACCTGATTCGAGGCAGCGAACAAGTAAGGCACCTGCCCTGCTGTCTGCAAGCGTTCGGCGAGATGACTGAAGCCGCCGCTGCTGCCCATGTAGAACACCGAACGCGAGCCCAACGGCAGTTCGTCCTGCGCCGATTCGTAGGCTTGCAGGCGTACTTTCTGCCAGGAATTGTCTTGCAGGTATTGCGCAAGTTTCTCCGCCGCCTGCCGTTGCCCCGGTTCATTCGGATAGGCGATCAGCGTCGGCCCCTGCAGCACGCGCAAACTGGTCGCGGCGTAATTGGCCAGGGCAATCATTTGCTCACGCAGGCCCGGCAGCGGTTCGAAGATTTGCCGACTGACCTGGGCCGAGCCTTGCAACGACAGCGGCCCGATCAGCGGCACACCGGCCTGTTCCAGGCGCGACGCCAGTTCCGAATCGAGCGCCGGCGCCAGCGGTGCGACCAGAGCGAACACTTGCTCTTGTTCAATCAACTCATCCAACGCCCGCTCGGCGCTGACGCGGTCCGGCCCGGGATCGAGGATGGTCAGGCGCAACTGCCGGCCGTGAATCCCACCGGCTTCGTTGATGCGCATCACGCAGCCCTTGAGCACCGCCGCGACGGTGGCGCCCTCGTCGCGCAACGAGCCCGTACTCGGCAACAGCGTTCCCAGGTGCAGACTGTCGGCGCTCAGGCCTGGATCGCGGTCATCGGCCAGGCGCTTGAGGTACGCCGTGAGGTTGTGTTGATCCTTGCTCGACAGCACGAACCGGGGCATCGCCGGGTCCAGCCGATTGTTCGCCGGGTCGCGGCCCTCCTGGATCGCTCGCGCCAACGTGCCATCGGTGTAGGCCGGGTAAGCACGCCCATTGATTTGCTGCTGCCCATAGGTGCTGGAGAGTCGCGACCAGTTCAGGTCCGGCGGCCGCACCCCACCCTCGGGTCGACCCGAGCCATCGGCGCCATGGCAGTTGGCGCACGGCAGGCTGGTGGCCGGCATCAACATGCCGGTCGCGCCGATTCGGGCCATGACCGGCTCACCGCTCGCCGACACCCCCTCGCGGTACAAACGTTTGCCTGCGCTTTCGCTGGGACTGAGCGGCAACGCGTAGACGCTCAGGCTGGCACTGAAGAGGATCAGTAGACTGAGTGCGAACAGTCCGGGGATGAGGGCGTTTTTCATGGCGCGCGCTCAGCGACCGACCACAGGCATTGTCAGCAACTGCAAGCGCTGAGCAATGGCCGCGGCCGGGGCATCGGGACGGATTTTGCTCCAGCGTTTGTTCGCCACGTCGCCGACGATCAACTGCGTGGAGTGTTGCTCAGGCGTCGGCACGATCTGGCCGATCCGGCCCAGGACCAGGTCCATCTGCGCCTTGTCGCCGGTAAGAAAAAGCCAGTGGGGCTCATCGACGCCCTGTTTCAAGGTGTAAGCCTTGAGCACCGCCGGGGTGTCCCGCAGCGGATCACTGGTAAGGGAAATAAAGGTTATGCCGTCCGCCTTGTCGCCCAACACTTCGCGCACTTCCTTGAGCTTTTGGGTGATCAACGGGCAAGCATCGTTGCAGCTGGTGAAAATCACATTGAGCAGCACCACGCGGTTCTGCAGCGCGTCACTGTAGAAACGCAGGGTGTTGCCGTTCTGATCCTGCAACGGCGTGTCGGTGAACCAGGTTTTCGCATCGCGGGTGCCGCTGGCGGGCTGCGCCGTAGCGGTTGCCTCCACCGCAGGCGCCGGTTCCTGGTGCCCTTCATGGGCGAACGCCACCGCACTGAAAATGCAAAAGCAAAAGCTCAGGGTGATCCAGTCGAGGAGTCTCATGGCTGATGCTCCATGGCAATGGCTGTGTGCTTGGCGTGGGTGTTGCGCTCACCGCTGAGCTTCTCGACTTCACGGCTCAACACCGCCGGGTCGGTGAAGCCGTAGTAGCGGGTCCAGTGCCGGTTGTTGCCATCGCCCACCAGAATCAGCGGCGCGTGGTTCTTGAAGTCACCGCTGAAACTGCCGAGCCCCTTGAGGGTTTCGTTGACCGACTGGGTGGAACCGGTGAGCCAGCTCCAGCCCGGGCCGTTCTGGAACGCGCGGGCATAATCATTCAGGCGTTTGGCGTCGTCGCGTTGCGGGTCGATGCTGATCGACACCAGTTGCACCTCGGTGCCGACCCGCGCACCCAACTGTTTCTGCACCTTGCCCATGATCGAGGACACCACCGGGCAAACCGTGGTGCAGCTGGTGTAGATGAAGCTCATGACCACGATCTTGTTGCTGACCAGGTCTTTTTCCAGGCGCACGGTTTTGCCGTTCTGATCCACCAGAGCCACGTCGGCGAATTTGACCTGGGCTTTCTCCGAGCTGGCGCTTTTGGCCGCGGCGTTGTGCCCGGCGTGCTCATCCGTCGAATGAGCCAGGGCTGGGCCAATACCGACGGCCAACAGGCAGAGCGTCAGCAGTCCATGATGTGCAAATCGGTTCATGTCGATGTCCTCTTCAATGAGCAACGCCTGGGGTTACCCGAACGCTGGCAAAAGTCTGATCGTCGAAATTCGCACCCAGGGATGCCGCACGCACGTGCAGGTACCAGGCGCCTTTTTGGTCAAGGATGACCGGGGCTTCATAAACTCCATTGCCGACGTCCAGTGCCGCGACGTGCTGAGGCCGTGAACTCGGTGCCAGGAAGTAGCGCACCTCAACGTCCTTGACCCCGCTGCGCTGGACCTTCTGTTTGCCCTGGACGATGCGAAAGCGCACGACATACGGGCTACCCAGCGCGGCGGTGGTTTTGTCGAGCATGAACTCGACTTTCGGCACGCCAGCGACGGGGGCGAGCTTGTCGTTGGCCTCAACCACGGCGCTGAAGCAATGGATGATGTTCGGCTGATTGAGCAGGAACGCCACGTCGAAACGTCCGGCCGGCGGCAGCTTGATCCGTGAGCTGTACAGCCCCGGCTCGATTTCGCGCAGGCTGCGGTCGATGACCATCGCTGCCCGCGCCACTTGCCCGCGATTGGGGTAGCCGGACATCGGCGCGTTCATGCCTTCGGCGTAGAAATAGGTGGTGTTGTCCACCGGGTTGACCACGAACACCGCGTTGTCGTCCCGCGACACCGCCAGGCTCGATGCCAGCGGCAGGTCACCGGCCAGCCGGGGCGGTTGCGGCCCGGCTTCGAAACCCTGGCTGATCGGCGTGCGACCTTCGCCGAGGGACGAAAGGTTGATCATCGTGACCTTGGCCGATGCCAGTCCGCGCACGTAGGCATAGGCCTTGGTGAACACCACTTGATAGGGTTCGGCGGACACGTCCAGTTCATGGATCAACGAATCGTTGGCGGCGTCGATCACAAAGGCCTGGTTCTCCAGGGTGTTGAGCACGATGCCGAAACGCCCGTCGGCGCTGAAGCCCATCGGGCCGAGGCCTTGCTTCATTTTGATCACCCGCCGTACCGACTGGTTGGCGGCATCGACCACGGTGACCGTGCCGTCCTTGCCATCCGCCACATACGCGGCGCCGGACAGCGGCGAGTACACCACCGACAACGGGTGCGAACCGGTCTTGAGCTGTTTGCTGATGGTCAACGTGGCGACATCGATGATGCTCAGGGTGCCGTCGTCGCGGTTGGTGACAAAGGCAAAGCGGCTGTCCTTGCTGAAGGCGATTTCGTGGTGGCCGCTGCCGGTGGCCAGGTGCTTGAGGGTTTTCAGGCTGCGGGTGTCGATCACCGTGACCCCGGATTGCTCCACCGCCGTGGCATTGTTGCCGACCCACAACAGGCGCTCGTCCGGTTGCAACGCCACACGCACCGGATTGCTACCCGCCGCTACCGAGTCGAGCAGTTTGAATTGTTCACTGTCGATCACCGCGACTTCGCCCGCCGTCGGCATCGACACGAATACCCGTTTGTTGTCCCTTGGGGTCACCCAATCCATGGGCGGTTGCTTGATATCGATGCGGGTCATGGTGCTGGTGATGCCGCCCACCGAGACCGACGGGTCCACCACCGAGACGCTGGCATCGCGGTTCATCACCATCAGGAAGTAGCTGTTGAGGTCGAGCAGCGGCCGTGCGCCGATACTCGATTTGAGGAACACCCCGACCCGGGATTTGCAGCTCTGTTCGCGGCCCTGGGCCTCGTCGGCGGCGACGGTTTCCGGATCGATCCAGGCGCCGGGGGCAACGCCCGCCAGCGGTTGGCCCGACGCTTTGTCAGTCACCCGAAAACGCACATCGGCAAACTCACCCTCGCGCAACACCCCGCCTTCGCTCAACGGCCGCACTTCGAGTGCCACCGACACGCCGTCGCGTTCAAGGGTCTGGCCGCTCCAGGTGTTGGGTAGCGCAACGTCGCTGAGCATGGCCGGTGGCGAGGTGCGCCATACCCCCACCCAGATCAACGCAACCCCGAGGGTCAGCGCAACACTGGCGATTTTGATGGTCCTGTTCATGTCCAGACTCCCCTTCAGATCTGTGTCTGCCTATCCAGGAGCAATGCCTGACTCTGTGGCGAGGGAGCTTGCTCCCGCTGGGCTGCGTAGCGGCCCCAAAACTTTTGCAGTCAATGCATATTTTGTGAGTGCTACGCACTCAAGCGGGAGCAAGCTCCCTCGCCACAGATCATCAGTTGCTCCATCTCTACCCGCTGTGGCCTACGGCACCGGTGCCGGTTCCGGTTCATTGGTCACCCGCAACAGCCCCCACAACCCGGAGGTGTTGCCATAGGCACCGTAGTCGCGGAACAGGTAGTCACCCGGTATCGCGTTGACACCCCCGGCGCTTGGCAGCATGAAACTGAAGTGCGCTGCCGGCAGGACGCTCTCGCGGGCGCCGATGTACATCGACATCGGGTTGTAGCCGAATTTCACCGAGCCCACGCCAGGGATGCCCATTGGATAGCCACCGGTATCGCTCTTCTCCGACAGGAACGGGTTGTTCGACCAGACGTGCCCGTCAAGCTGGAAGGTCGAACCGCGACTGCCGCCGGTAGGCATCAGGATGTGCGTACGGAACGGTTGCCCCGGTTTGGCGTACAGCACCGGTGTTTGCGGATCACCGCCCACCAGCGCGTTGCTGTAGGCCATGTGCGCATTCACCATGTCGCCGTAGCCTGCGCCGTCGGCATGGCCGAACGGTGCATCCGGCGCCAGGCCGAAGCGATACCACAGCGGTTCGGTCTTGTAGTTGATGGCCATGCTGGAGTTGTCCTGCGGATCGGTCGGCACGCCGAAGCCTTCCGCAGCAATTCCTTCCACTGGCCGACCGTTGGCCCAGCGAGTGTTCAAGGCTTTTTGCCAGACCATCGCAAAGTCACGGTAGGTGGTTTGCCCCGGTGCGGTCACCGTCGCATTCACTTTGCGCGTGTCATCAACCCAAGTGGCGCCGATCGGCAGGATGCTCATCGCACCGGCGAGGCCTTTTTGCGATTGCTTGATCACGTCCGCCGGGGTGATGTTCAAGCCGCCGAACTCAATCGCCGTGGCATTGATGTTGTCGACGTTGCGCCCCAGTTGGGTGATCGGTTTGCCTTCACGCTCCAGGTGCCCGGCGTAGTACTGATAGGTACGGGTCGGGTAGGCACCGCTGCTGCCGACACGCGGTGGCACGGTCTGGGTCGGGTTGGCGCCGACGTTGGTGCCGTCGGATTTGGTGATGTCGTACGCCAGCAATTGCGCGTGCAGACCCACGTGGCTCGACGGCCGCATCAGGTTGTTGCTGAAGGTGGTCGAACCGGTGCCGCTGTTGCGATCGCGTTTGACCATGCCTTGCATCACCGCGGTCTGGGTCAGGTCCGGCATGACGCTCGGCAGACGGTTTTCCAGGGTGACGTTGATGCAATCACCGGCCGCTGCGCGCAGCACCAGCGGTTCGACAGGTACACCGGGTTTGAGCTTGCCGGTGGTTGGGTCGAGGTCGGCCTTGCGCACATACAGGATCGCGGTCGGGTCATGCAGCGGCCCGCTTTGCCCGCCGATGGTGATGGTTTCACCGTCTTCAGGGTCGACTACGGTGACCTGCGGAATGCTCACGGTCCGCGAGTTCAACACCAGGGTGCCACCCGCCGGATTCAACGGCCCGCCAACATGCTGGCCGAGTCCCGCCGGATCACCGATGGTAAGACCCAACGGGTTGGTGAGGATGTCGTTGGCCAGCGCCGCGACCACTTCATAATTGCGTTGCGGGGTCGGCCGGGTGCCGATGCCGTTGGGGTTGGCGCCGTACCGTGGGCAGATGCCGTCAAACGCCACGGTGTTGCGCATCCCGGTTGGCTTGGCGTTGTTCGGCAGCGCGAACAGATCGCTGCGTTGCGCCGTGTAGTTGCGCATCACGCCCCAGATACCGCTCCAGTAACCTTCAATCGAGGCATCCATCGAGTACAGGTAGTCACCCGTGGTCGCCGCCGAACTGGACATCATCGACACTGGCGCATTGAAGCCCATCTGCTCGGAGATGCCGATCATCTGCGACGCGCGCCAGCCGGAGTTGGAGCTGTTGCCGAAACCGGAACCGCTTTGCAGCCACTTCACGCCGTGCAGGGTGACGTTGTGTTCCTCTTCATGACCACCGGCATGCACCCGCAGCCGCACGTTGTCGCCGGTGTAGGTACGCAGCATCGGGGTGAACGGATCGCCAGGTTCCGCGCCGCCCTTGTTGATGTGCGGCGGGAACAGCGTGGTGCCGCCGGTTGGGCCGGTGGCCGCGGTGATCAGGTTCGGCGCCAGGTTCATCGCCGGGATCGCACGGTCGGTACGGCTTTGCATGGCGTACGCCAGGTCGCCGCCGAGGCCGTCGGCCTGCATGCCGCGCTTGCCGTCCGGGCCGACCTTGTTCGGGTCGTACACCCGCAGGGCCAGCGGTTCGTTGCGGTAATTGACCACGAACATGCCAGGGTCATCCACCGAGATCGCTTGCGGGCATGGCCGGGTCGGGCAACCTGGCACCATCCCGCCCTGCACTTCCAGAACACCGTCCAGCAAGGTACTGGCGTTGTTACGCACAGGCGGGTTGATGGCGTAGCGGAAGCTGTCCGCCGTGGCCGGGAAGGCTTGTGCATTCGGCTTGCCGTCCGGGCCTGCGCCGACGTACACACCGGCTTCATAGGCGTGCTGGAAGTCGCTGTACTCGAGGAAGAACTCACGGAAGCTGTCGTTCTTGCCATCGCCATCGATGTCACCGGTATTAATCACCGCTTGCCACGAAGTCGGCCCGCCGTCCTGACGCGCGCCGCTGTACAACGGCTCGCCGGTTTCAGCGTGGAACCAGGTGGAACCGGCCGGTTCAGCCAGTACGGTGGCGTACAGGCCAATCTGTTGGTGAGTCGATGGGCCGAGGTGGTCGTGGGTGAAAATGGTGCCCAGGCCACGGTCGACGCCTTTGGCGTTCACCACCGGATCGACGAACCAGCGTTGCATCGCCGTACGCGCACCGACCCAGTCAGCCCGACCATATTGACCGAAGTACGGGTGGTTTTTGGCTTTCGGGCAGGCCGGTGTACCGTCGCGTGGGTCAGTGCCTTCGCACTGGTTGAACTCGCGGATGGCGTGGATGCGTTCTTGCACCGCACCTGGGGAAAGGACGCCGTCCTCGTAGTTCCAGCCGTTGGACGAACCATCGGCCGACACCAGGTCCCACTTCGGCAAGTGAATGTGCTGGCCGATCACGTCGGTCGGCGTGCGCACCTGATAGTCGTCCATCTCATAGGTGGCCGGCACCAGGTTGGTTTGCTGGTATTGCACGCAGTCGAAGGTGTTCATGCGCATCACCAAAGGTTCTGGCGGACGCTGCTTGGTGATCACTGGCCAGGCGTCTTCCCAGAGCGCCAGAATGCGCGCTTGCGGGAAGTGGTAGCCGACCTTGTTGTAGACCGCGTCGAACTGGATGTTGGCCGCTTTATAGATGCGCGGACGGTCAGCGGTGAAGGTCGACGAACCGATGAAGGACATGCCGTCGACCCGCTCGCCGCTGGCAAACTCGCCGGTGCCGGCGCTGCTGGTCAGGCGTTTCTGCCGGTCGTCCATGCAGGGCTCGTAGTACGGCGCACCGGCCATCGGCAAGGCGCCGTTGGTGCGGAAGGCACGGGCAACGATTTGATTGCCCGGCAGCAGGGCGAAGCTTGGATGGTCCTTTTTGGCGTGGAACGCCATAGCCGCTTGCTCGACTTCGGTGCCCTCTTCCGGCAGGTAAATCGGCTTGGCACGCGTCACCGTTTTGGAGAAATCCAGCGAGGTGGTAATGGTCTCGGCTTCGCCACCGGCAGACACGCCGTCCAACGCATGACGTCCCAAACCACCGTTCCAGCCACCGGACTGAGCCGGGTCAAGGTTGGCCCACAAGGCTTTGCCCGTGGCTTTCAAGGCTTGTGCCGAGGCGGCGTCGAGCATGTCCAGCGGTGGGGTCGGTGGGCGTTGGCCGACCGAGCTTTCCATGCCGCCGATCCAGAATGGATAGCCAGGGTTTTTCAGGGTGCCATCGGCGTTGCGATTGGCTTCGCTGCGATCCACCAGAGCCAGGGAGCCGATAGCCTGGGCGCCACCGCTGCCGCCATGGTGCTCGCCGTCATCGTCGTCCTCTTCTTCATCGTCATCGTCGTTGGCCGCCACCAGGGTTTCGCCGATTTTCGGTACGACCGCGACTTTGCCTGGCATCGGTGCCATGGCTTTGCCAGGCAGCGGCACCACCGCAGGAATCGGCGTACCGGCAACGATTTCACCGTCGGGCAAGGCCCGTGCGCCGGCGGCGGGTTTACCGCTGCGCAGGGCATAAGGTTCGCTGTGGAAACCGTCGTCGCCCTGTTGCGACACTTCGAGTTTGGTGCCTTCTTCAAACACGTCGTGCACCCGCCACATGGCCCACATGCCTTGGGCGAAGTGCGGGTAGAAGTGGCAGTGGTAGATCGCATCGCCCGCTACCCGGTTACGGTTGCCCGAACCGCCGTTGGCTATTTCGTAGGTGTAGCCGGCGCCCGGGCCGATGCCTTGGGCGTCCACGTAGTCGGAGTTGTCGTCGTTGGGGTTGAACAGCCACTGATGCCCGTGCAAGTGGAAGATGTGCTGCTCATGGCCGTTGTGGGTGTTGCGGAATTTGACGAAGTCACCGATGTAGCTGTGGTTGACGTTGGACGGCTCGGACGGATACAGCGCCATGGTCGCCTTGACACCCACCTGATCGGCGTTCGGCGTCTGGCCGGGGGTGATGCCTTCCAGGCCGGCGTTGGCCGGTACGTCCACCAGCATCGCCACGTCGCCAACGGTGTGGGAGCTGAGGAAAAATTCTTCATAGGCGCAGGACAGGCAATCGTGCATCGGGCCTACGCCGAGACGGTTGGCCACCACTTCGGCGCCCATGCCGCCGGAGCCATAGTTGATCATGAACGAGTCGCGGGTCGGCTCCAGCACGTGGGCCATCACCGGGTCGGCCCAGTAAGCGGGGAACGCCTGGGTCGCTGCGGTTTCATCCTGGAACTGCGAGGCGAAATCGCGGAACGGCTCAAGCCGATTGGGGATCGCCGGGTTGCGTTTGCCCACGGCTTCCAGCGGATACGTCGAAGGCGCGAAGCTGCCATCGGCGTTGCTGCCCATGACGATCGCGTCGCTCTCGCTGGAAATGATTTCGTTGCCGTCGACCATGTTGATGATCGGCGTGCCGGCCTTGCCTTCACGGATCCACGGCTCGCGTTGTGGGTAGCGGGCCTGGTAGTCGACGATCGGTTGACCGGCCGGGGTACGGCCGGAACTGGCCAGGCGCATTTCTTCTTCAGTCACGGTGTTGCGGTAAGTGCGACCGCCCTTGGGCACTACCACCACTTGACCAAACAGACCGTTGGCCACGTTGCCGGCCGCACCTTCGCCACCGAAGGTCGCGCCACGGCTGCTGGCGGCGAACACCCCTTCGCGCTCGGCGTACAGGGTGTAGGAACGGCTCGCACCCGGTGCGATCAAGGAGTTGGCGTTGCGCCCGGTGAACGAAGCGATGTCATCGATGCTGTTGACCGCTTGCATGCCGTTGACCTGGAACCCGACATGGCGATCGGCGACTTGCTCGTCGACCTTGAAGTTCGGGTTATTGCCGATTGCGATCTCTTCTTCCTCGCCCTCCACTCCCTCGCCACCGTCGTGGGAACCGGGGTTGGCCTGATAGGCCAGCAGGTTCTGCAGATTGATGGTCAGGCAGTCACCGGCGGCCACCCGCAGCACCAGCGGACGTGGACGCTTGTCGGGCCGCAGCGACACCTTGCCCGGTACCGCCGCACCGCCCTGGGCGAGTGAGACGTCATGGTCATCGACCACATCGCGACGCAGGGCGAACATCATGCCGTTGACGTTCTGCGCACCGAGGCGGTTGAACATCAGCGGCTGGTCCAGCGCCACGACGTTAGCCACCAGATTGCGCTCACATCGCGCTGCCGCTTCGGCGAACTCGATGCCGAGCATCGATGCGGCCAACAGCAGCCAGGGAAGGACGGATGGAGCGTGAAAAATGCCGGTCATGATCACGGGCCTCGCTGTGGGTGCTCACAGGGAATAATTCTCGACAAGTCCCTCAGAGCAATCTGTATGCCATAAAAAATCTATCGTTTTTTCAACCAGTTACAGTTACCAGTTAAGTCATCGGGGGATATTCCCCACTTATTCCCCACTTTTTCGCCGGGGCCCCCATGCCCCAATGTTGGGGAAACTCGCCCCAGCTGTTCGGTCACAGCGGTGCATCCACCGACAACCCCTGCAATCGCCGGTATTGGCGCAGCACGTTGGGCACATAACGCTGGGTTTCGGCGAACGGCGGGATCACTCCGCCACGGCTGAGCACCGCTTGCGGCCCGGCGTTGTAAGCGGCCACGGCAAGGGCGATGTCGTTGTCGAACATGGTCATCAAGCGCTTCAGATACCGGGCTCCGCCCTGGATATTCGACTTGGGGTCGTAGACGTTTTTCACGCCCATCTCGCGGGCGGTGTCGGGCATCAATTGCATGAGGCCACCGGCACCCTGGGCCGACACGGCGCTGGGGTTATAGGCCGACTCGGTCTTGATCACCGCATGCAGCAGTGCCGCCGGTAATTCGTTGGCCGTGGCCGCCGCCGACACCAGCTCGGCGTAGGGTTGCGCGGCGATCATTTGCGGCTGCTGGTCGAGGCTGACCAGTGCCGCGGTGGGCTCCTGAATCACCCGTTCATAGTGGCGACCGGGGCGGTGGACATTGGACAAAACGAAGTCGCCCTTGCTGTCCTTGGAAACGAACACGTCGGCCTGGGCGACACCGGCCAGCAGCATCATGCCGAGCAATCCTGTGGTGAGTGTTTTCATTGTTATGACTCCCGTGGCCGGCCCCGAAAAATGGGGGTAATGCCCCAATGGCCGGTCGCTGATGAGCCATACGCAAGCACTGTGCCGAAAGCGCGAAAGCCCGTAGCACGGGCGGTCCAGGGGGATGGCAAAAGCATGAGCGGGCCTTTGCATGGCAATTGCATAAGCCCTTGTTGCGACCCTTCTGCCGACTGTGTGAGGTCATCATGAATCAACGTCCGTGCTTCGCCCCGCGTGATGCGTCTCCTCGATCCCAACGCGGGTTCACCTTGCTTGAACTGTTGGTGGTGCTGGTGGTGCTGGGGCTGTTGGCCGGCATCGTCGCGCCGAAATATTTCGCCCAACTGGGCCGTTCCGAAGTGAAAGTGGCCAAGGCGCAAATAGAAGGTCTGGGCAAGGCCCTGGACTTATATCGACTGGAGGTCGGTCATTACCCGTCGACCGAACAGGGCTTGCAGGCACTGGTCACCGCCCCCAGTGACGAAACCCGCTGGACCGGCCCGTACTTGCAGAAAAAACTGCCGCAGGACCCCTGGGGCCGTAACTACAACTACCGCTATCCCGGCGAAAACGGCGAGTACGACTTGCTGTCCATGGGCAAGGATGGCCAGCCCGGCGGCGAAGGCGAAAACGCCGAAGTCACCAGTTGGCAGTAACGGGAATGGCGACCATGCGCTTTCACCTCAAAGCAGTAGGCAAGGCCGGTGTGGTGTCCATGACCGTCGAAGCGCCGGGCCACAGCGAGGCCCGGCGCATCGCCGAGGATCAGGGCCTGCGGGTGGTCAGCCTGCACGCCGAGCGACACTGGCGCGCGTTGCGCCTCAAGCAGCGCGAGACGTTCAACCTGGTGTTGTTCAGCCAGGAACTGACGACCCTGCTCAACGCCGGCCTGCCGTTGATCGACGCGCTGGAAAGCCTGGCGGAAAAAGAAAACGCGCCGCAGGCCCGCAAGACCTTGAGTGAACTGGTGCGCCTGCTTTATGAAGGCAAATCGTTTTCCCAGGCCTTGGGCCAGTTGTCGGCGGTGTTCCCGCCGCTGTACGTCGCGTTGGTGCAGTCCAGCGAGAAGACTGGTGCGGTGGGCGAAGCCCTGGGCCGTTATGTCAGCTACCGCCAGCGCATGGACGAGGTTCGCCAGAAGATCGTCAGCGCGTCGATCTACCCGCTGCTGTTGCTGGTGGTGGGCGGCGGCGTGGTGTTGTTTTTGATGGGCTACGTCGTACCGCGCTTCAGCCTGGTGTTCGAAGGGCTGGGCTCGAACCTGCCGTGGCTGTCGCAGATCCTGATGAGCAGCGGCATGTTCCTGCACGCCCATCAGGGTGAATTCTTCGGCGCACTGGCGACGATCGTCATCGCCCTCGCCTTCCTCCAGCGCCAGCCGTCCTTCCGTCGGGGCCTGGATCGCGTGATCGAAAAACTCCCGGCGGTGCACCAACGCATCTTCATGTACGAACTGGCGCGGTTCTACCGTTCCCTCGGGATTCTGCTGCAAGGCGGTATCCCCCTCGTCACCGCCATGGGCATGGTCCGCAACCTGCTCACCCCGGCCTCCCGATTGCGTCTGGACCAGGCCTGCGAACGGGTGCGCGAGGGGCAATCCTTGTCGACCGCCCTGGAACTCAATCATCTGGTGACCCCGGTGTCCCTGCGCCTGCTGCGCGCCGGCGAACAGTCCGGCAACCTCGGGCAGATGATGGAGCGCAGCGCCGACTTCTACGACGAAGAAATCAGCCGCTGGATCGAATGGTTCGTGCGCTTGTTCGAGCCATTGCTCATGACCTTCATCGGCCTGCTGATCGGGGTCATCGTGATCCTCATGTACATCCCGATTTTCGAGCTGGCCTCAAGCATTCACTGATGCTCTGCAACGGGGCCTGGCCGGACGTTGCAGGGTTTATCGACATTGCCACTGAATAAATCAGGAGGTTGAGGTGTTTACCAACGTTCCAAGTGAATTTCCAACTGAATACAGCGGCACGTTGCATTGGTTTATCAACGTTCCAAATGAAGAAGACGGAGATCGATATGCACATGAACAAGCTTTTGCTGGCTGTTGCTATTGGCGCAGTTCTGTCAGCGTCTACCGTACTGATTCCAGACACCTTGTCGGGGGTTTCGAGCGCTCAAGCCAGAGATGGCGGTAGTGGCG
>NZ_JAGYGD010000022.1:0-129434 GCF_019947275.1 Pseudomonas sp. GL-RE-29
TTTTGGCTTCGATGACCTGAAGCAACCTGCTGCCGAAAACTGCGTAACTCGTTGTTTACCAAGGAGTTTTCCGTTTCGACTGCGCCGGAAGTGGGGCGAATTATAGACACCTGAGATCTGCCGTCAACACCTATTTTCATAAATCTGTCATATAAGTCAAAAAGCCTCAAAAACAAAAAAGGCCGACCCCATGGGTCGGCCTTCTACGCCCTTCTACTTACAAGCTAGGGAACGCGAACTGCGAAGCCTCATGGCTCGCACGCTGCGGCCAGCGCTGGGTGATGGCCTTGCGACGGGTGTAGAAACGCACACCATCCGGACCGTATGCATGCAGGTCGCCAAACAGCGAGCGCTTCCAGCCACCAAAGCTGTGGTAAGCCACCGGCACCGGCAGCGGTACGTTCACACCGACCATGCCCACTTCGATCTCGTCGCAGAACAACCGAGCCGCTTCACCGTCACGGGTGAAGATGCAGGTGCCATTGCCGTATTCATGATCGTTGATCAACTGCATGGCTTCTTCCAGGCTGTTGACCCGAACAACGCACAACACCGGCCCGAAGATCTCTTCTTTATAGATGCGCATCTCCGGCGTGACGTTATCGAACAGGCAGCCACCCAGGAAGAAGCCTTCTTCATGACCGGCCACGGTCAGACCACGACCATCCACCACCAACTTGGCGCCAGCTGCTACGCCGTCTTCTACATAACCGCTGACCTTGTCACGGGCCTGACCGGTAACCAGAGGGCCCATGTCCAGACCACAATTAGTACCGGCACCAATTTTCAGCGCCTTGATTTGCGGAACCAGTTTGGCCACCAGCGCATCGGCAACCTGATCACCTACGCATACAGCCACCGAGATCGCCATGCAACGCTCGCCGCAAGAACCGTAAGCCGCGCCCATCAGTGCGCTGACGGCGTTGTCCAGGTCCGCGTCCGGCATCAACACCGCATGGTTCTTCGCACCGCCCAGGGCTTGAACGCGTTTGCCGCGCTTGGTGCCTTCGGAGTAGATGTACTCGGCAATCGGCGTCGAACCGACGAAGCTCAGCGCTTTGACTTCCGGCGCTTCGATCAATGCATCCACCGCAGTCTTGTCGCCATGCACCACGCTCAACACGCCTTTCGGCAAGCCTGCTTCCAGCAACAACTGGGCGATCAGCAGCGTCGAGCTCGGGTCACGCTCGGACGGCTTGAGGATGAAGCAGTTACCGCAGACGATTGCCAGCGGGTACATCCACAGCGGCACCATGGCCGGGAAGTTGAAAGGCGTGATGCCCGCCACCACACCCAGCGGCTGGAAGTCAGACCAGGCATCGATGTTCGGGCCGACGTTACGGCTGTACTCGCCTTTGAGGATTTCCGGTGCAGCACAGGCGAACTCGACGTTCTCGATGCCGCGCTTCAGTTCACCAGCCGCATCTTCCAGCGTCTTGCCGTGCTCTTCGCTGATCAATTGCGAAATGCGCGCTTCGTTCTGCTCCAGAAGTTGCTTGAAGCGGAACATCACTTGGGCACGCTTGGCCGGCGGCGTGTTGCGCCAGGCCGGGAATGCAGCCTTGGCCGCGTCGATGGCGCTCTGGATGGTTTCGCGGGTCGCCAGCGGCAACTTGTGAATAGCCTGACCCGTGGATGGGTTGAACACATCAACCGTGCGACCGTTCTCGGTCACCAGTTCGCCATTGATCAAATGCGGAATAACGCTCATGGAAGCTCCTGAAAAGTTGTCCACAGGCGCCCGTTTCCGAGCGCCCGTTGTTTATAGGTATATAGAAGGAGAAATCAGTCGATTTTGCTCAGCACTTCGCCGACCGCATCGAACAGGCGATCCAGGTCTTGCGGTTTGCTGTTGAAGGTTGGGCCGAACTGCAGGGTGTCGCCGCCGAAGCGTACGTAGAACCCGGCTTTCCACAGCGCCATGCCGGCTTCGAACGGACGCACGATAGCGTCGCCGTCACGCGGGGCGATCTGGATCGCACCGGCCAGGCCAAAGTTACGGATGTCGATGATGTTCTTGGTGCCCTTCAGGCCATGCAGTGCATTTTCGAAATGCGGCGCGACTTCGGCCACGCTCTGCACCAGGTTTTCCTTTTGCAGCAGGTCGAGGGCTGCCAGGCCCGCGGCGCAAGCCACCGGGTGCGCGGAATAGGTGTAGCCGTGCGGGAATTCGACTGCGTACTCAGGCGTCGCCTGGTTCATGAAGGTTTGGTAGATCTCGGAGCTGGCAATCACCGCGCCCATCGGGATCGCGCCGTTGGTGACTTGCTTGGCGATGCACATCAGGTCCGGGGTGACGCCAAAGGTGTCGGCACCGAACATGTTGCCGGTACGGCCAAAACCGGTGATCACTTCGTCGAACACCAGCAGGATGTTGTGCTGATCGCAGATCTCGCGCAGACGTTTCAGGTAGCCCTGTGGCGGAACCAGTACGCCAGCGGAACCGGCCAGAGGCTCGACGAATACTGCCGCGATGTTCGACGCGTCGTGTAGTTCGATCAGCTTCAGCAGTTCGTCAGCCAGGGCGATACCGCCCTGCTCCGGCATGCCACGGGAAAACGCATTGCTCGCCAGCAGCGTGTGCGGCAGATGATCGACGTCCATCATCGCCTGGCCGAACAGTTTGCGGTTGCCGTTCACGCCGCCCAGGCTGGTGCCGGCGATGTTCACGCCGTGATAGCCACGGGCACGGCCAATCATCTTGGTCTTGGTCGACTGGCCTTTCAGGCGCCAGTAAGCACGCACCATCTTCACGGCGGTGTCGGCACACTCGGAGCCCGAGTCGGTAAAGAACACGTGGTTCAGGTTACCCGGGGTCAGGTCGGTGATTTTTTCTGCCAGTTGGAACGACAGAGGATGGCCGTACTGGAAGCCTGGCGAGTAATCGAGGGTGCCCAGTTGCTTGGCAACCGCTTCCTGAATTTCCTTGCGGGTGTGCCCCGCGCCGCAGGTCCACAGACCGGACAGCGAGTCATAAACCTTGCGGCCCTTGTCGTCGATCAGCCAGCTGCCTTCGGCGCCAACGATCAGCCGTGGATCGCGCTGGAAGTTGCGGTTGGCGGTGTAAGGCATCCAGTGAGCATCGAGCTTGAGCTGGCTGGCCAGGGAAGTCGGTGCGTTTTCGGGCAAGTTCATGAGCGAAACCTCGCAAGGGCGATAAGCGGCGTAGGGATAAAATCCGTTCTTGCAGCTAAATTGCCACGGGGATAAAGTCGGTGAAATGCAACTCTTCTAACCTTCAGTCAGCCAATCACTAAACTATCGAGTAAGAGCATGAGCATTCGCCGCCCAGACCCATTGGCGCAAGTCAGCGACTTTGATATCCGCCTGCTGCGGATTTTCCGCAGCGTGGTCGAATGTGGCGGCTTCTCCGCAGCCGAAAGCGTGCTCGGCATTGGCCGTTCGGCCATCAGCCAACAGATGAGTGATCTGGAACAGCGCCTCGGTTTGCGTCTATGCCAACGCGGTCGCGCCGGGTTTTCCCTGACCGAGGAAGGTCGCGAGGTCTATCAATCGGCGTTGCAGCTATTAAGTGCCCTGGAAAGTTTTCGCACCGAGGTCAACGGCCTGCACCAACACTTGCGCGGCGAGTTGACCATCGGCCTGACCGACAACCTGGTCACCCTGCCCCACATGCGCATCACCCATGCCCTCGCGCAATTGAAGGAGCGCGGCCCGGACGTGCAGATTCAGATCCGCATGATCGCGCCCAATGAAGTGGAACAAGGCGTACTCGACGGTCGCCTGCATGTCGGCGTGGTGCCGCAGGCCAGCGCGCTGTCGGGGCTGGAGTATCAACCGCTGTACAGCGAACGCTCGTTGCTGTACTGCGCGGTGGGTCATCCGCTGTTTTACGTCGATGACAAGCAACTGGACGACGGGCGCCTGAATAGCCAGGACGCCATCGCCCCGACGTTTCGTTTGCCGGCGGAAATCCAGGCGCATTATCAGGCACTCAATTGCACTGCCAGTGCGTCGGACCGCGAAGGCATGGCGTTTCTGATCTTGACCGGGCGCTATATCGGTTACTTGCCGGACCATTACGCCAGCCTCTGGGTGCAGCAAGGTCGACTGCGGGCGCTGAAACCCAAGGCGCGTTTCTATGACTTGAGTCTGGCTTCGGTCACGCGCAAGGGTCGCCGTCCTCATCTGGTGCTGGAAAGCTTCCTCGAAAGCCTGGCTGCCACACGCTGAACAACCGCCCCCCTGTAGGAGCTGCCGAAGGCTGCGATCTTTTGATCTTGCTTTCAAAAATCAAAGTCAAAAGATCGCAGCCTTCGGCAGCTCCTACAGGGTTGTGGTGTATTGGGTTTTAAGCTATCAACGCACTGGATGCGCCCACTTATTTGTCCGGAAGTGCCTATGACCTTTGAAGTCCCAGCTCACGGCGGAAAACCCGCCAGCCGCATTCGTCAGAAGAACGAAGAGACCATCATCAAAGCCGCCGAAGACGAGTTCGCCCGTCACGGGTTCAAAGGCACCAGCATGAACACCATCGCCCTGAATGCAGGCTTGCCAAAAGCCAACCTTCATTACTACTTCACCAACAAACTCGGTTTGTATGTGGCGGTGCTGAGCAACATCATCGAGTTGTGGGACAGCACCTTCAACACCCTGACTGCCGAGGACGACCCGGCCGAAGCGCTGACTCGCTACATCCGCGCCAAGATGGAATTTTCCCGCCGCCAGCCGCAAGCCTCGCGCATATTCGCCATGGAAGTCATCAGCGGCGGCGAATGCCTGACCGAGTATTTCAATCAGGACTACCGCACCTGGTTCCAGGGTCGGGCGGCGGTGTTTCAAGCGTGGATCGACGCCGGTAAAATGGACCCGGTCGATCCGGTTAACCTGATCTTCCTGTTGTGGGGCAGCACCCAGCACTATGCCGATTTCGCCACGCAGATCTGCAGAGTCAGCGGTCGTACCAAGTTGACCAAGCAAGATATGGAAGACGCCGGCAACAACCTGATCCGCATCATTCTCAAAGGCTGCGGCCTGACGCCAACCATTTAAGACGCCTATGCCTTTTACCCTCAGCGACTTTTGCGAATACCGCGAAGAGATTCGCAAAAGCCGCTTCATCACCTTCGCCGTGCCGATCACCAGCCCTGCCGAAGCCCAGGCGTTCATCGAGCAGCACAGCGACCTCAATGCCACGCACAACTGCTGGGCATGGAAGCTTGGCGATCAATATCGCAGCACCGATGATGGCGAACCGGGCGGCACTGCGGGCCGACCGATTCTGGCGGCGATCGACGCGCAGGATTGCGATCAGGTCGCGGTGTTGGTGATCCGTTGGTATGGCGGTATTCAGCTCGGTACCGGCGGACTTGCCCGGGCGTATGGCGGTGGTGCAAACAAGTGTCTGCAAGCGGCGCCGAAGATCGAGTTGATCAGTCGGGTGCCGCTGCGGTGTGCCTGTGCGTTTGGGGAGTTGAATCTGGTGAAGCTGCGGGTGGCGGAGCTTGGAGGATTGATTGTGCAAGAGGATTTCACGGCTAATGGCGTGGAGTTGCAGTTGGCTGTCGGTGCGGGGCAGATTGATACGTTGCAATCGCAGCTTGCGGATTTGAGTCGCGGGCGGATTTTGTTGCAGCGTTAGAAGAGCAAAAGATCGCAGCCTTCGGCAGCTCCTACAGGGATCGCGCGGGGTGCGATCTTTTGGGGCGCGACCGTTTTTCACTTATTCCACACTTGCCCACATCAGCTGTGCACCCAACTGTGGATAACCTGAGCACATACCGCTGTAACCCTTCTGTCATGCGGCTTTGCGGGCTTTGCTCAATTTTTATCCAATTCGCCATCAAAACAGCTAAATCCACGTAAAAACAAATAGTTAGAGTGGTTTATCACCTTTAGAAGATAACCGCTGCTCGCTTATGCCCGACATTTGAGCTTGCACACAAATACTGTGGAGCAATCTGTGGATAACCCGTTCATGGCTGTCGCGGCACCATGCCGGATATGGTTTGCGTTCAACTGCTCATTTTTTGATCAAACGCTGACGCTTGAAACTGGAGCTTGGCCAACGATCCTGCCCCCAAGTGGTGCCGCCTTCGATACCGCTCCAGGCCAAGGGCCGCACTTAAGGCCTTGGCCTGTCTGACTTTTCAGTTTTCCTGACCTGATGGCCAGGAAATTGCTTTATCCACAGGCATAAATCCAAATCCCTTGAGCCTGTCATGCCCGATTCCGCGCCGATCCCCGATCAAACCCCGCGCCTGCAGCTGCGCAAAATCCGCAAACGTTATCCAGGCTGCCTGGCCAACGATGACATCGACCTGAGCATCGCCCACGGTGAAATCCACGCGCTGCTCGGCGAAAACGGTGCGGGCAAAAGTACGTTGATGAAGATCATCTACGGCGTCGTGCAGGCCGATGCCGGAGAACTGATCTGGCAGGGACAACGGGTGACCATGCGTAACCCGGCCCAGGCTCGCAGCCTGGGGATTGGCATGGTGTTCCAGCATTTCTCATTGTTCGAAACCCTGACCGTGGCGCAGAACATTGCACTGGCCATGGGCGCAGCGGCCGGCACACCGAAACAACTGGAACCGAAAATTCGTGAAGTGTCCCAACGTTATGGCATGGCGCTGGAGCCGGAGCGACTTGTCCACAGCCTGTCGATCGGCGAGCGGCAACGGGTCGAAATCATTCGCTGCCTGATGCAGGATATTCGCCTGCTGATCCTCGACGAACCGACCTCGGTGCTGACCCCGCAGGAGGCCGACGACTTGTTCGTCACCCTGCGCCGACTCGCCGCCGAGGGTTGCAGCATTCTGTTCATCAGCCACAAGCTCGGCGAGGTCCGCGCCCTGTGCCACAGCGCGACGGTGCTGCGTGGCGGCCGTGTGGCCGGGCATTGCGTGCCGGCCGAATGTTCGGATCAGCAACTGGCGCGGCTGATGGTTGGCGAAGCCGCGGAGCTGATCACTGACTATCCGAAGGTGCGCGGCGGTGAGACCTTTTTGCAGGTGAAAAACCTGTCCTGGCATAACCCGGACCCGTTCGGCTGTTCGCTCAAAGACATCGACCTTGAAGTGCGCAGCGGCGAAATCGTCGGCATCGCCGGCGTGGCCGGCAACGGTCAGGACGAATTGCTGGCCTTGCTCAGCGGCGAACAACGGCTAACCCGCGACGACGGTTCCACGATCAGTTTTGCCGTCGAACCGGTCGCGCATTTGCGCCCGGACGCCCGACGCCAACGCGGACTGGCATTCGTCCCCGCCGAACGCTTGGGCCACGGCGCGGTGCCGGAGCTGAGCCTGGCGGACAACGCCCTGCTCACGGCATTTCAGCAAGGACTGGTAAGTAACGGATTGGTGCAGCGCAGCAAAGTCGAAGCCTTGGCCGAAGAGATCATCCGCCGCTTCGGGGTGAAGACACCGGACAGCCAGGCGCCGGCCCGCAGCCTGTCCGGCGGCAACTTGCAGAAATTCATCCTCGGCCGGGAAATCCTTCAACAACCCAAACTGCTGGTGGCTGCGCACCCGACCTGGGGCGTGGACGTCGGCGCCGCCGCGACCATTCACCGGGCATTGATTGCCTTGCGCGATGCCGGTGCGGCGATCCTGGTGATCTCCGAAGACCTCGACGAATTGTTCCAGATCAGCGACCGCCTCGGCGCGCTGTGCGGCGGTCGGCTATCACCGCTGCGGGCCACCGCCGACACCCGTTTGATCGATGTCGGCGGCTGGATGGCCGGCCGCTTCGACGCCTCTCAATCATCCGCATCCGCAACGCTTTAACGGAGTGTCACATGCTGCTTTCTCTTGAACCGCGCGGCCAGCAATCGCGCCTGATGCTGTGGTGCTCGCCGTTGCTGGCGGCGGTCCTGACGCTGGGTTGCGGCTCGCTGCTGTTTATCGCACTGGGGCATGACCCGCTGCTGACCTTGCATACATTGCTGATCGCGCCGGTCAGCGATTGGTATGGCGTCTCTGAATTGTTGGTAAAAGCCTTGCCGATCCTGCTCTGCGCTTTGGGCCTGGCGGTGGCTTATCAGGCACGGATCTGGAACATCGGCGCCGAAGGTCAACTGCTACTCGGCGCGTTGGCCGGCAGTGCGTTGGCGGTGAACATCATCGACATGCAAAGCCGTTGGGCACTGGTGCTGATCCTGCTCACCGGCACCCTCGCCGGCGCCGCATGGGCGGGGCTGACGGCGTGGTTGCGCACGCGCTTCAACGCCAACGAAATCCTCACCAGCATCATGCTCAATTACATCGCCCTGAACCTGCTGCTGTACTGCGTCCACGGCCCGCTGAAAGACCCGGAAGGATTCAACTTCCCACAATCGGCGATGTTCGGCGACGCCAGCCGATTGCCGCTGCTGATGGAAGACGGACGCGTGCATGCAGGGGTGTATTTCGCTCTGCTCGCGCTGGTGGCGGTGTGGGTGTTGTTGCAGAAAAGTTTTGTCGGCTTCCAGATCAAAGTGCTTGGGCTGGACAAGCGCGCCGCCGGTTTCGTCGGTTTTCGCGAGAAGCGTCTGATCTGGCTGGCGCTGTTGATCAGCGGCGGTTTGGCAGGACTGGCCGGTGTCTGTGAAGTCACCGGGCCGATCGGCCAATTGGTGCCGCAAGTCTCGCCGGGATACGGTTACGCGGCGATCACCGTGGCGTTTCTGGGCCGGTTGAATCCCATCGGCATTCTGTTTTCCAGCCTGCTGATGGCGCTGCTGTACATCGGCGGCGAGAGCGCGCAGATGAGCATGAATTTGCCGCAGGCGATCACGCAACTGTTCCAGGGGATGATGCTGTTTTTCCTGCTGGCCAGTGATGTGTTGATTCTCTATCGCCCCCGTTTGAACCTGCGCTGGGCCCGCCGCGCACCCGCCACCGCTGTACATGCAGGAGCGCTGTGATGGATATCGATCTGCTGAGTAATATTTTCTTCGCCATGGTGCGTTGCGGTACGCCGTTGTTGCTGGTGGCGCTGGGTGAGCTGATCTGCGAGAAAAGCGGTGTGCTCAATCTCGGTCAGGAAGGGATGATGCTGTTTGGTGCGGTGATCGGTTTCATCGTCGCGTTCAAAAGCGGCAATCTGTGGCTGGGTGTGTTGCTGGCGATGCTCGCCGGGATGCTGTTGTCGTCGCTGTTTGCCGTGGTGGCGCTGGTGTTCAACGCCAACCAAGTGGCCACCGGATTGGCGCTGACGATTTTTGGTGTGGGCCTGTCGACCTTTGTCGGTGCAGCGTGGGTGGGTAAACCGTTGACGGGTTTCGAGCCGCTGGCGATCCCGTATTTGAGTGAGATTCCGCTGATCGGGCGAATGCTGTTTGCCCAGGACCTGCTGGTGTACTTGTCGTTCGCGCTGTTTGCACTGGTGGCTTGGGTGATTTTGAAAAGCCGCGTCGGTTTGATCATTCAGGCGGTCGGGGAAAATCCGGATGCGGCGAGCGCCATGGGCTTGCCGGTGTTGGGCGTGCGGGCATTGGCGGTGTTGTTTGGCGGGGCGATGGCCGGGTTGGCGGGCGCTTATCTGTCCCTGGCGTACACACCGATGTGGGCGGAAAACATGAGCGCCGGTCGTGGCTGGATCGCCCTGGCGCTGGTGGTGTTCGCCAGTTGGCGGGTGTGGCGTTTGCTGCTCGGGGCGTACCTGTTCGGGCTCGCCAGCATCCTGCATCTGGTGGCTCAGGGTTTGGGGTTGGCGATTCCGTCGAGTTTGCTGGCGATGCTGCCGTACGTGGCGACGATTGTGGTGTTGGTGCTGTTGTCCCGGGATGCGGTGCGCACGCGGTTGTATGCGCCGGTGTCGTTGGGACAGCCGTGGCAGGCTGGGCATTAAAGGTTGACTGGGCGGGCCTCATCGCGGGCAAGCCCGCTCCCACAAGGTTTGCGCAGATCCTGTGGGAGCCTGGCTTGCCAGCGATGGGGCCAAAACAGACAACAACGGACTCGACGCCTGACATCAGGCGTTGCAGCATAGGCCGCATCAACGTTGTCCACTGAACCTCTTTTACCAAGGAAGCCACTCATGTCTACGGCAAAAACCGCACTCATCATCGGCGCCTCCCGGGGGCTGGGCCTCGGTCTGGTGAAAACCCTGCTGGCCGATGGCTGGCAAGTCACCGCCACCGTGCGCAACCCGCAGAACGCCGAGGCCTTGCAGGCACTGGGCAAGGTGCGGATCGAGAAACTCGACATGGACGATCAGCAAGCGGTGATCGCGCTGAGCCAGCAACTCAAGGGCGAAATGTTTGACCTGCTGTTCGTCAATGCCGGGGTCAAAGGGCCTGACGTTCAGACACCCAATGGCGGCGCGACGCTGGCCGAGGTCGGTCAGTTGTTCTTCACCAACGCCGTGGCACCGATCAACCTGGCCCAGCGTTTTATCGGGCAGATCCGGCCGGACACCGGCGTGTTGGCCTTCATGAGTTCGGTGCTGGGCAGCGTGACCATGCCCGATGCGCCGGAACTGGCGCTGTACAAGGCCAGCAAGGCTGCGCTGAACTCCATGACCAACAGCTTCGTCAGCCAATTGGGCGAGCAGACACTCACCGTGCTGTCGCTGCATCCAGGCTGGGTGAAAACCGACATGGGCGGTGAAGGCGCCGATATCGATGTGCAAACCAGCACGCGCGGGTTGGTTGATCAGGTGAATGCGTATGTCGGCAAGGGTGGGCATCATTTTGTGAATTACAGGGGTGAAACCATTCCCTGGTAAGCCCTGTAGGAGCCGGCTGGCTGGCGATCCGAGCGCGGCGGTGTGTCAGGCATGCCCTCAATCGCCGGCAAGCCAGTTCCTCCAGGTTATGTGTTGTCTGGTCGTGCCGGGCTTGCCCACATCGCACTTTTGATCGACACTTCGCACCTCGCCTCCCCGGCGACCCTGGATCAGCAGACAGGGCATCACTGAGCTGGCAACCCTGAACCCCACTTTCAGAGGAGCCGGCCAACATGCCTGCGACCCGTACCTGGTTAAAAAATCCCCTCGCCATTTTCACGGCCAACGACCTCGATGCCCGTGGCGGCCTGGTGCTGCAAGACGGTGTGATCGTCGAAGTGCTCGGCCTTGGTCAACAGCCTTCTGCACCGTGCAATGAAGTGTTCGATGCCCGCGAGCACGTGATCCTGCCGGGCCTGATCAACACCCATCACCACTTCTATCAAACCCTGACCCGCGCCTGGGCGCCGGTGGTCAACCAGCCGTTGTTCCCGTGGCTGAAAACCCTGTACCCGGTCTGGGCCCGACTCACCCCGGAAAAACTCGCCCTTGCTACAAAAGTCGCGTTGGCCGAGTTGCTGTTGTCCGGCTGCACCACTGCCGCTGACCACCATTACTTGTTCCCGGAAGGCCTGGAAAATGCCATCGATGTGCAAGTCGAAAGCGTTCGCGAACTGGGAATGCGCGCCATGCTCACTCGCGGTTCCATGAGCCTCGGCGAAAAGGACGGTGGACTGCCGCCACAGCAGACCGTGCAGGAAGGCCAAGTAATTCTCGACGACAGCCAACGCCTGATCGCCGAGTACCACGAACGCGGTGCCGGCGCGCAAATCCAGATCGCCCTGGCGCCCTGCTCACCCTTCTCGGTGACCCCGGAAATCATGTCCGCCAGCGCCGAACTGGCGAACAAACTCGACGTGCGCCTGCACACTCACCTGGCCGAAACCCTCGACGAAGAAGACTTCTGCCTGCAGCGCTTTGGCCTGCGCACCGTGGATTATCTGGACAGCGTCGGTTGGCTCGGCCCGCGTACCTGGCTGGCCCACGGCATCCACTTCAACCCGGATGAAATCGTCCGCCTCGGCGCGGCCGGCACCGGTATTTGCCATTGCCCGAGTTCGAACATGCGCCTGGCCTCCGGCATCTGCCCGACCATCGAGTTGACCGATGCCGGCGCGTTGCTCGGCCTTGGCGTGGACGGCTCGGCGTCCAATGATGCCTCGAACATGATGCTGGAAACCCGTCAGGCGCTGTACATCCAGCGTCTGCGTTACGGCGCCGAGAAGATCACTCCGGAGCGCGTGCTGGGTTGGGCGACCAAAGGCTCGGCGAGTTTGCTGGGCCGCAGCGACATCGGTGAGATTGCTGTGGGCAAGCAGGCCGACCTGGCGCTGTTCAAACTCGATGAGCTGCGCTTCTCCGGCAGCCACGATCCGGTATCGGCGCTGCTGCTGTGCGGCGCGGATCGGGCGGATCGAGTGATGGTCGGCGGCAAGTGGCGGGTGATTGATGGACAGGTTGAAGGGCTGGATCTGAAGGGGTTGATTGCGGATCACAGTCAGGCCGCTCGGCAGTTGATCGCGGGCGTCTGACCGGACGTCATCGCCAGCAAGCCGGCTCCTGCAGGTTTGCGGTCCTCGCATAATCCGTAGGAGCCGGCTTGCTGGCGATGCTTTTTACAGGCCCAACAACGACAACATGATAAACGTCGCAAACAACACAAAATGGGTCATGCCTTCGATGGCGTTGGTTTCGCCATCGTTGAGGTTGATCGCGCTGACGATCAGGGTGATGAAGATCATCACGGTTTGCACCGGAGTCATGGCCATCTGGAACGGCTGGCCTGTGTAGAGCGCCATCGCTTCCATCACCGGCACCGTCAGGATCACCGTCGACAGCGACGCGCCCAAGGCGATGTTGACCACCGACTGCATGCGGTTGGCCAACGCCGCGCGCAATGCGGTCAAAATCTCCGGCGCCGCGGAAATCGCCGCTACCAGGATCGCCGTGATCACCGGCGGTGCGCCCGTTCCTTCCAGGCCCAGATCGAGGGTCTTGGACATCACTTCGGCCAGTGCGCCGATCACCACCACCCCGAACACCAACAGGCCGATGGACAGCGTCAGGTTGACGGGTTCTGGCTCCTGCTCGAGCGGTTCTTTCTTGCGGCGTTTGTCTGGATAGCTATAGCTGAAAAAGTAGCTGTGCGGCCCGACCTGCATGCGCAAGAACAAGGCGTAGAGCACGACCATCGCACCGATGGTGAACGCGGAATAGAGCTTCCAGTTGGCTTCGGGTATGAACTCCGGCACCACCATTGACACGCCCATGGCGGTGAGGATCATCACGCTGTAGCTGCGCGCCGAGTCATCGTTGTAGGACTGTTCGCCGTGCTTGAGCCCGCCCATCAATGCCGCCAAACCTAGGATGCCGTTGATGTCGAGCATGACAGCGGAATAGATCGTGTCCCGCACCAACGTCGCCGAGGCTTCGTTGCTCATCATGATCGCCAGGATCACCACCTCCACCAGCACCGCCGCCAGGGTCAGGATCATCGTGCCGTAGGGATCGCCGACTTTTTCCGCGAGCAATTCAGCCTGATGGGCGACACGCATTGAGGCGGCTACGATGAACGCGATCAGCACCAGCCCGGCGGTCAGCGCGACGATCTGGCCGCTGTGCAGCAACCAGTGCTCCAGCGGGAAGGCAACGATGGCGGCGAACAGGGCCAGCAGCAGAAAGGTTTCTTGCTTGAGGACGGTGAGCATGTCGGGCCTTTTACCGTGGGGGAGCGGATGAGGTACTGACTGCTAGGCGGCGCTAACGTTTCGTTACACCTTAGCGCACCAGCGGGTGGCGTGAGTTTGGTCAGTTGCACTGTGGTGGTTCTTGCCGAAAAGATCGCGGCCTTCGGCAGCTCCTACAGGAGTACGCGAAAAACCTGTTGGCGCTGTTGAAGGCTGCGATCTTTTGATTTTGTTGTCTTGTTGGTCAGCAATTTGCATTGCCCCTGCCAACCACACAACAAAATGGAGTTCGAATTCATGCACAAACGTCCTTTGAAGAAGCTGATTTGCGCTGTTGCGGCGGCCATCGGTCTGAGCGCCAGCCTGAGCGCCAGCGCCGCCGACCCGCTGAAAGTCGGCTTCGTCTATATCGGTCCGATCGGTGACCATGGCTGGACGTATCAGCATGAACAGGGACGCAAGGTGCTGGCGGAGAAATTCGGCTCGCAGATCACCACCAACTACGTGGAGAACGTCGCCGAGGGCGCCGACGCCGAGCGGGTGATCCGCAACATGGCCAAGGACAAATACGACCTGATCTTCACCACCTCTTTCGGCTACATGAACCCGACGCTGAAAGTCGCCAAGCAATTTCCCAACGTGATCTTCGAACACGCCACCGGCTACAAGCAGGACAAGAACCTCGGCACCTATTTGGCGCGTACTTACGAGGGCCGCTACGTCGGCGGCTTCCTCGCAGCGAAGATGACCAAGACCAAGAAGATCGGTTACGTGGCATCGTTCCCGATTCCGGAAGTGATCCGCGACATCAACGCCATTCAACTGGCCCTGAACAAGTACAACCCTGGTACGGAAATCAAAGTGGTGTGGGTCAATTCCTGGTTCGATCCGGGCAAGGAAGCCGATGCCGCGAACGCGCTGATCGACCAGGGCGTGGACGTGGTGTTCCAGCACACCGACAGCCCGGCGCCAATCCAGGCCGCCGAGCGTCGTGGTGTGTATGCCGTGGGCTACGCTTCGGACATGGCGCACTTCGGTCCGAAAGCGGTGCTGACCTCCATCGTCAACGACTGGGGTCCGCACTATGTTCAGGCGACCCAAGCCGTGATTGATCACACCTGGAAATCCCAGGACTATTGGGGCGGATTGAAGGAAGGCACGGTTGAACTGCCAATCAGCGACCTGGTGCCGGCACCGGTGAAAGCCGAGGCTGAGCAGATCATCGCCGACATCAAGAGCGGTGCGCTGCATCCGTTCACCGGGCCGATCAAGGATCAGGCCGGAGTCGAGAAAATCCCGGCCGGGGTGAGTGCGACGAATGCGCAATTGGCGTCGATGAATTACTACGTGGAAGGCATGAAGGCCGATATTCCGAAGTAAAACACCGCCCCCTGTAGGAGCTGCCGCAGGCTGCGATCTTTTGATCTTGATCTTCTAAAAACAAAGAGCAAAAGATCGCAGCCTGCGGCAGCTCCTACAGGGACTCTCAGCGTTTTCAAGGATTGTGTATGAACAGCCTTCCGATAATCGACATCTCCCCGCTCTACAGCGACGACCAAAACGCCTGGCCCGCCGTGGCAATGCAAATCGACCACGCCTGCCGCGAATGGGGCTTTTTCTACATCACGGGGCACCCGATTTCCGCCGCGCGTATCGACGCCGTGCTCGACAGTGCCAGACGCTTCTTCGCCCAGCCTGCCGCCGAGAAGCTGAAGATCGACATCACCCAGACCCGCCACCATCGCGGTTACGGGGCGATTGCCACCGAGCAACTCGACCCGAGCAAACCCAGTGACTTGAAAGAAACCTTCGACATGGGCCTGCACCTGCCGGCCGACCATCCCGAAGTGCTGGCGGAAAAACCCTTGCGTGGCCCTAACCGTCATCCGTCGATGCCAGGCTGGGAAACGCTGATGGAGCAGCATTACGTCGACATGCAGGCACTCGCACAAACGCTGTTGCGGGCGATGACTCTCGCACTGGGCATCGAGCGCGACTTTTTCGACTCACGCTTCAATGAGCCGGTCAGTGTGTTGCGCATGATTCATTACCCGCCGCGTCACACCGCCAGTTCCGCAGAGCAACAAGGTGCCGGTGCCCACACCGATTACGGCTGCATCACCCTGCTCTATCAGGATGCTGCCGGCGGTCTGCAAGTGCGCAACGTCAAAGGTGAATGGATCGATGCGCCGCCCATTGAGGGCACATTCGTGGTCAACCTCGGCGACATGATGGCGCGCTGGAGCAACGACCGTTATTTGTCTACTCCGCACCGTGTGATCAGTCCGCTGAGCGTGGATCGTTACTCGATGCCATTTTTTGCCGAACCGCACCCTGACACCCGCATCGAATGCCTGCCCGGCTGTCAGGATGAGTCGCGCCCGGCGAAATATCCGACCACCACCTGCGCTGAATTCCTGCTCTCACGCTTCGCCGACACCTACGCCTATCGTCGGGAGCAGGAAGCGGTGTGATGAACCTTCCGGTCAGGTTTTGCCAATTGTTTCTGCAAGCACCTGTAGAATGCCGGTCATCTGCACCTGATGAGAAAAGAATATGTACGATTGGCTGAACGCCCTGCCCAAGGCAGAACTGCACCTGCACCTGGAGGGCTCGCTTGAGCCTGAGCTACTGTTCGCCCTGGCCGAACGCAACAAGATCGCCCTGCCGTGGAGCGATGTCGAAACCCTGCGCAAGGCCTACGCCTTCAACAACCTGCAAGAGTTTCTCGACCTGTATTATCAGGGCGCCGACGTGTTGCGCACGTCCCAGGATTTTTACGACCTGACCTGGGCCTACCTGTTGCGCTGCAAGGCGCAGAATGTGATTCACACCGAACCGTTCTTCGATCCGCAGACCCACACCGACCGTGGTATCCCGTTTGAAGTGGTGCTCAACGGCATCGCCGCCGCGTTGAAGGACGGCGAGCAGCAGTTGGGCATCACCAGCGGTTTGATCCTGAGCTTCCTGCGTCACTTGAGCGAAGAACAAGCCGAGAAAACCCTCGACCAGGCGCTGCCGTTCCGTGATGCGTTCGTGGCCGTGGGCCTGGACAGTTCCGAGATGGGACACCCGCCGAGCAAGTTCCAGCGCGTATTCGATCGCGCCCGTGGCGAGGGTTTCCTGACCGTGGCCCACGCCGGTGAAGAAGGCCCGCCCGAGTACATCTGGGAAGCCCTCGACCTGCTGAAAATCCAGCGCATCGACCATGGCGTGCGCGCCATTGAAGACGAGCGTTTGATGCAGCGCATCATCGACGAGCAAATTCCGTTGACCGTGTGCCCGTTGTCGAACACCAAGCTCTGCGTGTTCGATCACATGTCCCAGCACAACATCCTCGACATGCTCGAGCGTGGCGTGAAAGTCACCGTGAACTCGGATGACCCGGCGTACTTCGGCGGCTACGTCACCGAGAACTTCCATGCCTTGTACACCGATCTGGGCATGACCCAGGATCAGGCCAAGCGTCTGGCGCAGAACAGCCTGGATGCGCGGTTGGTGAAACCGTAAGCATCCCGTATTCCCTGTAGGATCTGGCTTGCCAGCGATAGCGGACTCACATTCAACATCCGTGTTGAATGTGATGGCTTCATCGCTGGCAAGCCAGCTCCTACAGAGGTTTTTTGTTCAGACGCCTAAGCTTTAGAACGCCACCTCCAGCTCGGTCTGCTGGGCAAAACGATGGATTTCGCGCTGCCCCGCGGCCGTCAGTTGCAAGGCCCGCGATTCATTCGGCAGGCTCATCCAGCCGGACTGCATGAACAACTGCAACAACGCCGCGCCCAATGACCCGCCCATGTGCGGGCGTCTTTCGCTCCAGTCTGGACAAGCACATGCGACCCGGCCGTTGCGGTGAGCCAGTGCCTGAATGTATACACCACGCGCAGCCAGTTCTGTCGCGCCCTTGAGTGTGATCGTCACCCGCTGGTCGAACTGTTCGATCCAGCCCGCATCCAGTAAACGCTGGTACAAATCGGCCGCCAGGGTACCGCCCAGATGGTCGTCGCAAAGCCGTGCGCGCAGCAGTGATGAGCGAGTGGCCTGTGGTTTGGTGAGGGGTGAAGTACGTTTGAAAATGTCCGGGACTTCCCGGGGCGTGCTGGCCAGCGTGGCGCTGGCCAGTGCTTCGATTGCAGCCCCGACTTCCGGGGCCGCCAGGCGGAAAAATCGCTTGCGGCCGCGGGTTTCGACTTTCAACAAACCTCCGGCGGACAATCGCCCCAGATGTGCACTGGCCGAAGACGGTGACAGCCCGGCCAACAATCCCAGCTCTTCGGTCTGTCGCGCCGAGCCGTCCATCAAGGCCCACATCATTGCGCTGCGCTTTGGGTCAGCCAGCAACGTGGCGATCTGGCTGATGCAAGGTGCATGTTCCATGTATTCACTCCCTGTTGAATCGTTTCGTCTACTGCTCAGAGACATCTTGACCAGAAATTTGTCGTCGGCCAAGACGCGGACACCGCCATAAACCGGGCAACGCTATCGCTCACAGGCGCCATCGCATGACGGATGTTGCAGCGGTCAGGCCTAGGGCCATGGACAAGGGCTACACGTGCGTGGCCTCGCCATTGCAGGCGACGGTGCGTACATGAGGCGAGCGCTAGTATAGGCGGGTTGACCGCCGGTTCCTGCCGTCCGCAACGCGTTGGTGGTGATAGTTCCTGAGGGAAATTTCGCTTTTTTCCTGCGACTAATCATCAATACCCGCCAATCCCGGAAAATGACTGCTCAACCCGGCACATCGACTGGCAAGTTTTTCCCGCAAAAGGTTCACCGGCTTACTCAATTGTGCGCGATGGGCGCACAACAGATTCAGCGGTGCGCGCTCACAAAGCAGTTCCGGCATCAGCACTTTCAAGCGACCGGCGAGCACATCCGCAGCAACATCGAGCCAAGACTTGTAGGCGATCCCGGCACCCGCGATCGCCCACAGTCGGACGACATCGGCATCGTCACTGAAACGATCACCACTGACCGTCAGGCTCACTTCGCGTTTGCCGTCGTGAAAGCTCCAATGATCGTGAACCCGGCTGCCGAGCATGAACAGCAAGCAATTGTGCTGCGCCAATTGCTCCAGGTGCCGAGGCTCGCCGTGTCGGGCGAGGTAACTCGGTGCGGCACACAGCACGCGGCGATTCTGCGGGGCGATGGGCAGCGCCACCAGGCTCGAGTCTTCCGGTTCACCGTAGCGCAGGGCAATGTCCACCGGTTGCCGAAACAGATCGGCGATGCGGTCGCCCAATAGCAGGCGTACCGTGAGTTTCGGGTGCTCGCGCTGAAATTCGTCAAGCCAGGGCAACAGCAAGTTACGCCCGAAGTCCGACGGTGCCGACAACTGCAACACCCCGCTGACCTGATCCTGACCGCTGGCCAACAAGCGTCGGCCTTCATCGAGGTTGCTCAAGGCCGCCCGGGCATATTCGAGGAAGCCTTCACCTTCGGCAGTCAGGCGCAGGCTGCGGGTGGAACGGGCGAGCAATCGGGCGCCGAGTTGCTGCTCGATACGCTTCAACGCGGCGCTGGCCACTGCCGCCGACATGTCCATGCCGCGCGCGGCCGCCGAGAGACTGCCCAGGTCTGCCGCCCGAACAAACAACTGCAAGTCATCAAAACGCAGCATCTACAGCCTCGATTATCAAAAATTCATTGAAAGAGCCTGCTCTTTTAGCGGCTTTTATCTTCCGCAGAAATAGCCAATCATCTGGCCATCGAAATCATCCCGTTTCCGGAGTCGCCTATGTCCCAGCCATTCACCGCCATCGCCACCCTCATCGCCAAAGCCGGCCAGCAGGACGCCCTCGAACAACACCTGCGAGCACTGATCGAGCCGACCCGCGTCGAGGCCGGTTGCGGGCAGTACGACCTGCATCAGGACCTGGCCAATCCACTGGCGTTCTACATGATCGAACAGTGGAGCAGCGACGAAGCCCTGCAAGCCCACGATGCCAGCGCGCACGTTCAGAACTTCCGAGCCAAGGCTCCTGAGTTTCTTGAACACTTCGAACTCAAGCGCCTGCGCACTCTTGCCTGATTTCTTCCATTAATTCGCGGAGCCCTTCATGAAAGCTATTGCCTACTACGCCTCGCTGCCGATCAGCGACGAAAAATCCCTGCAAGACATCGAACTGCCAGAACCGGTCGCCGGGCCTCGTGACCTGTTGGTGGAGGTCAAAGCCATTTCGGTCAACCCGGTGGACACCAAGGTCCGCCAGAACGTCCAGCCCGAAGGTGGCGCAGCGAAAGTGCTGGGCTGGGATGTGGCGGGTGTGGTCAAAGCTGTGGGCAGTGAAGTGACCCTGTTCAAGGCCGGCGACAAGGTGTTCTATGCTGGCTCCATCGCCCGCGCCGGCGGCAATAGTGAACTGCACGTGGTGGATGAGCGGATCGTTGGCCACATGCCGAAAACGCTCGGTTTCGCCGAAGCCGCCGCCCTGCCCTTGACCGCCATCACGGCGTGGGAACTGCTCTTCGAACGCCTGCAAGTGCGCGAAGGCAAAACCGATGAAGGCCAGAGCCTGCTGATCGTCGGCGCGGCGGGTGGTGTGGGTTCGATCCTGACGCAACTGGCCAAACAACTGACCGGCCTGAACGTCATCGGCACTGCTTCACGCCCGCAAACCCAGAGCTGGGTGAAAGAACTCGGCGCCGATCAGGTGATCGATCACAGCCAACCGCTGAGCGAAGAGCTCAAGCGCGCCGGCCTCAATCACGTCACCCATGTCGCCAGCCTGACCCAGACCGATCATCACCTGGATCAACTGGTCGAGGCGTTGGCCCCCCAAGGCAAACTGGCCCTGATCGATGATCCGAAATCCCTCGACGTGACCAAACTCAAACGCAAGAGCCTGTCGCTGCACTGGGAGTTCATGTACACCCGCTCACTGTTCGAGACCCCGGACATGATCGAGCAGCACAAACTGCTTAACCGCGTGGCGCAACTGATCGATGCCGGGACGCTTAAGACCACCGTTGGCGAGCACTTTGGCACCATCAACGCGGCCAACCTGCGTCGCGCCCATGCACTGCTGGAAAGCGGAAAATCCAAGGGCAAGATCGTGCTGGAAGGTTTCTAGGATTTAAAGATCGCACGCAGCTGTAGGAGCTGCCGCAGGCTGCGATCTTTTGATTTTGATTTTTTAAGATCAAAAGATCGCAGCCTTCGGCAGCTCCTACAGAAGGCGCAATCCCATGACCGGTAAACCGTCAGTCCGAAGGTTGACCCTTGTCATAATTGCCATCCAATTCGGGTCTACAATCGAAACCTCTGCGGGACAATCTTTTACTTGAGGAGGTCGGCGGCAATGAAGATCCTGATAAAAGAATTGGCAAAATCCCAGTGGCAGGTCCGTCTGGACCAACACGCCGTTACCTTTCGCAGCGAAGCGGAAGCGCGCGCCTTCACCAATACCCTCGAAGCGCGATTGCACGCGCCCCATCAGTTTCCCGACCGCCAGCAGCGTGCCGCTGGCTGAGTCCGTCCTCAGACCTGGGCTTGCGCCAGTGCCCGGGCATTTTGCAAACGCCGGGTGAGCATCGCGGCGCACACCACCAGAATTCCACACAGGCTGATGACCATGGCCATCGGCATGGCGCTGCCGTCGTGCAAAACCCCCACCAGCGCGGCAGCACCGGCAGCGACACTGAATTGCAGGCAACCGAGCATCGCCGAAGCACTGCCGGCCCGCGCGCCCTGACCGTTCATCGCGCAGGCCGAAGCGTTGGGAAGGATGCAACCCAGGCTGGCGATGCAGACAAACAACGGGATCAACAACGGCCACAGTTGTTCGGTGCGCAACGCACTGACGGCGAGCAAGGCCAGGCCGGCGCCCAGGTAAATCCACACCGTGCGCGTCAGCAGGAAGGCCGGACCACGCTTGGCCAACAGTCGCGCGTTGACCTGGGCCACCAGAATGAACCCCGCCGCATTGACGCCGAAGAACCAGCCAAAATGCTCGGCCGGGATGCCATAAAGTTTGATGATGACGAATGGCGACCCGGCAATGTAGGAAAACATCCCGGCGATGGCGATACCGCCGGTCAGCGCGTGACCGAGGTACACCGGATCCTTCAATAGACGTCCGTACTGATGCAGCGCACCGGACAAGGGTTGGCGTGGCAAATGGGCCGGCATGCTTTCCGGCAAGCCGAGCGCCACGGCCAGACCTGCCAAGGCACTGAAACCGGTCAGCGCCAGGAAGATCGACTGCCAACCGGTGGTGTTCACCAGCAAGCCGCCGAGCATCGGCGCAAGAATCGGCGCCAGCCCCATGACCAGCATCAACTGTGAAAAGACTTTCGCCGAACCCACCGCATCGCATTTGTCGCTGACCACCGCCCGCGAGATCACCATCCCTGCGCAACCGCCCAGCGCCTGGATGAAACGTGCACCGATCAGCCAGTCGAGGTTCGGCGCGTAGGCGCACAACAACGAGGCAGCGGTGAATAACCCGACACCGATCAACAAGGGTATGCGTCGACCAAAACGGTCCGCCACCGGGCCGTAGGCCAGTTGTCCGATGGACAAGCCGAGAAAATACGCCGCGAGTGTCAGCTGAACGTGTTGTTCATCGGTACCAAAGGCCAGCGCCATCGCCGGGAACGCCGGTAAATAGAAGTCGATCGCCAGCGGACCGAACGCGCTCAAGGCGCCAAGAATCAGGATTGTGCGGAAGTTCATCAGGCATCCAGTGGGACAGAAGTCAGCAGCCCGACAGTCTAGCCGCGCCCGGACGCCTTGAACATTAAGATAGCTCGCTAACTATTAAAAAGATCAGGCCAGTTTGACGCCGTATCCTTCCTCGCTGATCGCCGCGATCACTTGATCAGCGGTCAACGCAGTCTCGACGCCGACTTCTTTCGAGGCCAGGTCGACGCGCACGCTGGCGGCCGGGTCTTTGGCCTGAACGGCTTGCGTGATGGCCCTGACGCAGTGGCCGCAGGACATGCCTTCAACATTGAACACTTGCATGGAATGACTCCTTTAATGAGGCTGTTTGATAAGGCTGCGTGCAGTGTCGAGCTTGCCACCATGGCAAGGTCAAGTTCTTAAGAGATCTGCCGGGCTGGCAATCGGCGCCGCGCTCGGCCAAGCTGCGTCCATCTATGACTCGATCTCAGGAGATTCAGCCCATGCGCTGGTCAGCTTTCAGCCTGTTTGGCTTCCTCAGCCTTTTCGCCGCCGCGCCATCGGTCAATGCCGCCGGGGAGGATTATGGCGTACTGGTCATTTCCCGCGAGCGGCTGGAAGTGTCGACCAGTTGCGAGATCGGCGTGTACATCCAGGATCAGCTGTCGGCGCGGTTGTTCCAGGAAGAAAGCACCTCTTTCAATCTGCCGCCGGGTATTGTATCGCTGCGACTGAAACTGTTGCCGGGCCAGGCTCCGGGGTGCAATCCGGGGATGCTGGCGCCGGGGTCGCAGAACATCACGCTTAAGGCCGGTGATGTGTTGAAGTTCCGGATTGCGATGACGCAGGAAGGAATGTATTTGAAGCCTGCGGCTTTGGGATATTGAGTCGCCTTTAAAAAGATCGCAGCCTTCGGCAGCTCCTACAAGGTCATGTGTCCCCCTGTAGGAGCTGCCGCAGGCTGCGATCTTTTGATCCAAGACATATCGCTTGACCTTGCCAGCATGGCAAGGTTGATCCTGTAGGCATCTTCTACAGGGAGCGTGACCCATGTCCGAATCCACCACCTTCGATCTGCCGATTGCCGGCATGACCTGCGCCAGTTGCGCCGGGCGTGTCGAGCGCGCCTTGAGCAAAGTCCTCGGTGCCAGTGCCGTCAGCGTCAACCTGGCCACTGAGCAGGCACGGGTTCAAGCGCCTGTCGACAGCCTGCCGGCCTTGATGGAAGCGGTGAAAAAGGCCGGTTACAGCGTGCCGCAGCAAAGCCTGGAATTGAGCATTGACGGCATGACCTGCGCGTCCTGTGTCGGTCGCGTTGAACGGGCGCTGAACAAAATGCCGGGTGTGAAGAGCGTCAGCGTCAACCTGGCCAACGAACGGGCGCACCTGGAACTGCTCGGCCAAGTCGATCCGCAAATCCTGATCGGCGCCGTGACCAAGGCGGGCTACAGCGCCAGCGTCTGGGAAGCCGAACACCCCAAAACCGACCTCCAACAAACTCGCCTGCACCGCGAACGCTGGGCCTTGATTGCGGCCATCGCCCTCGCCTTGCCGTTGGTCCTGCCCATGCTGTTGCAACCGTTCGGCGTGCATTGGATGCTGCCGGCCTGGGCGCAATTCGCATTGGCTACGCCGGTGCAATTTATCTTCGGCGCGCGGTTTTATGTGGCGGCATGGAAAGCCGTGCGCGCCGGTGCAGGCAACATGGATTTGCTGGTCGCCCTGGGCACCAGCGCTGGTTATGGCTTGAGCCTCTACGAATGGGCGACCGCCGACGGGCGTATGCCGCATCTTTATTTTGAAGCGTCAGCGGTGGTAATCGCCCTGGTTTTGCTGGGCAAATACCTCGAAAGTCGCGCCAAACGCCAGACCGCCAGCGCCATTCGCGCCCTCGAGGCTTTGCGCCCTGAGCGGGCGATTCAGGTAATCGATGGCCGTGAACAGGACGTCGCTATCAGCGCCTTACACCTCAATGACCTGGTGCTGGTCAAACCCGGCGAACGCTTCCCGGTTGACGGTGAAGTGGTCGAAGGCCAGAGCCATGCCGACGAAGCGCTGATCAGCGGCGAAAGCCTGCCGGTACCGAAACAACCGGGCGACAAGGTCACCGGCGGCGCGATCAACGGTGAAGGCCGGTTGCTCGTGCGCACTCTAGCCCTCGGTGCGGAAACCGTGCTGGCGCGGATCATTCGTCTGGTCGAGGACGCCCAAGCGGCAAAGGCACCGATCCAGAAACTGGTAGATAAAGTCAGCCAGATCTTCGTGCCGGTGGTTTTGCTGCTGGCCTTGGCGACCTTGATTGGCTGGTGGCTGTACGGCGCGCCAATCGAAACAGCGCTGATCAACGCTGTTGCGGTGTTGGTGATTGCCTGCCCTTGTGCACTGGGCCTGGCCACGCCGACGGCGATCATGGCCGGCACTGGCGTGGCGGCGCGCCACGGGATTCTGATCAAGGACGCCGAAGCGCTGGAGCGTGCCCATGAAGTCAGCGCGGTGGTGTTCGACAAGACCGGCACCTTGACCTCGGGCGCACCGCGCATCGCCCATTTAAGCGCCATCGACGGAAATGAAGCCGGCCTGCTGCAAATGGCCGGTGCGCTGCAACGCGGCAGTGAACACCCGCTGGCCAAGGCTGTGCTGGACACTTGCACCGAACGCGGGTTGATCGTCGCCGATGTCACCGACAGCCAGTCCCTGACCGGACGTGGCATCGCCGGCAATCTCGACGGTCGGCGTCTGGCCCTGGGCAATCGTCGCTTGCTGGAGGAAAGCGGCTTGAATGCCGGCTCACTGGCAGAATCGGCCACCGCTTGGGAAAACGAAGGCCGGACCCTGTCCTGGTTGATCGTACAAAGCCCGGAGCCAACGGTGCTGGGGCTGTTCGCCTTCGGTGACACCCTCAAGCCCGGCGCGCTGCAAGCGGTGCAACAGCTGAGCGCGCGCCACATCAGCAGCCATCTGCTGACCGGCGACAACAGAGGCAGCGCCAAAGTGGTTGCCGAAGCGCTCGGGATCAGCGACGTACACGCCGAAGTGTTGCCAGCGGACAAAGCCGCCACGGTCGTCGCGCTGAAAAAAACCGGCGTGGTGGCGATGGTCGGCGACGGCATCAACGACGCCCCGGCACTGGCCGCCGCCGACATCGGCATCGCCATGGGCGGCGGCACCGACGTGGCCATGCACGCCGCCGGGATTACCCTGATGCGCGGCGATCCGCGACTGGTGCCGGCGGCGCTGGAGATCAGCCGCAAGACCTACGCGAAGATCCGCCAGAACCTGTTCTGGGCCTTCGTCTATAACTTGATCGGCATTCCGTTGGCGGCCTTCGGCTTCCTCAACCCGGTGCTGGCGGGTGCGGCGATGGCGCTGTCGAGCGTCAGCGTGGTGAGCAATGCGTTACTGTTGAAAACCTGGAAACCCGAGGACCTGGAGGACAACCGATGAACATCGGCCAAGCAGCTAACCACAGCGGCCTGAGTGCGAAGATGATCCGTTATTACGAATCCATCGGTTTGCTCAAGGCTGCCCATCGCACTGATAGCGGTTACCGGGTTTACGGCGACGATGACTTGCATACCCTGGCGTTTATCAAGCGCTCACGGGATTTGGGGTTTTCCCTGGAAGAGGTCGGCAAACTGCTGACCCTCTGGCAAGACCGCCAGCGTGCCAGTGCCGATGTGAAGGCATTGGCCCGTCAGCATATTGATGAGCTGAACCAGAAAATCCGGGAGCTGGGGCAACTGCGCGATACATTGCAAGACCTGGTTGAGCATTGTCAGGGCGATCACCGGCCGGATTGTCCGATTCTCAAGAATCTTGAGTCGGGGTGCTGTACCTGAACGAACACCAGCTGTAGGAGCTGCCGCAGGCTCGGGCCGCGTTCGGACGATCTTTTGATTTTGGATATTAAGATCAAGATCAAAAGATCGCAGCCTGCGGCAGCTCCTACAGGGATTTGTGTTGCACATAAAAAACCCGGCCGAAGCCGGGTTTTTCTTTAGCCGATCACTGCATCCACGGCGGAGGCGGTTCTTCGGCCTTGCTTGGGGGGGCGTCGTCAGCGGCACGGACCGCTTGCTTGCGCTCTTCATCCAGGCGTGCGGCCTCGATCTCGCGCATGATGCCGCCCACGTCGGCCAACTCTTCCGGCTCGTCGAACTCACCGGTCAAGACACTGGCCGGGTGCAAGGTACCGGCCTCGTACAGGGCCCACATTTCCTTGGCGAAGCGGGTCTTTTTCAACTCCGGCGCAAACCGTCCGAAGTAGGACGCCATGTTGCCCACGTCCCGCTCCAGCATGCTGAACGCGTGGTTGTTGCCCGCCGCGTCCACCGCCTGCGGCAGGTCGATGATCACAGGACCAGTCGGCGTCAGCAGCACGTTGAACTCGGACAGGTCACCGTGCACCAGACCGGTACACAGCATCAGCACGATCTGCGAAATCAGGTACGCGTGATATTCGCGCGCCTGATCCGGCTCCAGCACCACGTCATTCAGACGCGGCGCGGCATCACCGTACTCGTCGGCCACCAGTTCCATGAGCAGCACGCCTTCGAGGAAGTCATACGGCTTGGGCACTCGCACACCGGCGCTGGCCAGACGGAACAGCGCCGCCACTTCAGCGTTCTGCCAGGCGTCTTCGGTTTCCTTGCGGCCAAACTTGGAACCCTTGGCCATGGCCCGGGCTTGACGGCTGTTGCGTACCTTGCGGCCTTCCTGATACTCGGCCGCCTGGCGGAAACTGCGTTTATTCGCCTCCTTGTAGACCTTCGCGCAACGTAACTCGTTGCCGCAGCGCACCACATAAACAGCTGCTTCTTTACCACTCATGAGTGGGCGCAGCACCTCGTCGACCAGACCGTCCTCGATCAGGGGTTCAATGCGTTTTGGAGTCTTCATCAGCTTTTATTGTGGGTCCTTTATTACCAAACACGCGAAAGTCATTCGTTATACGGCAATCCACTCAATCGGGGGAGGGGGTGCCGACCTATGAACATTGCCGATGCACACAATGTGCCGTTTTCATCACGAAAACCTGCGGTCCATCACCGGCCGCTCTGGATCATAGCCGAGGCCGCAGCACTTGTAGTCTGCGGGCTGCAAGGGCATTTGTGACAGAAGCTGACATCCGGATTCATACCCTGCGCAGGATTTTTCAAAACAGTCCTCAATTTCCTCCGACCGCCGCCGAAGTCCTAAGTGACAAACTGATTTGTCCGACAATCGTTCCGACAACAATAACGATGCCGCACTCACGGATCCGGGTTCACAAGAACGTTTACGGCTGCCAATAAACCGCGAGTCATCTGCACTGCGTGGGCCTACAAGAAAATCTGGAGCGCGGATGAACATCAAACAGAAGTTGACCTGGGCGTTTGCAATCATCGCCTGCTTGCCCGTGGTGCTGGTCGCCACCCTCGTTGTGCTGAACTTGCGCAGTGACGCCAAGGACGGATTCGTCGACAGCAGCGGTCGTGAAATCCGTCAGGTCAGCAATGCCATGCAACTGTTTTTCGACGGCATCAGCCAGAACGTCGAGTATCTGGCCAAGCAACCGCTGATCACCAACTCCGACGACAGCCTCAAGACCTACATGAGCGCCAACGCCGCGAGTGTTCCTCAGGGTGAGGCGGACAAGAAACTCTTCGGCTTCCTGCAGGACCTGGGCAACGCCCACCCGTCCTATGCCTACGCGATTCTGGGCACCGCCGCCGGCGGTTACGTGTCGTGGCCGGACGATGCCAAGCTGGCCAACTACGACCCGCGCCAGCGTCCGTGGTACAAGGCGGCCCAGGCCAAACCGGGCAAGCCGTTCCGTACCGAGGCCTATTACTGGGCCGAAAACGATACGTCCTACGTCAGCACCGTGCGCACCATCGACAATAAACTGGGCACCAACGGCGGCGTGGTCAGTATCGACGTGTCGCTCAAGCAGCTGACCGAACTGGTCAAACAGATCAAGCTCGGCGAAACCGGTTACCTGATGCTGCTGGAAAACAACGGCACCGTACTGGTCGACCCGAAACAACCGGAACACAACTTCAAGGCCCTGAGCAGCCTCGGTGAGGGTTATGCACAACTGGCCAAGGCCGGCAAAGGCCTGGTTGAAGTCGAACTCAACGGCGAACGCTACATGGCCAACGTCTGGCCATCGGAGCAGCTGGGCTGGACCTTCATCGGCCTGATCAAACAAAGCGACGTGATGAGCACGGCGACCCAACTGACCTGGTTGATCGCGATCATCGCGGCGGTACTGGCGGTGATCTTCGCCGTGGTCGGCGCCAGTTTCGCCAGCGTCATCGTGCGTCCGATCCGCAGCGTGGCCGATGGCCTCGAAGGCATTGCCCAGGGTGAAGGCGACCTGACGAAAAACCTGCAAATACGTGGCAGCGACGAAACCGCGCAACTGGCCAGCTGGTTCAACCAGTTCCTGACCGCGATTCGCAACCTGATCCAGAGCATTGGCGGTGCCGCGACGAAAATTCTCGCCACGTCCAAAAGCTCGACCCAAGTGTCCAGCGACATGGCCGAAGCCGCCGGTCGCCAGCGTGAGGCCGTGGACATGGTGTCCACCGCGTTCCATGAAATGGTCGCTACCGCCAATGAAGTAGCGCGCTCTTGCAGTCAGGCCGCCGAATCGGCCGACAGTGGTCAGCGCCAGGCGCGCGAAGGTCAGCAGCAGATCGACGCGGCGGTGAGCAGCGTCGATCGCCTGAGCCAGGAAATCGAACAGTCGGCGCAGTCGATGCAACAACTGGAGCGCGACAGCAATGACATTCAGTCGATCCTCGGCACCATTCGCTCGATCGCCGAGCAAACCAACCTGCTGGCACTGAACGCGGCCATTGAGGCAGCACGGGCCGGCGAACAAGGTCGGGGTTTTGCGGTGGTGGCGGACGAAGTGCGGGCGCTAGCCAAACGCACGGCAGACTCCACGGCGGAAATCGACGGGTTGCTGGGCAACCTCGCCAAGCGCACCAGCCAGGTCACTCAGCAGATGCATGCGAGCCTGGAAGTGTCGCAGCAATCGGTCACGCGCATTGGCGAAGCACGCAGCAGTTTCGGGCAGATTCGTGAGTCGGTGGATGTGATTCGCGACATGAACACGCAGATCGCCACAGCTGCTGAGCAACAGCATCAAGTGGCCGAAGATATTAATCGGCACATCAGCCAGATCCATGGCGATGCGCAGCTGGTGGCGGAACTGGCGAACTCGGCGCGACTGGACTCGCAGAGTCTGGCGGGGCTGTCGAATGAGCTGGATGGGTTGGTTCGACGCTTCCGCACCTGACAACCAGTACAGATATCTGTGGCGAGGGAGCTTGCTCCCGCTCGGCTGCGAAGCAGTCGTAATCCTGCCAACGCGGGCCATCTGGTACGCCGCGCGGGCTGAATTGGGAGCGCTTCGCGCTCCAGCGGGAGCAAGCTCCCTCGCCACAATTATTGCCGAAACAACTCCCCCGGGGTAAACCCGAACAGACTTTTGAACGCCGCAATAAACGCCGACGTCGAGTCATACCCACACGCCAGCGCGGCATTGGTCACGCTGTCGCCCTCCTCCAGCAAACTCAACGACGACAGCAACCGCGCACGTTGCCGCCAGCCCCGGAAGCTCAACCCGGTTTCACGCTGGAACAGGCGCATCAGGGTTTTTTCCGAGGTCCCCAGTCGCTCTGCCCACTCTTGCAACGTCACGTTGCGATCGGGATTTCCAATCAGCTCGTTGCATAGCCCCAGCAACCGTACGTGGCGGGGTAACGGCAGGGAAAAACCGACTTCCGGCAACCCGGCCAGTTGATCCAGCAACACGCTCACCAGCCGCGCTTCCTGGCTGTCGCCCTGCGGATACTCCACCGGCAGCAAACAGAAACTCTTGATCAGCTCCCGCGCCAACGGTGTCACTTCCAGCACCCGGCAACGTCCGTCCGCCCACTGGCAATCCTCGCGTCGCACGTACAGGCTGCGCATCTCGGCGCGCATCGACGTCACCACTTGATGTTCAAGATCCGCCGGAATCCAGATGCCCCACTGCGGCGGCGCAAAGAAACTGCCTTCAGCGGTGTGCACACCGAGAACGCCGCTGATGGCATAGGAAAACTGCACCCAGTCGTGGCGATGGGACGGGGTCCAGGAACCCGCGTTGAGACTCTCCACCCGCGCATACAGCGGACGCGGCAGCACGGTGATGGGAGGAATGCTTCGCTCGAGGGAGACTTGTCCGCTAGTCGACATTGATTGGCCTTATGTTGCGAGACGGCTGATGGGGCCGACGTTAGGCCATGCCGAAGGTCTATTCAACACCGGTGATACCTGTGTGGCTTGCCAGCGATAGCGGTGTGTCAGGCAACAGAGATGTCGAATGTGCAATCCCCATCGCTGGCAAGCCAGCTCCCACAGGACGCCATTCCACATCAGAAATCAGCGTTCGATGATGGCGGTAACGCCCTGCCCTCCCGCCGCACAGATCGAGATCAAGCCACGGCCCTTCCCAGCAGCATCAAGCAGTTTCGCCAGATTGGCGACGATGCGCCCGCCCGTGGCAGCAAACGGATGCCCCGCTGCCAGCGAACTGCCCTTGACGTTGAGCCGGCTGCGATCGATGGAGCCCAGTGCAGCGTCCAGGCCGAGACGGGTTTTGCAGTACTCCGCGTCTTCCCAGGCCTTCAACGTGCAAAGCACTTGCGCAGCGAAGGCTTCGTGAATTTCGTAGTAATCGAAGTCCTGCAGCGTCAGGCCGTTGCGTGCCAGCAAACGCGGTACCGCGTACACCGGGGCCATCAGCAGCCCTTCGGCGCCATTGACGAAATCAACCGCCGCCGCCTCGCCATCGCGCAGGTAAGCGAGAATCGGCAAGCCGCGTTCCCGTGCCCACGCTTCACTGCCCAACAGCACCAGCGACGCACCATCGGTCAACGGTGTGGAGTTGCCCGCCGTCAGGGTACCTTTGGCACTTTTTTCATAGGCCGGTTTGAGTGCGGCAAGTTTTTCCAGCGTCGAGTCCGGGCGCAGGTTGTTGTCGCGGGTAAGGCCGAGAAACGGCGTCATCAAATCGTTGTGCCAGCCTTCGGCATAGGACGCGGCCAGTTTTTGATGACTCTCCAGTGCCAGCCGATCCTGTTCTTCGCGGGGGATGTTCCAGGTCTGCGCCATCAGTTCGCAATGTTGGCCCATGGACAAACCGGTGCGCGGCTCGCCGTTGCGCGGGAACTCGGGGATCAAATGCCGGGGCCGTAATTGCAGGAAAGTTTTCAGTTTGTCGCCGGAGCTCTTGGCGCGATTGGCTTGCAGCAAAATCTTGCGTAGCCCTTCACTGACGCTGATTGGCGCATCGGAGGTGGTGTCGACGCCACCGGCAATGCCGCACTCGATCTGGCCGAGGGCAATCTTGTTCGCCACCAGCAATGCCGCTTCCAGCCCGGTGCCGCAGGCCTGCTGGATGTCATAGGCCGGAGTGGCCGGCGACAGCCGCGAACCGAGCACGCACTCGCGCGTCAAGTTCATGTCCCGCGACAGCTTGAGCACCGCCCCCGCGACCACTTCGCCGATGCGCAAGCCGTGCAGGTTGTAGCGTTCGATCAACCCTTCGAGCGCGGCGGTGAGCATGACCTGATTACTGGCGGTGGCGTACGGCCCGTTGGAACGGGCGAAGGGAATCCGGTTACCGCCGATGATCGCGACGCGGCGCAGTTGAGTCATGAAAAGCTCCTGATGAAATATCTGATCTGAACACCGTCCTCTGTAGGAGCTGCCGCAGGCTGCGATCTTTTGATCTTGATTCTGAAAAAGATCGCAGCCTGCGGCAGCTCCTACAATGATCAAGCGTAGGCCTTATCTCGTGGATCGAACGACTGATCGCCATTCGTGGTCCACACTTTGAACCCCAGCTGCCGGAGCGCGTTCCATGTCTGACCGCTATATCGACTTCGCCAATTCGTCCATCGGCCATCGTCTGGTCGGGGCCATGGGCCTGCCTTCGCCGGTACGCCTGGAACGCTGGCAAGCAGGCCGGTTGCGCCCGGTCGAAGGCGCATTGCTGATCGGCGGCGGGCCGCTGGCGGAAAAAGTCAGCGCCTTCGCCAACCGCCTGACCGACGCGATCTACAGCTACGGCACCGAACCCTCCATGGCGACCGCATGGATTCCCGGCCACGGTCCGAAACTCAAGGCTATGGTATTCGATGCCAGTCACCTGGTGCAGACCGATCAGCTCAAACAGTTGCGCGAGTTCTTCCAGCCGTTGATGAAGAACCTCGATCACTGCGCGCACTTGGTGATTCTCGGGCGTGACCCGCTGACCTTGAGCGATCCGTTCGCCGCCAGTGCCCAGCGTGCGATTGAAGGTTTCAGTCGCTCGCTGGCCAAGGAACTGCGCAGCGGTGGCACCTTGCAGTTGATCCACGTCGGTGAAGGTGCCGAAGATCAACTGGAAGGTCCGTTGCGGTTTTTCCTCTCGCCGAAAAGCGCTTTCGTGTCCGGACAAGTCATTCGCCTGAACGCCTGTGCAACCCAAGTGACGGACTGGACTCGCCCACTGGCAGGGCGCAAGGCATTGGTCACTGGCGCCGCACGCGGTATCGGTGCATCCATCGCCGAAACCCTGGCCCGGGACGGCGCCGAGGTCATCCTGCTTGACGTGCCACCGGCCAAAACCGATCTCGAAGCCCTCGCCGCACGTCTCGGCGGGCGCAGCATCACCCTCGACATCTGTGCGGAAGACGCCGCCACGCAACTGGTCGAACAGTTGCCCGACGGCATCGATATTGTGGTGCACAACGCCGGTATCACCCGCGACAAAACCCTGGCCAACATGACCCCGGAATTCTGGGATGCGGTGCTCGCGGTCAATCTCAACGCCCCGCAAGTGCTGACCAAGGCCCTGCTCGACAGCGGCAGCCTGCAAGACAACGGCCGCGTGATTCTGCTGGCGTCGATCAGCGGCATTGCCGGCAACCGCGGGCAAACCAACTACGCGGCGAGCAAGGCCGGACTCATTGGACTGGCGCAATCCTGGGCGCCGTTGCTGCAAGAACGGGGCATCAGCATCAACGCCGTGGCGCCGGGGTTCATCGAAACCCAGATGACTGCGCACATTCCCTTCGGCCTGCGCGAAGCCGGGCGACGCATGAGTTCACTGGGCCAGGGCGGCTTGCCGCAAGACGTCGCCGAAGCGGTGGCCTGGCTCGCGCAACCGGGCACCGGCGCGTTCACTGGGCAGGCCTTGCGCGTCTGCGGGCAAAGTGTGCTGGGGGCATGAGCATGATCACCGACTGGCACACCCTCAACCGCGAGCCCAGCCTGCCGGGTCTATACGTGCAAGCGGCGACACGACGAAAAATCACTGGCACCACGCTGCCCGATTCGGGTTTGCGTTGCTGGGTCGATGTCGATCCGAAGCGGCTGGATGCGTATCGCAAGGTTTGCGGCTTCGCCGACAACGGTCTGCTGCCGCCGACTTATCCACATGTGCTGGCGTTTGCATTGCAGATGCAATTGCTCACGGCGAAAGCGTTTCCATTTCCGCTGCTGGGGTTGATTCATCTGAGCAATCGCATTCGCGTGCTACGCCCCATGGGCGGGGTCAATCGGGTTCGGGTCAGCGTACAAGTGCAAAACCTGCAACCTCACGCCAAGGGGGCGACGTTCGACGTGGTGACGACCCTGGACGATCAATTGGGGCCGTTGTGGGAAGCCGAAAGCCAGATGCTCTGTCGTGGCGTCAAACTCGACGGCGAGCCCGTAGAAGAGGTGTTGGACTCGACACTGCCGCTGACCGAAGTCACCCACTGGAAGGCGCCTTCGGACATCGGCCGGCAATACGCCAAAGTGTCCGGCGACTACAACCCGATTCACCTCAGTGCGGCCAGCGCCAAGTTGTTCGGTTTTCCCTCGGCCATTGCCCATGGCTTATGGAACAAGGCGCGCACGCTCGCCGCACTGGCCGATCACCTACCGGCGGCGAATGTCGAGATCCATGTGCAATTCAAGAAACCGGTGCGTCTGCCCAGCGAGGTGGCGTTGCTTGCCAGTGCGGCGGGCTCCAGCGGGGATTTGCAATTGCTCGGTACAGGGGATCTTGAGCATATGAAAGGGCATTGGCGGCCGCTTTAACAGGCAGCCAGCGCTCCATACGGTTGCGGGAACAGGTTGTTCAACGTTTCCAGCAACCGCACGTGATAGATCGGTTTGCGAAACAGATCCAGCACCTGCAACCGCAGCATTCTGCTGACATCCTCCATATCCGCATGCCCGGATATCACGATTACCGGCAAATGCTGACGCGACGTATGCTCGCGCAAGCGCTTGATCAACGACATGCCACTCTCTTCCGGCATGCGCAAATCGGTGATGACCAGCGCAATGTCCGGGTGCTGGGTCAGATGCTGCAACGCCTTTTTGACCGACGTCGCGGTAAAACAATTAAAACCTTCCCCGTCCAGCAACTCCGCTAACTCCAGTAACGCGTCCTCCTCGTCATCGACCAGAAGAAGTTGTTGGCGCAAAAGTGCGGGAGCGTTCATAGGCAACAACCGTAATGGACTAAGCGCTGACATTAGAACCCACCTGAAGCTTTGGCAAGTTGCCGACAAGACCTTGCGTTTTTAATTAAAGGGCGTCTTTTATTTTGGTGAATACCGCGGTGAGGTCAGTCCCGATACCGCCACTCAACCCTGCAATTACCACCGCGACCATCGCAGCTACAACCGCGTATTCGATACCCGAAGCCCCCTCGGTATCTTTGGCCAGCCCTTTGTAGAACGCGATCTCTGACTTGACCTTCTGAACCAGCGTGGCGATAGACATGACGTGCTCCTCAATGACCTCGGGTGTTGCACAGGCGCAACATGATTCCCCTTTGCCACCATCAGCATTGTCGGCATTTCCTTGCCCAACAACTGTAAGAAGGTATTAATCAGAAAGTATTAGTCTTTTTATTGGCGTCAAAAAAACATCGATTATTTATTTTAGAAAGATATTTATCAAACCGTGATGGCGTTTTGCTTTTGCTGCGCTACGTTCAATTAGCGAAATCGTTTTATGTTCATAGCTTCCTGATTGCGAAGTTGTCTCGTGAGGAAAACGAGTTCTTTACGCAGCAGGGAAAGGGAGAGCCGTCATGAACAGCCGTATCACTCTGGTCCTTGCCGGGTTTTCTCTGGTGGGTGCTGTCATTGCCGGTTACACGGGGCTGACGCTGAGCCGTCAACCGGCCGTTTCTCCCGTGACCCAATCCGCGGCCAGCGACTTGGTTTCATCCGTTTCGGTACCTGTTGCGCAACCAGAAAATGACACCCGCCAACCCGTCGTGGTGCTGCTGCACGACATCGCGCCGTTTGTGGAAATCACCGCTGCTGACGTTGCCCTGGAAAAACTGCGAGCCGTCCCGGCCGGCAGCCTCAGCCGTCTGGATCAAGCGATCGGCCGCACGCCCTGGCGCGCGCTCGGTGCTGGCAGCTGGCTCAGTGACGACAGCTTCGAAGCCGGCAGCAAAGTGGCGCGAATGATTCGTCCCGATGAACGCGCGCTCGCCGTCGCCGTCGATGAAGTGATCAATGCCGGTGGGCAATTGGCCCCCGGCGACTATGTCGATGTGCTGCTGTTTTTGCGCATGGACACCAACAACCCGCAGCCCTCGGCCCAACTGGTGATCCCGGCGTTGCGCGTGCTTGGAGTGGGCGAACAAATGGGCCTGACCAACGACGGCCAGCCCTCCAGCCCGACACGCGGCAGCGATGAAAAACTCCGCCAGGAACAACAACGCGCCATGGTTCGCACCGTGCTGCTGGCCGTTCCCGAACAACTGCTGAGTCGGCTGATGCTTGCGGCGCAAGCCGGTGTGCTGCGCCTGGCCGTACGCAGCGCAGAAGAAAAACGCCTGGCGCGCTACTGGGCTGGTGAAAGCGATTCCCCGGCCAACCTCGCCAACGCCAGCCGCGATTTGATCCAGTTCAATCAACTGGCCATGACACCGCCACCCAAACCTGTACTTGCCATTGGCGCGTCCACGCTGGCGCGCAAGACGGGTGTGGAAGTCATACGTGGCAATGCACTCACGCAACAGAATCCCTGAATCGAGCAAGGACGCCTTTTAATGCGCAGACGTTTTATGCCGTTGTTCAACGGCTTGATCTGGGCCACTTTGCTGGGCGGCGCACCGCTCACGTCGGTCATCGCGGCAGCCGGCAATTGCGCGGCGCTAGGCCAAATGCCGGCGGTACTGGAAGTCGGCGAAGGCCAGCAACAGGAACTGCAATCGCCCGTGGCAATCACTCGAATTGCCGTGGGCGACCCGAAAATCGCCGATGTGCGGGTGAACGGTGACCAGGCGTTCTTGCTCACCGGCATGGCCCCGGGCGCTACCAGTCTGATGGTCTGGTCCGCCTGTGCCAGCGCACCGCGGCAAAGCATGGTGTTCGTTCAGGGCCGCGCCACTGCTGCGATGACCAGCGCCTCCCGATTGCCCTCCGATGATCCGTTGCTGCCCTCCCAGGTACAGACCGATATCCGTTTCGTCGAAGTCAGCCGGACCAAACTGAAAGAGGCCAGCACGTCGATCTACGGCAAAAACTCGAACTTCCTGTTTGGCTCTCCCGGCACAGTCCCCAACACTGGCGTGACACCGCGGGTGTTTCCGCTGCGCAACATCGACCCGCGAATTGCCGTGCCGAGCATTCCTTTGGCCAACGACGTGTTCAACATCGTCGCCGGTGGCGGTAACTTCCTCGCCATCATCAACGCCATGGAAAGCAGCGGCTTCGCCTACACGCTTGCTCGCCCCAGCCTGGTCGCCCTCAGCGGCCAGAGCGCAAGCTTCCTCGCTGGCGGTGAAATCCCGATCCCGATCCCCAGCGCCAACAGCAACAGTTACTCCATCGAATACAAGGAATTCGGCATCCGCCTGACGCTCACTCCGACGGTGGTCAGTAACGACCAGATCGCCCTCAAGGTCGCCCCCGAGGTCAGCGAACTGGACTACAACAACGCCGTGACCATTGGCGGGACTACGGTGCCGGCGTTCACCATTCGCCGCACCGATACCAGCATTTCCCTGGCCGATGGTGAAAGTTTTGTCATCAGTGGTTTGATCAGCACGCAAAACGGCTCGCAAGTCAGCAAGTTTCCGGGGCTGGGCGACATTCCGATTCTCGGAGCGTTTTTCCGCAGTTCTTCGGTCAGCCGCGAAGAGCGTGAACTGCTGATGATCGTCACTCCACACCTGGTCCAGCCGTTGGCCGCCAACGCACAGTTACCGTCGCTGCCCGGTGAAAGACTGCGCAACTACGACCCGAACTGGTATCGCCTGTATTTCCTCGAAAATGGCGACTTCGATAAACGCAGCGGGTTATCGCAATGAGCCAGAACCTGAGCCAGACCTTTCTTGCGATCACCCGTAACAACACTGACCTTGAGTGGTTGCAAGGCGCCCTCGCGCCATTGGGCCAAGTCGTCAGTGCCGGTGCCGGCAGCCTCGACGAGTTACTCGCACTGGCGGACGTGACCTTGACCAGCCTGGTGTTTGTCGGGCTCGACCGTGAGCACCTGGTGGCCCAATGCGCGTTGATCGAAGGCGCCCTGGAGGCCAAGCCGATGCTCGCCATCATCGCCCTGGGCGACGGCATGGACAATCAATTGGTGCTCAATGCCATGCGCGCCGGCGCACGGGATTTCGTGGCTTATGGTTCACGGTCCAGTGAAGTCGCAGGGCTGGTCCGGCGCCTGAGCAAACGCCTGCCACCGGTGACGCCGAATACTCATCTGGGTGGCCTGACCGTGCTGTACGGTGCGCAGAGCAACGGCGATGGCGCGCTACTCGCCAACCATATGGCGCAGGTGGTGCAGAAGTGCGGCCAGCAAACCCTGCTGCTTGACCTCGGGCTGCCGCGCGGCGACAGCCTGGCGTTGCTGGGCCTGGAAAGTTCGTTTCATTTCGGCGATGCCCTGCGGCACTTGCGTCGGCTCGACGCAACGCTGATCGACAGCGCCTTCACCCGCTGCGACGTCGGACTGCGCATCCTCGCCTACGCCAGCAATGACGCGCCGCTGGAACACACCAGCGCCGCCGAGCTGTACATGCTGCTCAGCGCTCTGCGCCAACACTTCCAGCACATTGTGGTGAACCTCACCGGCCAGCCCGACAGTGAAGCCTTGCGCACTTTCGTCAGTCATTGCGACAAGCTGTTGTGGTACACCGACCAGAACGTGCTCGATTGCCGCCGCAACCTCGCGGTCCTGAACCTGTGGCGCGAAAAAGGCATGAAGCTCGATCACGCCAAGCTGTTGGTGGACCGCTACCTGCGCAGCGTCGCGCCGGATTCGGATGCGCTGGGCAAAAGCTTTGACATGGAGATCATTGCCACCCTCGCCTACAGCCCCGAGGTACGCCTGAATGCCAAAAACCAGGGTGTGACCCTGTTCGAACTGGCGCCCCGGGAAGCGCTCACCCAAAGCCTGCGCAGCCTCGGCGAACGTTTGGCCAAGCGCTCCGAAAGCCTGGCCAAACCCAAATCCTGGTTCAGCCGCTTGCGGGGTGCGCAATGAGCGAAAAACTATTCGGAGCCGCGCAACGCGGGTTCGCCGGCAATACTGATCACGACGGCCTCAAACTGGTGCTGCACCGTTACACCATCGACGCCATCGAAGAGTCCGGGAAAAACCTGCTCGAAGGTTCGCGGCAAGTATTGTCGCAGTTCGTCATCGATAAAGTGGCCGAGTACATCGGGCGCCTGCACCTGGCGATTTCCCGGTACGAGATGGAGCGGCTGGCCGAAGAGATCGTCGACGAACTCACCGGGTTCGGCCCGCTGGAAGTGCTGCTGCGTGATCCGGCCGTGACCGAGATTCTGGTCAACGGCCCGCACCGGGTGTTCATTGAGCGTGATGGCGTGCTGCATCAAAGTGACTTGCGCTTCATCGATGCGCATCACGTCGAACGCGTGATTCAGCGCATCCTTGCGCCGCTCGGACGGCGGCTCGATGAGTCGTCGCCCATGGTCGATGCGCGCCTGCCGGACGGCAGCCGGGTCAATGCGATCATTCCGCCGATAGCCCTCGACGGCCCGTGCCTGTCGATTCGAAAGTTCCGTCAGGACATGCTTAACAGCACCGATCTGATGGCCATGCAAACCATCGATCAGGCCATCTACGAGTTCCTCCAGGAAGCCGTAGGCAAGCGCTGCAACATTCTGATCAGCGGCGGCACCGGCACCGGCAAGACCACGTTGCTGAACATTCTCAGCCAGTTGATCAACCCCAACGAACGGCTGGTGACCATCGAGGACGTCGCCGAACTGCAATTGGGCCACCCCCACGTCGTGCGCCTGGAAACCCGCCCGCCGAATGCCGAGGGCCACGGCGAAGTGAAGGCCAGCGATTTGATTCGCAACGCCCTGCGGATGCGCCCGGACCGAATCATCCTCGGCGAGATCCGCGGCGTCGAAGTGGTCGACGTGCTCACCGCGATGAACACCGGCCACGATGGTTCGATGAGTACCGTGCACGCCAACAACGCCCAGGATGCGTTGCTGCGCCTGGAAACGCTGGTCGGGTTGACGGGCCGCAGCATCGCCGAACGAACTCTGCGGCAGATGGTCTGCGCGGCGCTGGACGTGGTCATCCAATTGACCCGAATGCCCGATGGCCGGCGTTGCGTCAGCGAAGTGGTGGAGGTGATCGGCATCCGCGAAGACGTGTATGTCACCAATACTCTGTTCCGCCTCGACCGCCGCAGCGGCTTCGGTTTCATGCGCGAGGCGGCCAACCCCGCCGGTGACAAATTGCGCCGCGAGTCGGCGCTCTCCCCCTCGTTTTATTAAAGGCCACGGCATGCTCAAATCGCTGCTGCTTATCTTCCTGTGCCTGGCCTTGCTCGGTCTGTCGGTGCGTTTGCTTGTTCGCGGCATGCGCCAGCCCGGCACGCAGCGTGCGCTGGCGCGCTTGAGCCAAGGGCAGCCGGAGCGCGTGGTACAGAAAGCCTCGTGGATAGCGCTGGATCGTGCCTTTTTGCGCGCGGGCCTCGGTCGTCCGACGGAGCATCTGGGCTTATGGCTGGCGCTTTGGGGGCTGGGTGTTCTGTCCGGCTTCGTGGTGGGCGGCTGGTTCGGATTGCTCGCCCTGTTGCTTTTGCCGCCCTTGCTTCTGCGGCTGTATGTGCATTGGCGTTATCAGCGCCGCCTCAAGCGCATGATCGAACAATTGCCGCCGCTGCTGGACCACACGGTGCGCAGCCTGAAGTCCGGGCGAACCCTTGCCGATGCGGTGCTGGGCGCCATCGATGCCGCCGAAGACCCACTGAAAAACGCTATGGGCCGGGTGCAACGCAACGTGCAGTTGGGCGTCAGCCTGCCGGACGCTACCTCGGACTTCGCCGAACTCTACGACAAAGACGAATTGCGCTTGTTCGCCCTCGGCTTAAAGGTCAATCACCGTTATGGCGGTAATGCCAGTGAGCTGCTGGAAAACCTGATCAAGCTGATTCGCGAACGGGAACAGGCGGCCCGCCAATTGAGCGCCATGACCGGCGAAACCCGGGTGACGGCGGTGGTCCTTGCGGTACTGCCCGTCGCCCTCGCCGGTTACTTCCTGATAGCCAATCCGAAGTACCTGATGAACATGTGGAACGACAGCTCGGGCCAGGCGATGCTGGTGGGCGCGCTCGGCTTGCAGGTGATTGGCTGCCTGGTGCTGTGGCGAATGTTGCGCAGCCTATGAACCTGCCGATGCTGCTGAGCTCGCTGCTGTTTCTCCTGGCTTCGCTGTTGCTGCTGAGCGTCGTGCTGCAATGGCGTCGACGTGCACGGCAAGTGGTGCAACGGCTCGACGGCAGAATCCCGAGCGAATATCGACTCAGTCAATGGCTGCATGCGCTGGGTAGCAGCCAGATTGGCCAGCGCTTGGTCAACCTCGACATCGAAACCCAGACGCTGCTTAACGGCCTCGGCTGGCGAAGTGCGCGCAAACGCGCGTTGTTTGCCGCCCTCCAGGTCGGCGTTCCGGTCTTGGCAGTGGCCTTGAGCTTTGTGATTCAGGGCTTGTTTTTCCCGCAGGTGAACAACCACTGGATAGCTCCGGCATTCGCCCTCGGTTTCGGCTACCTGTTGCCCAAGCGCCTGCTGGCGGCGGCGGCGAAACATCGGCAAAAAAAACTGGCGATCGAGATTTCCACTTTCATTCCGCTGCTGCGCATCCTCTTCGAATCGGGCATGGCCGTGGAGCAATCGCTGCGGGTGTTGAGCATCGACGGCAAACAGTTGTTGCCCACCCTCACGCATGAATTGCGCCTGATTCTGGCCCGGGTCGATTCCGGCCTGGAACTGGGCGACGAATTGAACAAGGCCAGCCGCTTGCTGGCGGTAGACGAATTCACAGACACCTGCGTGATCCTGCAACAGCTAATTCATCAGGGCGGCGGTGCGATGAAGTCGCTGCTGGCGCTCAAGCTGTTGCTGGATGACCGACGCCTGACGCGCCTGCAGGAATACGTCTCGAAGATGTCCGCCAAAATGTCCGCCGTGATGATGGTGTTTCTGTTCCCGGCGTTGTTGATCGTGTTGGCCGGGCCGGGTTTGACTGCCTTGGCCAAGGCTTTTGCTTCTTAGAGGGATCGTGATGAAAGCATTGATTGCCGGTTTGAGTCTGTTGATGTTGGGCGGCTGTGCGAGCAACGGCCAGACACCGTGGAGCGCGCTGAGCGAGTCCGCCAGTTGCGGCAAGCTGAATTCTGAACAACAACTGTCGCTGAACCTCGCCGACGACATGGCCAAGGAGGGCAAACTGCACGCCAGCCTGGCCAACTTACAGGGCATGCCAGACAACCTCGCCGAAGTGCGCCTGCGCAAGGCCAAGGTCTATCGACTGCTGGGCCGCAGCGAGGCCGAGCCGCTATACCGAGGCCTGCTCGGTGGCTGCATGGCCGCCGAAGCTGAACATGGCCTCGGCCAACTCGCCGCCGCCCGCGATGATAACGGGCTGGCTCAGGCCCATTTGCTGCGGGCTGTGCGACTGGCGCCCACCGACGAAAAAATCCGCAACGACCTCGGCGTGGTGTACCTCAATCAATTGCGCGTGGAAGACGCCCGTTTCGAATTCCTCACGGCCCTTGAACTCAAGCAAAACAATTCACTGGCGGCGCGGAACCTGGTGACCTTGCTGATTTTTCAGGACGACTGGAGCCGCGCCGCCGAACTGGTCAGCCGCCTGGGCTTGAGCCCGGCCGAGGTCACCGAAGCCCAGGCCCGCGCGCAAAGACTCAAGTCTGCGGCCAAGCCCGGCCGTACCGCCGCCGCGCAAGTCGCCGCCGTCACTTCGAACTTTCAGTAGGGAGACACGACATGAAACCGACCACCCTCTGCTGCCTCGGCCTGCTGGCCCTGCCTTTCACGAGCCAGGCCATCGACGCCGGCCCCGCCTCGCCACAACAACAGGAAACCGAAGGCTGGCTGCAATTGCAAAGCAGCAACAGCGCCGCCTCGGCAAAACTCCAGAGCGCCAGCGCGACCGAACGCGAACTAACGATGCAGCGCTGGCTGAAGAGTTATCAGCATGAGATCCCGCCGTTCTTTGATCAGTACGAAGGGGGGAAAGTGGACAGTGGGTCGGGGGAATAGGACCTAGTGAGCACTGTGTCTTTGACGCAACCCGGAACTACCGGGCGAAAGCGCCAACGCCAACTGCGTCCGGTTATGCATACGCATCAACCGCAACACCTGGGACACATACAATTTCACTGTGTTCTCGGTAATCCCTAACTCACAGGCGATCTGATAATTGGTCTGGCCCTTGCCCACCAATCGCGCCACATCCAACTGCCGGGGCGACAGCTGATTGAAAATCGCCGGAATCTCTTCACGGTCGTTATCACTGGCAGTTTCCTCACCTGACTCCGATGAACATGGAGCACGCAGCGCCTTGTCCAGGTTCTGGTACAAATCATCAATCGACTCGGACAGATACTGCAGTTTCTGATTCAACTGCCCCAGTTGCAGGGTCTTGTGCCGCTCTTGTAATACCACTTCCTGACGTTGCAGACCTTCAAGCAATTCACTCGGATTAATCGGCTTCTGATAGTAATCGGCGAAGCCGGCGCGCAACGCCTTGATCACATCCTGCTTGTCGGAACACCCGGTCAGCATGATCGCTTCAAATGCACGATGTTTGCCGGACAGGCGTTGAAGTTCCTGGACCAGTTGAATCCCGTCCAGGCGCGGCATGTGCAGATCGCACAACACCAGGCCGATGTCGGTGTCTTCGTTGAAGCGTTTGATCGCTTTATGACTGGAATCGCAGGGCACACAACGGTAACCACTGTTCTCGAGAAATTCGCAGAGTTCTTCAACAACTATTGGCTGGTCGTCGACCACAAGAACTTTTACTGCCGAGGTACGCTTGTTCACATGCAACTCCCTGCCGAGTCAAAGACTGACTGTTCCTTTAACTGCCGCCAATAGCTGTACAACTCATGTAAGAAAGTAGACGCACTTTCAGAGTCTGTACAAGAATGGGTGGCTAGCGAAGCCAGGCCAGCGTCAGCAAAAAACCCACCAGCAAGAACGGTGCAAAGGGCTGTTTTTTTGACATTCCTGGTGCCAGATAACGAAGATGTTCTCTAAGTCCTTGGCCAATATAAAGCCAGACTTTTGGCGCTATTAGCAGCCAACACACGCTGGCCAATCCCGCGCCAATAAACACACCCAACACGTGCCGACCGTCCGTCGCGAACCCCAAGGCGACCATGAGTTTGACATCCCCGGCACCCAGCCGGCGCATGGCGAAACCGGGCAACGTGAAGGCCAGCGCCAACAATGCAGCCCAACCACCCTGCGCTGCCGGCGCGCCCAGCCAAGTGCTGTCGCTCCAAAGCAAAAAGGTCAGGGCCAGGGCCCCGACACCCAGGGTCAGGCCATTCGCGATGTGCCGCTCCCGGGCATCCTGTGCTGCGCATAGCGTCAGCCAGATAAGTAGGACAAAGCTCTGCATCCGGTAAAAAACGTCCGTTTTGGCTGAATGATTCTATGCTGACATTACGCAGTAACGGTCAGGGTAGACGCCATCATGAAAAGCAACCTCCCCCATAAGCAAAAAGGTGCCGCCGCGATTGAATTCGCCTTGGTCTTCGTCATCTTTTTCGCTGTGTTTTACGCCATTGTCACTTACAGCCTGCCGCTGTTGCTGATGCAGTCGTTCAACCAGTCGACGGCCGAAGCCGTGCGCCGCAGCGTGGCCCTGGATCCGAACACACCCGGCTATGAGGCCGCGTTGAAAACCGTGGTCAAGGACGAGTTGAACCGGCAGTTGGCGTGGATTCCCGCCGGACTGAATTTCAACGTCGACACCGACGCGACCACGACATTTACAGCCGGCGTGCTGAAGGTCAGCATTAACTATCCCTCCAATAAGTTGAGTGCGGTCATCCCGTTCCTGAACCTGCCAGGGATTGGCCCGGTACCGAACTTGCCGGCGACGATGACCGCCAGTTCGAGCCTGCAATTTTGAGTGCGGGGGATAAACTCTTCGGGCGTCTCCTTAACCGCCACCCAACACCGCTGGCCTCTCTGGAGCCCCCCAACGTGCTCGGTGTGGGCTTACAGATGCATCTGGATCGCGAGGGTCACGTGCTGCACTTCAGCGGTCCTTTGCGCAACCTGCTGGCACAGCAGACACCCGCAGCGCGAGCACCGCATCTGCTCGATTTCCTGTTGCCCGACTGCAGCCTCAGTGTCGACGGGCCGCCCGCCGAATGGCAGGGCCAGACGCTGGACCTGGACTTCTACAGCCTCAGCGGCCAGCCCTTGCATTTGCGCGGATGGGTCCAGCCGCTGGCCGATGCCTGGATGCTGCAATTACTGGACATCGGCGACCTGTTGCTCGAACGCCGGCAAGCGCGCCAGCGCGAGCAATGTCAGTTGCTGACCGTGCACATCAGCGAACAGTTGCGCCTGTGCAGCCTGACGCGATTGCCCGAGGTACTGAGCGACCAATTGCAGAACCTGGCCCAGCGTTTTCACATCCCCTGCATCGCGCTCGCGTTGCTCGACGAGCAGGATCAGGGTTGGCAGATTCACCAGCACTACGCCAGCTACGACGCGCCCCGACTGTGGCAAACCGGGCAACGCCTGGGCACCGGGCTCGACAGTTTGAGCGGCTCCGCGCCCCAGCATCTGCTCCCCGGCCAACACCCGCGCCTGCAAGGCACATTCGGCAATGCCGAGGGTTTCGCCGTGCCTTATCACGATGCTCAAGGCGTGGTGGCGTGGCTGCTCTGTGGGTTTTACCCGGTGCAGCAACGAGCATTCGACGTCTGCGAACGCGATTGGCTGCAGCTGGCTGCCGCACTCGGCGGCCCGGTGCTGGAGCGCCTGCGTGAGCATCGCCATCAATTGCAACTGGAACGCCTGGAGGCGTTGCAGGCCTTGCTCGGCACGGGTTGGTGGGAAGTGCTCAGCGACAGTGCCGAGGTGCAACTGGCGCCCTCGCTGGCCAGCAGCCTGAACCTGGCGAGTGCGCGGTTGCCCTTGATCGACTGGCTCGACCGGGTGCATCCGGCCGATCGCGACGAGCTGCGCAGTCGCCTGCAAACATTGCAGGACGACAGCACCCCGCTGCTGCTGTGTGTGCGCTTGCATCAGACCGACGCCAGCCCTTCACCGACCTGGTATCGCCTGCAAGGCCAGGCCGTGGGTACCGGAAGAAACCGCCGACTGGTGGGTTTCATGCTCGACATCAGCGACATCAAGAATCAGCAGCAACACGCGGCGGCGGCCCATGCACGACTGGACAATCTGATCGCCAGCTCACCCGCCGTCATTTACGTGCAGCGCTATGTCGAAGGTGCATTGCATCCGACCTTCTTCAGCGAAAGCCTGCTGCCACTGCTTGGCTGGACCCTTGCCGATTGCACGGGTGCTGCATTGATCGAACGGCTTCACCCCGAGGATCGCGACGGCTATTTCGAGCGCACCCGGCAGTTGTTGCGCGAAGGTTCGGTGCGCGCCCGTTATCGCCTTCGCGACAATCGCGGCGACTATCACTGGTTGCTCGACGAGGCCAGGTTGCTGCGAGATGACCTCGGCCTGCCGGTAGAAGCCGTAGGCCTGTGGCTCGACGTGACTGAAGCCACCCTGGCTGCCGAGCAAGTCAAACTGAGTGAGGAGCGCTATCGGATTCTGGTGGAGGATTCACCGGCGATGATCTGTCGCTACCGCCCGGACCTGACCCTGACGTTCGGCAACCGGCCGCTGGCGACTTACCTGGAGTGCTCGTCCGAACAACTGCCTGGGGTCAACCTGGGTAGCTGGATGTCGCCGGAACAACGTGACTCCTTCCTTCAGCGCCTGAGCCAGTTGAGCCCGGAGTTCCCGGTCAGTACGGCGGAAGTCAATCTACAACTGCCCGGCCGTGAACACGCCTGGTGGGTCTGGTCGGATCGCGGCGTGTTCGACGAGAAAGGCCAGTTGCTGGAGATTCAGGCCGTAGGCCGCGACAACACCGAAGTCCGGCGTTCCCAGCAGCAGCTCACACAAAGCGCAAAAATGGCTACCCTCGGTGAAATGGCCACCGGTCTGGCGCACGAACTCAATCAGCCGTTGAACGTGATGCGCATGGTGATCGTCAATGTGCTCAAGCGCCTGGGCAATGGCGAGGCGCAGACTGATTACCTGGCCGACAAGCTCAACCGCATTGATGCGCAGATTCAACGCGCCGCGCGGGTGGTGGATCACATGCGGGTATTTGGCCGTCGCTCGGAGATCGAGCAACAGCCGTTCAATCCAGCGCGGGCCATCGAGGGCACGCTGTCGCTGCTGGCCGAAGGCATGCGTGGCAAAGGGCTCGAATTGCGCATCAGCGAAACCCATTTTGAGGTGCAGGTGCGCGGGCACGTCGATCAGTTGGAACAGGTGCTGATCAACTTGATGGTCAACGCCCGGGATGCGTTGCTCGGCAAGCGCGAAGCCAATCCCGAATTCAATCCGTGGATCTCGGTGTATGCCGAGCAGGTCGGGCAGGTGGTACGTCTGTGGGTCGAGGACAACGGCGGTGGTATCGACCCACGCCTGCTGGAGCGTATTTTCGAGCCGTTCTTCACCACCAAACCGGTGGGGGTCGGCACTGGCCTGGGGTTATCGGTGAGCTACGGTATCGTCGAAAACATGGGCGGCAAATTAAGCGTGCGCAATTCGGTCGAGGGGGCACGGTTTTGCATCGAGTTGCCGGTTGTGGAGGCAGATCAGATCACCAGATAGGCTTTGCCTTTTTCACCGCAAGTGAGGTTGAAACCGACGTCGACCTTGTTGACGTCAATCCCCAGGTTAACCAGCAGACTGTCGACGATCGGGTCCACCAACGGCGCGAGCAGCCCGCTAATGGCAGAGGCCAGGAGCGAGAGGACGTCCGACAGCGTTGACGACAAGGTACTCAGCAAGCCGCCCAACAGGCTGCCGATGGAGGGCGAATGTTTGATCAATGTGATACCGCCGAGCGTGCCCCTCAGGCTGCCCACCACACCTGACACTTCGACCGGGTGCGTGGGTTGCGGAGCCACATTGACGTCATGGGGATTGGCGAAGGTGTAATTGGGCTCGCTTTTGCCGGCAATCGGGCTGTCGATCATGATTTGGCTGCCGCCACCTGCGAAGGGCGTCCGCGCGCCACAATGGGACAAGTCGGTGCAGACTTTCGAGCCGATATCGACCAGCGTCAGCGGTGAAAGGCTCGGCGCCGGCGAGGACGAAAGCCAGACCGCTGCGTCGATCTGTCCGACTTTAACTTGCACGGCCGAGATGTTGGTGGTGGCGGTCAGGCTCTTGTTGGTCGGGCTGGCGCAAGAATAATCCGTCACATAACTACTGCCCGTACCGGCTTCGAGACCGAGATCGAGGCTCAGGCCATTGGGTAAAATTTTCAGGTCCGTCTGGGTGCAGCTGCCGAAAATGCAACCCGGCGCCAGCAGGGTGTTGATCAGCTCTATCACCGGGCTCAATAGCGCGTTGACCAACTGCAAGACGCTATCGATCAGCGACAGGTTGACTGACACCAGAATGCGAACCTGAGCAGTACTCACAAAAATCCTGTTTACGCCCAGCGGCGCCAGCTTCGCCAGCGCCGGGTCACCCACCGCCGAAAACTGCGGTGGCTGAATGACTTTTATGCGGGTGTTCACGCCAGCCAACCCCAACACATTCACCGGCAGGACCGCGCTCACTGCGCTGTTCTTGTTCACCAGCTGGATAAAACACTGGAGCAGCTGAAACAGCTGCATTGAAGCGTCAAGCCCCGCCGCTTGCGTCCCGGTTTGCAAGGTCAGCAAATCACCCAGTCTGATCGGCGAGGCGTTGGTCGCCGACACCTGCAAACTGGCCAGCGCAGCTTTTACATCCACCGAAGCCCCGTTCACCGTCACGACGTTTGCGGCGACCTTGATGAACCTGGAAACACTGCCTTGAGTGTTCAGCAACGCCGTGTAGTTACCGGCCGTAACGCCCAGCTCAATGGCCAATTGATCCATGAACTCAAGCAGATTGATATCGGTTTTGATTAACCCGTCCCAAGCACCGGCGGTCAGGTTCACGTTGCCGCCAAGCAGTGTCGAGAACAACGGGTTCAAGAGGTTGGAGCGGGCCGTGTCGGCTCCAGCCAACGTGCTGCGGATACTGAGTTGCGCCAAGGTGATTTTCGGTTCGGCGGCGACGGCGGTGGCGCTGAGCCGGGTGGTGAGGCCGACCGGCCCACCGGACAGCAACGCGCCAATGCCGGCGGCCACGCTCGTGACGACAGTGGCGCTCGCGACGACTTGTACGGCGGCGGACTTTGTCGAATCGGCGGAGAACGCTCGCAGGTGATCAGCGCCAACCTGCAAGGTGCCGCAACTGACCGCCAGCGTGTTGTCGGCGTTAACGGTAAAACCATTGCGCGTGGCGCTCTGCGCGGCGTAGGTGGCAGCACTTGCACCGGACAGGCAGTTGCCATCGCGGGTCACGGCTTCGAGTGCAGCGGTATCCGCCACCCGCTGCAATTTGCGTTGTTCCAGGTACAACCTGCCGGTATCGATCACCAGCAACATGAACCCCAATGCGAGGGCCAGGGTCCCGGCGGCCATCAGGCCGATAGCCCCCCGTTGGCGGCTCGGGCCTCGAAATTGCTGGCGGGGGGACATGGTGCACTCCTTTGCCGACGCGCTGCCGGGCGCAACCTCCGTTGGTGTGATGCAGTGTAGACAAGGGTTGAACAGACTGCTGGCAACTTGCCACCGACGGACAAAAATCTCTGTGGGTGCAGGCTTGCGTCAACAGGAATTTATCCGTGTTTGGGTGGGTAGTTGGCCAATATCCGGGTCACCGTATCGTGTATCGCGCTACTGCGATCCGAAGGGTTCGGCGTGCGGCTGAGGATTTGTTCATCACTGCCGCGCCACACCAATTTACCGTCCTTGCCGTCGAGCAAGTCGATCTGGATGGTCGCCACCTTGTAGTTGACCAGGCGGGTTTCGTTGTACATCGGCGCGCCCCAGTAGCCGTTCCACGGGTTGCCCCAACCGCCGCCGTAGTTGGTCGTCACTTGCTGCTGGCGCTCTTCGACAACCAGATAGGTCTGCACATTCAAATCAGCCTTGGCACCCGGTGCCGCCTGACGCAGGCCGCGCTGATCCAGTTGATCTTCAACCGATTGACGAATGCGTTGTTCGGTCAAATCGCTTTTGATCCGTGGGTCATCGGGGCGATATTGCAGGGCGGGTTCTTTCCAGCTCCAGCTGCGATAGGCGGCGAAGTCGCGGCTGGCATCGAAGTCATGATTGACCTGGTTGGCGGCGCAGGCACTGAGCAACGCGGCCACTGCCAGTAAAGCGAAACGGCGGAACATGGTGATTCTCCGGTTGAAGACATGAACCTGCGAAATGCTTCTTATCCATAGAAGCTAACTGGGAGGATACGCCGACATGGCCTTTTCTACAGCCTTGCGAATCGCATCAGCCTGCTGACTCTGACTGCCGCTCTGGCTGGTTTCGGCGCTGGAACTCCACACTGGCTGACCGCTTTGTGCATCGAACATGTCCACCTGCACCACCACGACTTGTTCCTGATACGTGCGGACGATCGGCACGCTGCCGTACACGCCATACCCATTATTGTAGTGGTTGTAGCCGCCATAACCGCCGTAGTAGGCACCGCCGTAGCCATAGTCATCGCGGTACTGACGCAAGCGCGTTTCCACGCGCAGGTCGGCGCTGACGAACAGGTCTGCCGGGCGATTGTCATGCAACGGGCGCAACCCGCGTTGATCAAGGGCGTTGCTGACCGCTTCGGCGACTTGCGCCGAGTCCGCCCATGCCGTGCCTGGCGGCAGGTGTCCGTCGAGCCAGGCCCAGCTGCGGTAGCGGCCATAATCACGCGGTGGCGCCGGATAAGCGCTGCGGTCGAAGGTGTTGGCCGCTTGCGGTGGCGCCGGCGGGATGGGATTGGAAGACGCCACATACGGGTTACTGCCCTGACACGCAGTCAAACCCAGGCACATCGCCAACAACCCCGAACGAATGTTCATTTCGCGCTCCAATCAGACTGGCCGGCAGATCCAGTGCAAGTAACGCCCAAGCCCGGCAAAGCTCGGATGGCGACGGTGCGCCAGCTCCATTTCGAGCAAGTCCACCAGCTCGGCGCGGGCCTGGAATTCCACCGGCATGTAATCGTGAAAAACCCGCACGCCGCTCTGTGTTTCGACCTTCCACATACCCTCAAGTTGCGCCGCCAATTCCCGTGGATCAAGGGGTTGTTGCGGGGTCAGGCTCTGCTTTTCACCGGCCATGTCGTTCTTGCGCATCTTGCGGAAATGGCCTTTGAGCAAGTTGCGGTAGATCAGCGCATCGCGGTTGTAAAAGGCCAGGGACAACCAGCCGTCCGCCTTGGTCAGCTGATGCAATACCGGCAGGATCGCGTGAGGTTCGGCCAGCCATTCCAGCACGGCGTGGCACAGCACCAGATCGTAGGGTTCAGTCAGCTGGCCGAGCAGTTCCTGCCATGGCGCCTGGATGAACGTCGCGCTCTGCCCGGCCTCGGCGAAACGCTGGCGGGCGCCTTCGAGCATCGGTTCAGCGGGTTCGGCCAAAGTAACTTGATGCCCGCGCTGGGCCAGCCACAGCGACATGTGACCCAGCCCCGCGCCGATGTCGAGGACGCGCAACGGCCGGTCCGGCAAGGTTTCGGCCAGGTCGGCCTGCAACACCGCCAGGCGGATTGCGCCTTTGGCACCGCCGTAGATTTTTTCCGCGAAGCGGGTCGCCAGTTGATCGAAATGACGGTCGCTCATCAGCTGAACCTCCGTTCGCTGTCGGCCAGTTTGCTGCGTACCACTTCATTCATGTCCAGACCCAGTTCGCTGCACAACAGCAATAGATAAAGCACGATATCGCCGACTTCCTGCCCGGCGTGGGCGAGTTTGTCCGCCGGCAATTGACGTGACTGGTCCTCGCTCAACCACTGGAAAATCTCCACCAGCTCGGACATTTCAACGCTGGCGGCCATGGCCAGGTTTTTCGGGCTGTGAAATTGCCGCCAGTCATTACGGTCGCGGATGGCGTGCAGGCGTTCGGTCAGTTCAACAAGGTTCATCGGGCTCTCCTGAAGGCGTATAGCTTCGGGGGGATGGCGAGTGAAGGCAAGTGCCCAAGTGCACCGAAGATCTTTACGCCATAATCAAAAGATCGCAGCCTTCGGCAGCTCCTGCAGGGAACTCGCCACCGCGATCAATGGCCCAACGCTCGAACTTATCAGGACGATCATTCCATGCAGGTAGAAGGTTTTTTCGAATGGCTCGGTCAAGCCCTTGGCTCCGTCATCCGTTTCATCGTTGACGCCCTCAGTGGCCTGTTCCAGTTGGTAAGCCGCGCCAGCAGCAACTTCGTCGAAGGCTTGTCTCGCGCATTGGGCATGGACACCTCGATCATCAGCATCGCTATCTTGATCCTGGGGCTGGTGCTGCTGTGGTCGGCGATCCGCGCGTTCATGAATGCGTCGATCATCATGGGGATCATCTGGTTGATGCTGGGGTTGTGGTTGCTTAGCTGGATCATGCACTGACACCCCCACCTCCTGTAGGAGTGAGCCTGCTCGCGATAGCGTCCGAACAGTCGAAATCACTGTCGCCTGACACGCCGTCATCGCGAGCAGGCTCGCTCCTGCAATGAATCGCGGCAGATTCCACATGTCTCGCTACAATGCCCGCTCCCCCAAGGAGCCTGCATGTCCAACCTGATTGCCGATTGGCGCGACCGCCCTACCCATCGTCGGGTCTGGGCACTGGCTGCGCCGATGATTTTGTCGAACATTTCCGTACCGCTGGTGGCGCTGGTGGACAGCACCGTCATCGGTCACTTGCCCCATGCCCATCAACTCGGCGCCGTCGCGGTCGGGGCCAGTCTGTATACCTTTCTCGCCTGGGCCATGGGCTTTCTGCGCATGGGTTCCACCGGTTTCGCCGCCCAGGCCGCCGGGCGCGGGGATGGTGCGGCGTTACGGCAGATCCTGCTGCAAGGCTTGCTATTGGCCATGGGCCTGGCCGTTGTGCTGGGCGCACTGGGCGTACCGTTAAGCGGAGTCGCGCTGCACTTGATGCAGCCCTCGGCGGAACTGGACCAGATGACCCGCGAGTTCTTCCACACGCGGCTGTTCGGATTACCGGCGGCGCTGGCCAGTTATGCGCTGGTCGGCTGGTTTCTCGGCACGCAGAACGCCCGCGCGCCGCTGGTGATTCTGCTGAGCACCAATCTGGTCAACATTGCCCTCAATCTGTGGTTTGTCCTCGGTTTGGAGTGGGGTGTGGTCGGCGCCGCCCGGGCTTCGGTGATCGCCGAGTGGACCGGCGCGCTGATCGGCCTGCTGATGACCCGCCGCGCCCTGCGCGCCTATCCTGGCCACATCGCCTGGGCGGCCCTGGCACTGTGGCAGAGCTGGCGACCACTGCTGGCGGTCAACCGTGACATCTTCATCCGCAGTCTGGCGCTGCAATCGGTGTTTTTCCTGATCACTGTGCAAGGCGCGCGGCTGGGTGATGCGACGGTCGCTGCCAACGCCTTGCTGCTCAACGGCCTGCTGCTGACCGCCCATGCGCTCGACGGTCTGGCCCACGCCGTGGAAGCCCTGTGCGGGCATGCGATCGGTGCCCGCGACCGCGATGCCTTGCGCCGTTCGTTGGTGGTGGCCTGTGGATGGTCGCTGCTGGCGAGCCTCGGTTTTGCCGTTTTGTTCCTGTTCGCAGGCCACCTGTTTATCGCGATGCAGACCGACATTGTGAGCGTGCGCGACACCGCATTCATCTACCTGCCCTACCTCGCCGCACTGCCGCTGATCGCGGTCTGGAGCTACCTGCTCGACGGGCTGTTCATCGGTGCCACGCGCGCCCGGGAAATGCGCAACGGCATGTTGCTGACGGTGATATTGCTGGTGCCATTCGGCTGGGCGTTGCAAGGTTTCGGCAACCATGGCTTGTGGATAACTTTTCTGCTGTTCATGTTGCTGCGCAGCCTGACCCTCGGCGCCATTGCCTGGCGATTGCGTCAGAACGACGGCTGGTTCACCCGCGCCCATTGAACGGGAGCCTTCAGGGCTGGCCGTTCTGCCAGCGGTTGCGCAGGCTATCAAGGCGCTCCTGCTGGGTTCGTCCCGCCAACGGCTGCGTTGGCGTGGCATTGGGGTACTGCAGGCGCAACCATAGCCAGCCATCGAGCACCGCGCGTTCGCTGAAACCGAGCGCCAAGCCTTCCTGCAAATGCGACCACAGGCGGGTGAAGTCCGTGCCGGTGGATTGGCTCCAGTGCCAGGCATGCTGTTCCAGCAGGCACGTTTGCAGTTTTTCCCGCTGCAAAGGGCTGAGATTTTCTTCCTCGGACAAAGGTCTGACGGCAAGCCCGGGATTGTGCAACTGCTGCCAGCCCTGACTGCCGATGGCGCGATCAGCCCAGGTCCCGCCAAACCAGCGCAACTGACTGATCGGCCCGAGCCAGCGACTCAACTCCCCGGCGTCGCAACCATCGAAAAAGTAACTGGCCGTGAACGGGTTGTAATAACTCAGCAAGGCCCGGTGGTGCAGGCCGACCGAAACGGTGAGCATGCGGCGCAAGTGCCCCAGCAAGGTCGACTCCGACGCCTCACTGACCAGCAACAGGCCCCGCCAATGCCGTGTATCACGCAGGCACTCAGCAGCCAGCACCGGACACGCCCGCAAATCGACCAGCGCGGGACCTTGCTCGTACAACGCATTCCATTCCGTGTCTTCGAACAAGCAAAATCGGCGGGCATGGGCAAACCTGTGTTGCAGGCTTGCAGCTGCCTGCGGCGCGCCCGGCACATCCAGCAACAACCATTGCGGCATCGCATCGGGCGTCAGCATGGCGATCATGCCGCACCACTCTGACCAAGCCGCGTCGCCGCACGGCAAGTGCACAGGGTTTGCGCGCAATGATTGTAACTGCCACCGCCAGGCAGCAGACACAGCAACAACAGAGGCTCGCCCGAGCGCAACCAACCCTCCACGCCTTCAGGAGGGCAATCGTCAACTGCGGATTGGGACGACACATCCGCCGCCTCGATCGCTTCGTCGGGATTGAGGCTGTGCAATAACCCGGTGATCAACGGCTGATCCGGATCACCTTCGATGAAACTGACCACCACCTCAGTACCTTCACTCAGCTGCGCGCCCCTTGCCGCTTGCAGTTCTGGCGCCAACGGCAACCAACAGTGGCTGGGGGTGGCGCCTTCGCCCTGATAGAGCCAGTCAAACTGCACCGCCACTGGTCTACGCGGATCAGGCCGGGGCTCATCGACGTCGACCACCCATGCCCGTTGCAGACTGTTCATATTGGGTTTCACCGCACGATGAGGCGATTCAAAGGGCACGTCCCAACGAATTGCACGTACTCGATTGCAGTAGGGCGAGTCAGGATCCTGACTGCCCTGATGTTCAATATGGGTCAGCAGCCATGGCTGATTCGATCCGGAAACCGGGTGGCCGGACAGCGGCAATAGCTGACCACTGCGCAATGTGGCCAGGTCGGTGCGACTTTCAGCACTCTGCGTCGTTTTATCCACACATCGCTGAACCTCGAAACGACGCACTGCCGGTTGCTCACCCTCAGCCTGGAAAACCGCCGCTTCACCCATACGAAACGCTCCCTGACCATCACCAAACACTACGCAGTGCCCCTGCGCCCGGTGTTCGAAGTGGTAGTGCAGCCGTTCCTGGGCACACAGGCGTTGCACGAATTGCAGGTCCGATTCCCGATACTGCGTGCAGAAATCCCGGGGCGCGTAATCGTCATCCAGATCAAAGCGTCGATCCTGGCCGGTGATGCCATGCTCCTTGAGCACCTGATCAAGAATCTGTGGCACCGAGCGCGAACTGAAAATCCGCTGGCTGAAGCGCTGGGAAAGGCAAGACAGCCTCGGCCCGATACGAACCTTGCAGAGCCTGATTGGCGAGCCATGGTCACGCTGTACCAACTCATGCAACTGACCGTGGACACTGTTTCCTGCCGGCCCGAAGTGCAAGGAAGCCGAACGGTACAACAGGCTGGCGAGATCGAGCGTCGGGTCCTCGATCAGCAGATCCACGTCGAACACGAAAGGCTCGCTGATGGCTTCTCTACCGGTAAAGGCCAGGACCTCGAAGGCGTCGGACAGACCTGCTACGTCCAGACGAAATGAAGGTTCGTTGACTGGATCGAACATCGGCGATTCTCTACAGGAGGGGCGGCCGGGGATTCTCGCCGAGAGCCATGGCCGAGTAGAGAGGCGAAGTACAACTTAGGAAATGACCTACGCGAAAAGAAGACGAATTACCTTGGATAGCCGAGGACGTAGGTCGTTACGCTTGGAAAAAGAGAGTCGTCGCACCAGGTCATCTGAAATTTCTGCAACTTGCAGTACATTTTCAGACAACCTGGTGAGAGCGGGACTTACCTCAAGAGGAGAGGTAAGACGAACGGGTCAGGCCCAGACGCAGAGCGTCGAGAAACTGGGTGCGCTCGCTGGCGCTGATGCGCGCGTTGGCGCACTTGTCGCGGTAGTGAGTCATCAGCTCTTCCGGCGACAGATGCACGTAACGCAGCATGTCTTCGATGGTGTCGTGGGTTTCGATACCGGCGTGGTACACACTGCCGTCGGCGTTCTGGTAGATGTTCACCGAATCGGTGTCACCGAACAGGTTGTGCATGTCACCGAGAATTTCCTGATAGGCGCCGACCAGGAACACGCCCAACAGGTAATCCTCGCCTTCGTTCAGCGCGTGCACCGGCAAACTGGTCTCGATGCTCTGCTCGTCGACGTACTGGTTGATCTTGCCGTCGGAGTCACAGGTCAGGTCCTGCAGGACCGCGCGACGCAGCGGCTCTTCATCGAGGCGATGCAGCGGGATGATCGGCAGTACTTGGTCGATGGCCCAGGTGTCGGGCAGGCTCTGGAACACCGAGAAGTTGCAGATGTACTTGTCGGCCAGCTTGTCATTGAGTTCGTCCAGCACCTGACGGTGGGAACGCTGACGAGCCTTCAACGAGTTGTGCAAACGACGGCACACGGCGAAGTAGCATTGCTCGGCCAAGGCTTTCTCGGCCAGGGTCAGCTTGCCGTCGGCGTACTGGGAGGCGACATCGCTCATGTAGTGCGTGGCGCGCCAGTAGGTTTCGGTGACCATCTCGATGTCGGTCGGACCCAGCAGGTCCACCAGCCACTGCACGGTTTCCGGCAGCGCTTCCTTGTTCTCGATCTGTGGCACGTCGTCGTTGTGTTTCTCGACGTCGGTCACCTGAATCACCAGCATCGCGTGGTGCGCGGTCAGGGAGCGTCCGCTTTCGGAGAAGATGTTCGGGTGCGGCAGGCTCTGCGCGTCGCAGAACTCCTTGAGCATCCCGACCACGACACCGGCGTAATCGTCCATGTCGTAGTTGATCGAACTGGCGTTACGCGAGTGCGTACCGTCGTAGTCCACGCCCAGGCCGCCACCGACGTCGATGTGATCCACTGGCAAGCCGAGGTTGCGCAGTTCGCCGTAGTAACGGATCGCTTCCTTGAAGCCGTGCTGGTAGTCAGCGAGGTTGGCGATCTGCGAGCCCATATGGAAGTGCAGCAGACGAATGCCTTGGTCGAGGCCGGCCGCGCGGAAACGCTCGACCACCGACAGCAACTGCGCCGCCGACAGACCGAACTTGGATTTCTCGCCACCGGTGTCCGCCCATTTGCTCGACGCCAGGGACGACAGACGCACGCGCAAGCCGACTTGTGGCTTGACCTTGAGCGAAGCGGCTTCCTCGATCACCAGGCCGACTTCGGATTCTTTCTCGATCACGATGAACACGTTGTGGCCGAGCTTCTGGCCCATCAACGCCAGGCGAATGAATTCGCGGTCCTTGTAGCCGTTGCAGACGATGGTGCCGCCCTTTGGCGCCAGTGCCAGCACGGCCAGCAGCTCAGGCTTGGAGCCGGCTTCCAGACCGATGGAGACGTTCTGGGTGGCGATGATGTTCTCGATCACCGCTTCTTGCTGGTTCACTTTGATCGGGTACAGCGCGGTGTACTTGCTCTGGTATTCCAGACGTTCGATGTTCGAATCGAACGCGCCGGTCAGTTGACGCACGCGGTCTTGCAGAATATCCGGGAAACGCACCAGCAACGGCAACGACAGGCCGCTCTTGCGCAGCTGGTCGACTTGCTCGAACAGATCGATAGGCGAGCTGCTCGGACCGTTCGGACGAACTTCGACGCGACCGGCGTCATTGATCGCGAAATATCCGGCCCCCCAATGGCGAATCCCGTAAACACTGCGGCTGTCCGCAACTGTCCATTGGCTGCCATCGTCTTTGCGTGTGCGTCGTACGGACATCGAAGTCCCCTATAAAGAAGTCATAGTGCGTCGCCTGGTAGCAGGCCGGCGCAGTCTAAAGAATGAAAATGACGGTTCGTCAACGAGGGGATAGACCTCGCCGACCGCAGTGAGTTTAGAAACCGGTCATGAACAGGCTCTGTGAAAACCATGGTGGCGGCGCCAGACCTGAAGGCAAACAGGCTGGATCATGCCGCGGGTGGTTTTCACAGAGGCTGCTAGCCGCCGGACTTCTTTGCTTTGAAACCGTGCTTGATCAACTCGGCCAAGAGTAGCTCGACATGATCGCCCTGGATTTCAATGATCCCGTCTTTCAACGCTCCACCGGTGCCACAGCGTTTCTTCAACGTGGTCGCCAGCTCCTTGAGCGCGTCTTCGGCCAACGGCACGCCGGTGATGGTGGTCACCGTCTTGCCGCCACGGCCCTTGCTTTCGCGACGCACGCGAGCGATGCCGTCGCCTTCAGGGATTACGGTCTGTTTGCAGATGCAAGCGTCCACCGGTTTACTGCAATCCGGGCAATGACGACCTGCGTCGGTGGAAAATACCAGGCCACCAAGGGCGGCGAAGGATGCGGCTTTTTTGGCCACCGGCAATCCTCTTGGGAGGACAAAGACTGGTCGCAGCACTTGGGAAGGCTATCGACCGCGAAGCCCCACTCAGGCAGGGGCAGCGCTACTGAAACGGTACGGCTCTTTGTAGGAGCTGACGATTGCAACGAGGCTGCGATCTTTTGATCTTCAAAAACAACATCAAAAGATCGCAGCCTGCGGCAGCTCCTACAGGAAGCCATACCGGTTCAGCTTGAAAAGGTCGCGCAGTGTAACGGCAAAAACGCCGATTGCTAAGAGCCAATCGGCGCCAATTTATAGCGCTTTTGCGACGTCTTCGCCCCGAGCCCGAAGATAGCGCTTCAACGCTGCCAGAGAGTCCGGGCAGTAAGGCTTTTCCTCGATTTCCCGAAGCACTTCATCGATCGGTATAAAACGCGCTTCCAGCACCTCCTCCGGCTGGAGGATCAATGGACCGTCCCACACCGCCGAAAACGCCGAACACCAAAGCCGATTGCCCGTGTCCTCAAAGAAAAAGTGATCATGTACGGCCAACTCCACGCCGCTCACGCCCAGCTCCTCTTCCAGCTCCCGGGCCGCCGACTCGGCGTAGGTTTCGGTGGCGAGCACCATGCCGCCCGCCGCCACGTCCCAATACCCCGGATAAATAGCCTTGCTCAGGGTGCGCCGGTGCACGCACAGCTCACCAGCAGAGTTGAACAACATAATGTAGGTACCGCGCCCGATCAGCCCGCGCTCCCGCAGGTCGGAACGGACCAGGGCGCCGAGCAGGTTGTCCTGCTCGTCGACCCAGGCGATCTGTTCGGCATCCGAGGCCGCCCGGTGGGCAGCCTCTTTGGCGCTATCGACCATGACTCAGCCCTGATTCAGCAGTTGACGCAGGTCGATCACGGCGGCGTTGGCCCGGGAGATGTAGTTGGCCATGACCAGCGAGTGGTTGGCCAGCACGCCGAAACCGCTGCCATTGAGGATCATCGGGCTCCATACCGCTTCCTGCGACGCTTCCAGTTCACGAATGATCTGGCGCACGCTGACCGTAGCGTTCTTCTTGGCCAGCACATCGGCGAAGTCCACTTCGATGGCGCGCAGCAGGTGGGACAAGGCCCAGGCCTGGCCGCGCGCTTCGTAAAACACGTTGTCGATCTGCATCCATGGGGTTTCGACGATTTCTTCGTCAACCTGCGGCACCTGCCCCGGCGCCACGACTTCGGTTTTCAGTGCGGTGTTGAGCTTGACCCGGCCAACGCTGGCCGACAGTCGTTGCGACAGCGAACCGAGACGCGTCCCGACGTCACCCAGCCAGTTGTTCAGGTTGTCGGCGCGGGCATAGAACAGCGCGCTCTTCTGGTTCGGATCGGACAGACGGGTCTGATAGCGGGTCAGGGAGTTGATGCCTTCCTGGAATTCGGACTCGCTGGACGGCAGCACCCAGCTCTTGTTATCGAAGTTGAAGCGCGGTTCGGCCTTGGCCAGGTCGGCATCTTCGGTGGACTGGGATTGCGAGCGGGCGAAGTCTTTGCGCAGCGCACGGCTCAAATCACGCACCTGCACCAGCACGCCATATTCCCAGCTCGGCATGTTGTCCATCCACAGGCCTGGCGGCAAGCGGTCGTTGGAAATGTAGCCGCCCGGTTTGTTCAGCAGGGTACCGGCGACGGTCTTCAGGGTTTCCACCGTCGTGTAGCCGATCACCATTTGCTTGCCGTCCCGTTCGGCGGCCATTTGCGCATTCTGTTGCACCGGAAACAGCGACGGTTCGTCGCTCCAGTACCAACCCAGAGCAATCGTCACCAGCAGGTAGAAGCCAATCAGCGTGGCCAGCGCCCGGCTGAAAAACAGGCCGCCCAGATAACTGCGGGTAGCCGATTTCGGTTCAGCGGCACGTTCAGGCGCGCTACCGGCGCGGTTCTTCCAGTCCAGCATGGCGATATCCTTTCAATCACTTGAGTTCAACGGTTCGACCACAACCATACAACAACGTGCCTTTGCCCGGCACCCGCCGTTCCGTAGATACGGAAAATTACCACGCCAGCGGGCAAAAAAGGGGTTTCACGCATTAGGCGAGAACCATGGGATCTGTAGGAGCCGGCTCGCTGCGATGGTCGTAAACGATAGTGCAAATGGACGGGTTAAACGCAAAGCCCCCATCGCCAGCAAGCCGGCTCCTACAGATGTTGCGGTGCGGCATCAGGGAATCCCTTAGCCCTGAGCACCTGAAATTAACCTGCAACTGGCGAATCACCACACCGCTTTCGGCAATCACCGTGAATGGGGATCTTCCCCCCCACACCCCGACTTTAAAGGCCAAACCAGACCAATCAGTCACAAACTGAATGCGCTCGCTTTGCAGATTATTGACGTACAGCTCTCATGTAACCGGAAAGAGGTGCTAGCATAGAGCCACCACTCGACCTCAGCGCGCCCCCTAACTAGTAGTCAGGATATGACCGAGCCAGAAGATCCCAGCCGCGAGCGCCTCAAGCACCACTTTGCCCAGCGGGTAATTCATCAGGCACGTCAGATACTTGAGATATGGCAGCGCCTGCAACGCAGTGAGTGGTCGACCACTGAGTTGGCGGAATTGAGCGAGGCCAACCTGCGCCTGCTGCGTTTCGCCGAACGATTCGAACAACCGGAACACGTGCAACTGGCCCACTACATCGGGCAGTCGCTGGAAGCTGTCGAGGCCAATCGTGGCCGCCTGAGCAGCGACCTGATCACTGACCTCAATCGCCTGATGCAGCGTCTGTCACGAACAGGCCTGAGGCATGGCGATCAGCTCGACCAGACCCTCCTTCCGCCCCTGCGCAAGCCGATCTACGTGATGCTGCAGGACCACGACCGTGGCGAGCGCCTGGCCAAACAACTGGAATTCTTCGGGCTCAGCGCCCAGTCTCTGGACAGCGTGCCCGCGTTTCGCTCCTCGATGATCGAACGCCTGCCCGCGGCCATCGTCATGGACGTCGACTTCAGCGGTCCCGGCGTCGGCCTGAAACTGGCCGCCGAAGCCCAGGAAGGCCTTGATCATCAATTGCCGCTGCTGTTTTTCAGCCTGCACGAAACCGACACCCCGACCCGGCTCGCCGCCGTGCGCGCCGGCGGCCAGGAGTTCCTCACCGGAACCCTCGAAGCGTCGAGCCTGCTGGAGAAAATCGAAGTCCTGACCTGCGTCGCCCAGTACGAACCTTATAAAGTGCTGATCATCGACGACTCCCGCGCCCAGGCCTTGCACACTGAGCGCCTGCTTAATAGTGCGGGCATCGTCACGCGCACGTTGATCGAGCCGATCCAGGCCATGGCCGAGCTGGCGGATTTCCAGCCGGACCTGATCATCCTCGACATGTACATGCCAGCCTGCACCGGTACGGAACTGGCCAAGGTGATCCGGCACAACGACCGATATGTCAGCGTGCCGATCATTTACCTGTCGGCCGAAGATGACCTGGACAAGCAGCTCGACGCCATGAGCGAGGGCGGCGACGACTTCCTGACCAAACCGATCAAGCCCCGGCACCTGATCACCACCGTGCGCAACCGCGCGGCGCGGGCGCGCAACCTGAAAGCGCGCATGGTCCGTGACAGCCTCACCGGCTTGTACAACCACACCCACATTCTGCAATTGCTCGAAGACTGCTCGTTCCGCGCCCGCCGCGAGAGCAAGCCACTGAGCTTTGCGATGCTCGACATCGACCACTTCAAACGGGTCAACGACAGCCACGGCCACCCCATGGGCGACCGGGTGATCAAGAGCCTGGCACTGTTTCTCAAGCAACGGTTACGCAAGACCGACTTCATTGGCCGATACGGCGGCGAAGAGTTCGCCATCGTCATGCCCGACACGGATCTCGAAGCGGCCTACGCCGTGCTGGATGAAATCCGTCAGCGTTTTGCCGAGATTCACTACCCTGCCCAGCCGCAGGATTTGTGGTGCACCTTCAGCGCCGGCGTGGTGGAAATGAGCGAAAACTCCGACAGCCTGTTAATGGCCAGTCAGGCAGACGAAGCGCTGTATCGGGCAAAAGATGCCGGGCGCAATCGGGTACAGGCCGAGCGAGCATCAAAGCAAAGTGCCACTTTTTCATCGCAAACGACCCATTCCGTCATAACGCTGTAATAGAAACGCAATAACTTCAGGCGCTTACCATTCTGCCGTTGGTAGACCGCAATGCGCCTTAAGCTGCTGACCAATCTCAACACCCTCCTTTTAGTCGCCGTGTGCGTGGCCCTTGGCGCGACACTTTGGTGGTCGCAAAAGGCCCTCGAACGCCCCTATTTATTAATGGAGCGTTACCTGGGCCTGTCCCAGCAGTTTCAAAATGAAGTGGCGCGCAACATCGAGGAGTACCTCGCCAGCGGCGACGCCCTGCGCCTGAGCAGCGCCAGCCAAGGCATCGACAGCCTGCAAAAAGAACTCGGTGAACTGCCGCCGGCACTGGCCGAAACCTTGCGCCCGAGCCTGTCGAACCTCGACCAATTCAGTAACACCGACCTGCTGGCTGCCGGCAAACTGGCGGGCGACCCGCAAGCCTTGTTGCTGCAAGCCGAACGGGAACTGGGCGCCAGTCTTGATCAACTCAGCCAATACGCCAGCGGGAACCCGGCGTATCTGACACCTTTGCTCGCCGCCGCCCAGCATCTGGGCAAACTGTCGCTGGCCCGGGACAAACTGGTCAGCAGCGGTCGCAGCGAACTGGCTGCCGATGTCGAGCGCGAAGTCGCCAACATCCGCACCCAGGCCGGACAATTGGACGCCCTGCCGTTGCTCGGCGTGGCCGCCAGCAGCGAATCGGGCACCGATGATTTCGCCGCGATGATGGGCCTGGAGAACACCGAAAAAACCGTCGCCGAAGATGCCGGCGTCGGTCTCAAGCGAGAACTGAACAGTCTGCTCACCCGTTACCCGGCGGAACTGGCGCGCACTCGCGAGCAAATCCAGAAACGCACCGATCTCAGCGCCGCGACTCACCTGAAAATCGCCGCTGTGCAGCAGGCTATCGCCGGCCTGGAACCGGTAGTGCGAGCCCAGCACGGCCAGATCCAGAGCGAAGTGCGGCTGATGCAGGGTGTGATGATCGGCCTGATTTTGCTGATCGCCTTGCTCATCGACACACTGCAACGTCGCCTGGCGCGGACGCTGACCAATCTGGCGCCGGCCCTCTCGACCTGGGCCGAAGGCGACTTCAGCCGGGACATTGAATTGGGCAAGACCAATCGTGAACTGCACGACATCCAGGCCTCGCTCAATCGCCTGCGGGCTTATCTGGTGGACTTGGTGGGGACCATTCGCCTCAATGCCGAACAGGTCGCCGGCAGCAGCCGAACCCTCGCTGATTTGAGCAACGACCTGCACAGCGGTGCCGAGCATCAGGCCGGCGACACCGCGCTGATCCGCGATTCCCTCGGTGAACTGGAAGCAACCATCCAGCAAGTCGCCGGCGACGCCAGCCAGGCCGCCGACGCCAGCCGCCATGCCGGGCTGGCAGTGGAGCATGGGCAAAAAGTCATCGGCCTGAGCCTCACCGGCCTGCATGCGCTGGTGGGGGAAGTCCAAGGCAATGCGCAGATGATCGAACACCTCGCCGAAGAGTCCGCCACCATCGGCGGCGTGTTGACCGTGATCCGTTCGATTGCCGATCAGACCAACTTGCTGGCCTTGAACGCCGCCATCGAAGCGGCCCGGGCCGGGGAAATGGGCCGTGGTTTTGCCGTGGTGGCCGAAGAAGTGCGCTCACTGGCGCAACGCACCGCCGGGGCCACCGCCGAGATCCAGACGTTGATCGCCGGCCTGCAAACCGCCGCACGGCAATCGGTCGAAGGCATGCGCGCGCAGGTCGAACATGCCGAAGCCACCGCCAATCAGGCGCAAGCGGCTGACGGTGCGCTGGATAAAATCGTCGGGGCGATCCAGACCATTTCCGACACGGCGGTGCGCATCGCCGATGTCACCGCCCAGCAGAGCGGTGCTGTCAGTGAGATCCGCGATCACAGTGAGCGGATTCACCAGCTGGGCGGGGATAACTTGCTGCGTATTGGTGAAGGGCGTGAGCAAGGGGAGAACCTTTTGGTCCTCGGCGGGCGCCTGCACACCGCCGTCCAGGCCTTCCGCGTCTAAACGCCGCCCCTGTAGGAGCTGCCGAAGGCTGCGATCTTTTGACTTTGATTTTAAAAGATCAAGATCAAAAGATCGCAGCCTTCGGCTGCTCCTGCAGGGGCGGCGTCAAGCACTGTCAGCTATCATGCCCGCATTATCGATACGCGAGATCGTCATGCGCCGTTTGCTTTGCCTGCTGCTTTTATTTCTCGCCCTGCCGGCCACCGCCGCCGGGTTGCTGGAGAGTCGCCCCAGTTCGACCCTGGGCTCGATCAACAACAGCGCCGACTTCCTGCCGGTGCGCGAAGCCTTTCAGTTGAGACTCGTAGAAAGCACGCCGCAATCGATCAAACTGCGCTTTGTCGCCACCGAAGGTTACTACCTCTACCGCCATCGCTTTCAGTTCCGCGCCGATCCGGCCGATGTCGCCCTCGGCACCGCGCAATTGCCTGACGGACAAAAAAAGCACGATGAATACTTCGGCGATGTCGAGGTCTATCACGGCATTCTCGACGTAGAACTGCCCCGCACCGATCAACGTCCGTTCACCCTGGCCGTGACCTATCAGGGCTGCGCCGACAAAGGCTTGTGCTATCCACCGGAAACCGAGCGCCTGAGCATCGATGGCGACGGCGCAACGACAAGCCATGATTGGGGCTGGCGTGAACTGGCGCTGTTTTTCCTCGCGGGCCTTGGTCTGACCTTTACCCCGTGCGTGCTGCCGATGTTGCCGATCCTTTCCGGTGTGGTGCTCCGCGGCCAGGTCGGTGGGTGGCGCGGATTCAATCTTTCTTTGGCCTATGTACTGCCGATGGCTATCTGCTTTGCATTGCTCGGCGCACTGATGGGGATGTTCGGCGCTCAGCTCAATCTGCAGGCGCGGCTGCAATCGGCCTGGGTGCTGGTGCCGTTCGCGATGTTTTTTGCGCTGTTTGCCTTGGCGATGTTCGGTGTTTTCGAACTCAAATTGCCGCAGGCGATCAGCAGTCGACTGGACCGCATTGCCGGGCGTACCGAAGGCGGTTCGCTGTGGGGCGCGGCGGTGCTGGGTGTGGTGTCGAGCCTGCTGGTTTCGCCTTGCGTCTCGGCACCGCTGGCCGGTGCGCTGCTGTATATCAGCGCCAGCGGCGATGCCTTGGGCGGCGGCTTGAAACTGTTCATGCTCGGCCTCGGCATGGGGGCGCCATTGTTGCTTGTCGCCACGGGCGGCGCTGCCTGGTTGCCGAAAAGCGGCCCGTGGCTGATCTACGTGAAAAACGCGATTGGCGTGTTGTTGCTGGGGCTGGCGATCGCGCTGCTCAGTCGAGTCATGCCAGGGCAGATCACTTTGTTGCTGATCGGCTTGCTGGCCGGCGGCGTCGGTTTGTTCCTCGGTGCGCTGGAATTCGTCTACAAACCGCCGAGAAAACGTCTCGGCCAGCTGCTCGGGATGTTCCTGCTGTTTTATGCGCTGGCCTGTTGGTACGGCGCATTCAGTGGCCAGACCGATCCGTTCAACCCGATCGGCCAGCCGCGCATCGTGGAAAGCAACGTACCAGCGCAAAACATCAGTGCCTGGCAAACCATCGACACCCCGGCAGACCTCGACCGCGTGCTCGCCGAAGCACGGGCGTCGGGCACCCCGCTGCTGCTCGACTGGTACGCCGACTGGTGCATCAGCTGCAAAGTCATCGAACGCGAAGTGCTCGACGATGCGATCGTCGTCGAACGCCTCAAGGGCTATCGGCTGGTCCGCTTCGACATCACCGCCAGCAACGCCGAACAACGCGCCCTGCTCGACCGCTACAAGCTGTTCGGTCCGCCAGCCTTGATGTTTTTTGGCAAGGACGGCGTCGAACGCGCTGATGTGCGGGTGATTGGCGAGATCAATGCCAAAGACTTCGCCGAACGTGTCGCCAAAGCGAATGACCGGATTTAATCAAGCGGTCACATATTTCGCGCAAACATCGGTAATCGTGCTGGCTATTGCAGAGAACTGGACAGTCACAAAGGCTTTGCGGCATAGTCGCCGGGTTCTGACAATTGCACACAGATAACAAAGGAACCGCCGATGGCGACGCTACTCGTTCTGCACGGACCCAACCTGAACCTGCTCGGCACCCGTGAACCGGGCACCTATGGCGCCACGACGCTGGCGCAGATCAACCAGGACCTGGAACGCCGCGCCCGCGAATCCGGCCACCATCTGCTGCACCTGCAAAGCAATGCCGAGTACGAACTGATCGACCGCATCCATGCCGCCCGTACCGAAGGCGTGGACTTCATTTTGATAAACCCGGCAGCTTTTACGCATACAAGTGTCGCATTACGTGACGCGCTGCTGGCGGTGAGCATCCCATTCATCGAAGTGCATTTGTCTAACGTGCACAAACGCGAACCTTTCCGCCATCACTCTTACTTCTCCGATGTAGCGGTGGGAGTGATCTGCGGCCTTGGCGCCAGCGGTTATCGACTGGCCCTGGAGGCCGCCCTGGAACAGCTTGAACAACAAGTTAACCGCCCCTGACCGACCCTTGGGAGTTGATGATTCATGGATATCCGTAAAGTTAAGAAACTGATCGAATTGCTGGAAGAGTCCGGCATCGACGAGCTCGAGATCAAGGAAGGCGAAGAGTCCGTACGCATCAGCCGCCATAGCAAGACCCCGGCTCAGCAGTACTACGCACCGGCTCCAATGCCTGCTCCGGCTGCCGCGCCTGTCGCTGCCGCCGCTCCGGCTGCCGCTGCCGCCCCTGCTGCTCCGGCCGCACCTGTGTTGAACGGCACCGTTGCCCGTTCGCCGATGGTCGGTACGTTCTATCGCAAATCTTCGCCAACCTCGCCGTCCTTCGTTGAAGTCGGCCAGACCGTGAAGAAAGGCGACACCCTGTGCATCGTTGAAGCCATGAAGATGATGAACCACATCGAAGCTGAAACCAGCGGTGTGATCGAATCCATCCTCGTCGAAGACGGCCAGCCGGTTGAGTACGACCAACCGCTGTTCACCATCGTTTGAACCGCGGAGAGCCTTTGATGACTGCGAAGTTGGAAAAAGTTCTGATCGCCAACCGCGGTGAGATCGCACTGCGGATTCTGCGCGCCTGCAAAGAGATGGGCATCAAGACCGTCGCCGTTTATTCCAAGGCTGACAAGGAACTGATGCACCTGGGCCTGGCAGACGAATCCGTCTGCATCGGTCCGGCATCGGCCGCCCACTCCTACCTGCACATCCCGGCAATCATCGCCGCGGCCGAAGTGACCGGCGCCACCGCCATTCACCCTGGCTACGGTTTCCTCGCGGAAAACGCCGACTTCGCCGAACAGGTCGAGAACTCCGGCTTCGCCTTCATCGGCCCGAAAGCTGAAACCATCCGCCTGATGGGCGACAAGGTTTCGGCCAAGCACGCCATGATCGCTGCCGGCGTACCGACCGTTCCGGGTTCCGACGGCCCGCTGCCGGAAGACGAAGAAACCGCTCTGCGCATTGGTCGCGAAGTCGGTTATCCGGTGATCATCAAAGCCGCTGGCGGCGGTGGTGGTCGCGGCATGCGCGTTGTGCATAAAGAAGAAGACCTGATTTCCTCGGCCAAACTGACCCGCTCCGAAGCAGGCGCGGCGTTCGGCAACCCGATGGTCTATCTGGAAAAATTCCTGACCAACCCGCGCCACGTGGAAGTTCAGGTTCTTTCCGACGGCCAGGGCCACGCCATCCATCTGGGCGACCGCGATTGCTCGCTGCAACGTCGTCACCAGAAAGTTCTCGAAGAAGCGCCGGCACCGGGCATCGACGAGAAGGCTCGCCAGGAAGTTTTCGCGCGCTGCGTCAAGGCGTGCATCGACATCGGTTACCGTGGCGCGGGCACTTTCGAGTTCCTGTACGAGAACGGTCGCTTCTACTTCATCGAGATGAACACTCGTGTCCAGGTAGAGCACCCGGTTTCGGAAATGGTTACCGGCATCGACATCGTCAAGGAGATGCTCAGCATCGCCGCCGGCAACAAGCTGTCGTTCACCCAGGATGACGTGGTCATCCGCGGTCACGCGCTGGAATGCCGGATCAACGCCGAAGACCCGAAAACCTTCATGCCGAGCCCGGGCACGGTCAAGCATTTCCACGCACCAGGCGGCAACGGCGTTCGCGTCGACTCGCACCTGTACAGTGGTTATGCCGTTCCGCCGAACTACGATTCGTTGATCGGCAAGCTGATCACCTACGGCGCAACCCGTGACGAAGCCATGGCGCGCATGCGCAATGCGCTGGACGAGATCGTGGTCGACGGGATCAAGACCAACATCCCGCTGCACCGCGACCTGACCCGCGACGAAGGCTTCTGCAAAGGGGGCGTGAACATTCACTACCTCGAGCACAAACTGGCTGGCGAGAAGCACTAAGCTTCGAACCTGCACCTGACAAAGCCGCCTTCGGGCGGCTTTGTTGTTTCTGGAAGCGGCTCAATGCAAAACCCTGTGGCGAGGGAGCTTGCTCCCGCTCGGTTGCGCAGCAACCGCCAGATTATCCCACCGCGCAGAATCAGACAGATCCAGCTCTGCCATTTTGGGACCGCTTCGCGCTCCAGCGGGAGCAAGCTCCCTCGCCACAGGTTATGCATTCGCTCCCGTGCATTGCCAACCCGGTCGTCATCTGCCGCTCTCTCGCGTAAACTTGCGCGCTTCTCGCAGCCCGCTAGGCTGCAATCAATATTTTTCAAAGGTGCCCGCCATGCCTTGGCTGCAAGTCCGTCTCGCCATCAGCCCAGAACAAGCCGAAACCTACGAAGACGCTTTCCTTGAAGTGGGCGCCGTGTCGGTGACCTTCATGGACGCCGAAGATCAGCCGATCTTCGAGCCGGAACTCAACACCACGCCACTGTGGTCGCACACGCACCTGCTGGCCCTGTTCGAAGGCGGCACCGAGCCGGGCCCGGTGCTGGCACATCTTGAGCTGTTGACCGGCAGCCCGCTGCCCGAGCATCACAGCGAAGTCATCGAAGACCAGGACTGGGAACGCAGCTGGATGGACGGCTTCCAGCCGATGCGTTTCGGCCAGCGCCTGTGGATCGTGCCGAGCTGGCACGCCGCGCCGGAACCTGATGCGGTGAATCTGTTGCTGGATCCGGGCCTGGCATTCGGCACCGGCACCCACCCAACCACCGCGTTGTGCCTGGAATGGCTCGACGGTCAGGACCTGAAAGACTGCAATGTGCTGGACTTCGGCTGCGGCTCGGGGATTCTGGCAATTGCCGCCCTGCTGCTGGGCGCCAAGGAAGCTGTCGGCACCGACATCGACGTGCAGGCGCTGGAAGCCTCCCGCGACAACGCCGGGCGCAATAATATCGCCGACGAGTCGTTCCCACTGTATCTGCCGGAAGATTTGCCGCAGGTTCAGGCCGATGTGCTGGTGGCCAATATCCTCGCTGGCCCGCTGGTGTCCCTGGCGCCGCAGTTGTCCGGCCTGGTCAAGTCCGGCGGGCGCCTGGCGCTGTCGGGCATCCTTGCCGAGCAAGGTGACGAAGTCGCCGCAGCCTACGCCAAGGACTTCGATCTGGATCCGATCGCCAATCGCGATGGCTGGGTGCGCATCACAGGCCGTCGGCGCTAGAATGGGCGCCTGCATAAACCGGATCGCCGCATGACCGACAGCTTCGTCACCCAGTGCCCGCATTGCCAAACCAGCTTCCGCGTCAGCCATGCTCAGTTGAGCGTGGCACGCGGGGTCGTTCGCTGTGGCTCATGCCTTCAGGTGTTCAATGCCGCCAAGCAATTGCTTGAGCAGGCCGGCAAGGAGCCGGTCGCGCCAGCCCCTGCGGCCATCGTTGAAGTGCCGGAACCGGTAGAACCAAAGGCCATCAGTCAAAAACAATGGTCCGCCGCCGAGCTGGACCTGGACACCCTGGACCTCGACGAAGAACTCGCCCGCCTCGAACAGCGGGAAATCCAGCCAACCACAGAGTTTGGCCGGCACCGCGATGACACGCTCAGCGCCCGTCGCGATAGCATCGAAACCGACCAAGAGCCGTGGTCCGACAGCCTGTTCAGCGAATCGGCTGCTGATCGCGCGCAAACGGCCGAGGACCTCGACGCCCTCGATGCGCTCGACGACCCGCAACCGATACCAGAGCCGAGCAAAAACTCCCGCACCGAACCGTCTCTGTCGTTGTCGCTGGAACCGATAGAACTGGACGACGAAGCACAGCCGCCACAATTGCGCCTGCACGACCCGCTCGATACCCCACTTCCTAAAGAACGCCTGTCAGCAACTACCACCGATGAAATCGAAGAAGACCTGCCGTCGGTCGAACCGTTGCGCAAACGCCGCGAACGCAGCGAACCCGGCGTTCGCGCCGACGTACTGCAAGACCTGACCGACGATCCGCTGCAGCTCGACTGGCAAAGACGCCGCTCGCCATGGGCGCGCCGGCTTTTCTGGCTGCTGCTGGTCCTGCTCGGTGCCGGCGCTCTGGTAGGTCAATACGTTGCCTACCACTTCGACGAACTGGCGCGGCAGGACCAATACCGCCCGTGGTTCCAACAGTTTTGCCCGCAAATCGGCTGCACAGTGCCCTCCAAGGTCGACATCGCAAAAATCAAAAGCAGCAACCTGGTGGTCCGCAGCCATCCAGAATTCAGCGGCGCGCTGGTGGTCGACGCGATCATCTACAACCGCGCGCCATTTTCCCAGCCGTTCCCGCTACTGGAACTGCGCTTTGCCGACCTCAATGGCCATCTGATTGCCAGCCGCCGCTTCAAACCCGGCGAATACCTCAATGGCGACCTTGAAGGCATGGTGGAAATGCCGCCGCAGACGCCGATCCACATTGCCCTGGACATTCTCGACCCAGGCGCCAAAGCGGTGAACTACAGCCTGAGCTTCCACTCCCCCGAGTAAAACGGTTCTCTGATCCTCAGTTGACGACGGCTTTCTGACTTTGCCCCTTCAGACCAAACCGCTGGCGATAACAGAATAACTGTTCAGATTTTGTTCAATTCAGCCTTTATCCAGTCATCGAGAGCGGGTATCATGCCAACCCTTTTTCGAACTCTCATGATCCGGCCCCACAACAGGGAAGTCCTATGTCGGCGGTACGCATCGGTCCATACACATTACATAACGGCTTGATTCTCGCCCCAATGGCGGGTGTCACCGATCAACCCTTTCGTCAGCTGTGCAAGCGATTGGGCGCGGGACTAGTAGTCTCGGAAATGGTCACCAGTGACATGAGTTTGTGGAACACCCGCAAGTCGCGCATGCGCATGATCCACGAAGGTGATCCCGAGCCCCGCTCGGTACAGATCGCCGGTGGCGACGCGCAGATGCTGGCGGATGCAGCCCGGGCAAACGTTGAGTTGGGCGCTCAGATTATTGATATCAACATGGGCTGTCCGGCCAAGAAGGTCTGCAACAAGGCTGCCGGTTCCGCACTGTTAAAAGATGAAGCACTGGTCACCGAAATCCTGCAAGCCGTCGTGGCTGCGGTTGATGTGCCGGTGACCCTGAAGATCCGTACCGGCTGGGACCGGGACAACAAGAATGGCTTGACGGTGGCGAAGATCGCCGAGCAGGCAGGCATTACGGCGTTGGCGGTCCATGGCCGCACCCGTGCCGATCTGTACACCGGTGAAGCCGAGTACGACACCATCGCCGCGATCAAGCAGGCGGTGTCGATGCCGGTCTTCGCCAATGGCGACATCGATTCGCCAGAAAAGGCCCGATACGTGCTCGACGCGACCGGTGCCGACGGCCTGCTGGTTGGCCGGGCTGCCCAGGGGCGGCCATGGATTTTTCGCGAGATCGACCATTTCCTGCGTACCGGCGAGAAACTCCCGGCGCTGGACCTGATCGAGGTGGAACGCATCCTGCTAGAGCATCTGGCTGCGCTGCACGCCTTCTATGGAGACGTGATGGGCGTACGCATTGCTCGAAAGCATGTGGGCTGGTATCTCGCAACCTTGCCGGGCGCCAGGGAGTTTCGCGCCCACTTCAATCGTTTGGAAGATACGGAAGCACAATGCGCCAACGTTCGGGGCTTCTTTGCCGGGCGTTACAAGAGCCTGACAGGGGACGGAGAGTGGGTGGCCGCATGACGATGATGACCGAGACTTTAGTGAGTGGAACAACACCCGTGAGCGACAACGTAAATTTGAAACAGCACCTCAATACCCCGAGCGAAGAAGGTCAGACCCTTCGCGGGAGTGTCGAGAAAGCGCTGCACAATTATTTCGCCCACCTTGAGGGCGCGGCCGTCACGGATGTGTACAACCTGGTGCTCTCCGAAGTCGAGGCTCCCCTGCTCGAATGCGTGATGAACTACGTCAAGGGCAACCAGACCAAGGCCAGCGAGATGCTCGGACTGAACCGGGGCACGCTGCGCAAGAAACTCAAGCAGTACGATTTGCTGTAAGCATTCAATCAAACCAGAAAGGCGCCCGCGTAAAACCGGTCGCCTTTTTTGCTGACTCCTTTGCTTTTGATGGAAATTGAAATGACCGACCAGACTACCCGCCTGCCGATCCGCCGCGCCTTGATCAGCGTTTCCGACAAGACCGGGATCCTTGAATTCGCCAAAGAACTTGAAGCCCTGGGCGTCGAGATCCTCTCTACCGGCGGAACGTTCAAGCTGCTGCAGGACAACGGCGTTGCCGCAGTGGAAGTCGCGGATTACACCGGTTTTGCCGAAATGATGGACGGTCGGGTGAAAACCCTGCACCCGAAAATCCACGGCGGGATCCTCGGTCGTCGCGGTATCGACGACGCCATCATGAACGAGCACGGCATCAAGCCGATCGACCTGGTAGCGGTCAACCTGTACCCGTTCGAAGCCACCATCAACAAGCCAGGCTGCGACCTGCCGACCGCGATTGAAAACATCGACATCGGTGGCCCGACCATGGTTCGTTCGGCAGCCAAGAACCATAAAGATGTGGCCATCGTGGTCAACGCCAGCGATTACGCCAGCGTCCTCGAAAACCTGAAAGCCGGCGGCCTGACCTACGCTCAGCGATTCGACCTGATGCTCAAGGCCTTCGAACACACCGCTGCCTACGACGGCATGATCGCCAACTACATGGGCACCGTGAACCAGGCTGCCGAAACACTGAGCACCGAAGGTCGCAGCGAATTCCCGCGCACTTTCAACAGCCAGTTCATCAAGGCCCAGGAAATGCGCTACGGCGAGAACCCGCACCAGAGCGCGGCGTTCTACGTGGAAGCCAAGCCTGCCGAAGTCGGCATCGCCACCGCGACCCAGCTGCAAGGCAAAGAGCTGTCCTACAACAACGTGGCTGACACCGACGCCGCGCTGGAATGCGTGAAGAGCTTCGTCAAACCGGCTTGCGTGATCGTCAAGCACGCCAACCCTTGCGGCGTGGCCGTCAGCCCGGACGCAGAAGGCGGTATCCGCAAGGCCTACGACCTGGCCTACGCCACCGACACCGAATCCGCGTTCGGAGGCATCATTGCCTTCAACCGCGAACTGGATGCTGAAACCGCAAAAGCCATCGTCGAGCGTCAGTTCGTCGAAGTGATCATCGCGCCGAGCGTCAGCGAAGAAGCCCGCGCCATCGTGGCCGCCAAAGCCAACGTACGCCTGCTGGCCTGCGGCGAGTGGTCGGCTGATCGCGCCGCTGCCTGGGACTACAAACGCGTCAACGGTGGCCTGCTGGTACAGAGCCGCGACATCGGCATGATCGGCGCCGATGACCTGAAAGTCGTGACCAAACGCGCTCCGACCGAACAGGAAATCCACGACCTGATCTTCGCCTGGAAAGTGGCCAAGTACGTCAAGTCCAACGCCATCGTCTACGCCAAGAACCGCCAGACCATCGGTGTCGGCGCCGGCCAGATGAGCCGCGTGAACTCGGCACGTATTGCTGCGATCAAGGCTGAACATGCCGGCCTGCAGGTAGCCGGTTCGGTAATGGCCTCCGACGCGTTCTTCCCGTTCCGCGACGGCCTGGACAACGCGGCCAAGGTCGGCATCACTGCAGTGATCCAGCCAGGCGGTTCGATGCGTGATGCTGAAGTGATTGCTGCTGCCGACGAAGCCGGCATCGCCATGGTCTTCACCGGCATGCGCCACTTCCGTCACTGATTCAACTCGATCCAAATGTGGGAGCTGGCTTGCCAGCGATAGCATCCCCTCGGTCTAACTGATGAACCGAGTCGCCTGCATCGCTGGCAAGCCAGCTCCCACAGAAAAGCAGCTCCAACGCTGCCCACAGAATTTAGCGTCATCCGAGGTTTTTTAAATGAATGTTTTGATCATTGGCAGCGGTGGCCGTGAACACGCCCTGGCCTGGAAAGTGGCTCAGGATCCGCGCGTACAGAAAGTTTTCGTGGCTCCGGGCAATGCCGGCACTGCCATCGAAGCCAAGTGCGAGAACGTCGCCATCGACGTGCTGGCCCTTGAGCAGCTAGCAGACTTTGCCGAGAAAAACGTTTCCCTGACCATCGTCGGCCCGGAAGTGCCACTGGTCGCTGGCGTCGTTGACCTGTTCCGCTCCCGTGGCCTGGACTGCTTCGGTCCTACCGCTGGTGCTGCTCAGCTGGAAGGTTCGAAAGCCTTCACCAAGGATTTCCTGGCGCGCCACAAGATCCCGACCGCCGACTACCAGAACTTCACGGAGATCGAGCCAGCCCTGGCTTATCTGCGTGAAAAGGGTGCACCGATCGTGATCAAGGCCGATGGCCTGGCCGCCGGTAAAGGCGTGATCGTTGCCATGACCCTGGCCGAAGCCGAAGACGCCGTGCGTGACATGCTGGCAGGCAACGCTTTCGGCGACGCCGGTTCGCGCGTAGTCATCGAAGAGTTCCTGGACGGCGAAGAAGCCAGCTTCATCGTCATGGTCGACGGCAAGAACGTACTGCCGATGGCCACCAGCCAGGACCACAAACGCGTCGGTGACGGCGACACCGGTCCGAACACGGGCGGCATGGGTGCCTACTCCCCGGCTCCGGTGGTCACCAGCGAAGTCCACCAGCGCGTGATGGATCTGGTGATCTGGCCGACCGTGCGCGGCATGGCCGAGGAAGGCAACGTTTACACGGGTTTCCTGTACGCCGGCCTGATGATCGACAAGGCTGGTAACCCAAAAGTTATCGAATTCAACTGCCGTTTCGGCGACCCTGAGACCCAACCAGTCATGCTGCGCTTGCAGTCGAGCCTGGTGCTGCTGGTCGAAGCGGCCCTGGCGCAGGCGCTGGACAAGGTCGAAGCGCAATGGGATCCACGTCCGAGCGTCGGTATCGTGCTGGCGGCGGGCGGCTATCCTGGTGACTACGCCAAAGGCGCGGCCATCAATGGTCTGGATGCAGCCGCGGCGTTGGAAGGCAAAGTCTTCCACGCTGGCACTGCGCTCCAGGACGGTCAAGTCGTGACGGCCGGTGGTCGGGTGCTGTGCGCCACTGCCATGGGCGCCAGCGTCGATGCGGCCCAACAGCAGGCTTACAAACTGGCGGCAAAGATTGATTGGGAAGGCTGTTTCTATCGCAAGGACATTGGCTACCGCGCCATTGCCCGCGAGCGTGGCGAAAATCAGGAATAAGTTTCCATTCGGCCGGGCAAGGGCTTCGGGCCCTTGCCTGACTATTCCGGCGCCGCGCATAGTTGTAATCTGGCATTAACCTACGAAGGGATTTCGCCGTGCGCTGGCTCAGGATTGCCATAGGTTTCACCGTCACTCTGCTGACCCTGCTCTGCATGCTCCCGGCCCAGGCCGCGCAAGGCAGTGGTTGGGCGGTATTGCTCGACGAACAGGGCGACCTGCAACTGAGCGACATCCGCTCTGCTCGCTACACCAATCAATTCAGCCCCATCGAACTCGACAGCCTCACCGCCGCCGAGCCCGACGGAGCGCTCTGGCTACGTTTCCGCCTCGCACCCGGCAAGCATGAACAATTGCTGCGCGTGTTTGCGCCGGACCTGTTGCATTTCAATATGTATGTGCTGGACGGCGACAAGCTGATCGAGCAATCCAACACCGGCAATCGACAGCCTCTGGTTGACCGGCCCCTGCCGAGCAGCGACTTCATGGTGCCGTTGCCGCAGAGCGACAAAACCCTCGATGTTTATTTGCGACTGGTTTCCGAGCACCAGTTACGGCCTTACATCACCCTGCAATCGGCCGTCATGACCGCCGCCAATCAGCATCAAACGCTGATCTACGGCCTGTTGCTGGGCAGCATCGGCATGCTGATCCTGCACAATCTCGTCCGTTACGCCTACTCGCGCTCGCGCAGCAGCCTCTGGCTGGCGGCGGCCGAAGGCTGTCTGATGCTCAGCCTGATTCTGTTGCTGAACCTGGCAGGCCCCTGGCTGCCCGACTGGCAAGCCGTACAAACGCCGGGCGCTTATCTCGCCTTATTGCTGACGGCGCCCTGCGGCCTGATGTTCGCCCTGCGCTTCTTCGCGCCTCTGGGCCCGCACCCGCTGAACAGACTGATTCAAGTCGACATCCTGTTGATCATGATTTGCAGTCTGTTGCTGCTGTTCGTCAACACGCTGCCGCTGAACATCATTACTTATGGACTGGTCGCCCTTGCGGGCCTGACCATGTTGTTCGTCAGCGCCTATCACTGGCAAAAAGGCTATCGCCCGGCACGACTGTTCGTGGCAGCGATGGTGGTGTTCAACCTCGGTACGCTGATCATCCTCCCGGCCCTGCTGGGGCTGACCCTGATTGAACCGCACGACCTGATCACCACGCTGCTGGCGTTCATCTGCATCAGCGGCCTACTGATGGGCATTGCCCTGAGCGAGCGCCAACGCAGCATCACCGAAGACCGTTTCAGCATCAGTCGCGACCTGGCGGCCAGCAATGCCGAGATCAACGCCAAGGCCGAATTCCTGGCGAAGATCAGCCATGAAATCCGCACCCCGATGAACGGCGTACTGGGCATGACCGAGTTGCTGCTGGGCACGCCTCTGTCGGTCAAGCAGCGCGACTATGTGCAAACCATCCATAGCGCTGGCAACGAACTGCTGACGCTGATCAACGAAATCCTCGACATCTCCAAGCTCGAATCAGGACAGATCGAGCTGGACGATGTGCAGTTCGATCTCAATGCGTTGATCGAAGACTGCCTGAGCATCTTCCGCGCCAAGGCCGAGCAGCAGAACGTTGAGCTGATCAGTTTCATTCAGCCGCAAGTGCCGCGGGTCATCAGCGGTGACCCGACACGCCTGCGTCAAACGTTGTTGAGCCTGCTGGAAAACGCCCTGAAGAAAACCGATGAAGGCGAAATCCTCATCGTCGTCGCGCTCGATGAGCGCACCGCCAAACCACGCCTGCGCATCGCCGTTCAGGACAGCGGCGAACCCATGGACGCCGAAGAGCGCGACGCGCTGATGCACGCGGAACTGCACAGCAAGCACTTCCTCTCGGCCAACCGCCTGGGTGGCAATCTGGGCCTGGTGATCGCCCGTCAACTGATCCGCTTGATGCAAGGCGAATTCGGCATCAAGAGCGGCAGCACCCAGGGCAGCACCTTGTGGCTGACCTTGCCGCTCGATCCTGATCGCCTCGAACACCCGACCTCCGACCTCGACGGTCCGTTGCAGGGCGCACGGGTGTTGGTGGTGGACGACAACGACACCTGTCGCAAGGTGCTGGTGCAGCAGTGCAGCGCCTGGGGCTTGAACGTCAGCGCCGTGCCGTCTGGCAAGGAAGCCCTGGCACTGCTGCGCACCAAGGCGCACCTGCGCGACTACTTCGACGTGGTCCTGCTGGACCAGAACATGCCCGGCATGACCGGCATGCAACTGGCCGCCAAGATCAAGGAAGACCCGAGCCTGAACCACGACATCCTGCTGATCATGCTCACCGGCATCAGCAATGCGCCAAGCAAGATCATCGCGCGCAATTCGGGGATCAAGCGCATCCTCGCCAAACCGGTCGCCGGCTACACCCTCAAGACCACCCTCGCCGACGAGCTGACCCAGCGCAACAAGGGGCTGGCCGTCATGCCGCATCTGCCATCAGGTACAAGCCTGCCGGTGAAGGTGCCCAGCGATTTCCGCATTCTGGTGGCCGAAGACAACAGCATCTCGACCAAGGTGATCCGCGGCATGCTGGGCAAGCTCAACCTGCAACCCGACACTGCCAGCAACGGTGAAGAAGCCTTGCAGGCCATGAAGGCGCAACGTTACGACCTGGTGTTGATGGACTGCGAAATGCCGATCCTCGACGGTTTCTCGGCCACCCAGCAATTGCGTGCGTGGGAAGTCGGCAACCAGCGAATTCGTACCCCGGTGGTGGCATTGACCGCACACATCCTGGCCGAGCATAAAGAACGCGCGCGCCAGGCGGGTATGGACGGGCACATGGCCAAACCGGTCGAGTTGTCCCAGTTGCGTGAACTGATCGAACACTGGGTGGCCCAGCGCGATCAGCAGAACCGCACGGCGACACCCACGTCCTGAGCCGACAGACTCCGTAGCGCCTGATAGACTCCCCCTCGACTTCCCTCGCCAGTGAGCCTGCACCATGCTCCACGTGTTGTTCAGCGTTTACCTGAAGATGCTGGTGCTCTACAGCCCCTTCTTCGTGTTGTCCTGCTTCATCAGTCTGACTCGCGGTTATTCGCGCAAGGAACAGCGCCGGCTAGCCTGGAAAGTGGCAATCGCCACACTGGTGTCCAGTGTCTTGCTGTACTTGTTCGGTCGAGTAATTTTCAGCGTCTTCGGCATCACCGTGGACGCCTTCCGCATCGGTGCGGGCAGCGTGTTGTTCATCTCGGCGCTGGGCATGGCCCAGGGCAAGTCAGCCGTGCAGACCGACAACGTGCAGCAGGACGTGACCATCGTCCCCCTGACCATCCCGCTGACCGTCGGCCCCGGCACCATCGGCGCCTTGCTGGTGATGGGCATCGGTCAGCCGCACTGGGACGACAAGCTCACCGCGATCCTCAGTATTGCCCTGGCCAGTTTCACGGTGGGCGTGGTGTTGTATCTGTCCAATCACATCGAACGTATTCTCGGCGACCAGGGTTTGCAGATCGTCAGCCGATTGATGGGGTTGTTCGTGTGTGCATTGGCGGCGCAGATTATTTTCACCGGTGTGAAGGGTTATCTGGTGCCATGACGGCGTCACAGGTCGAGGTCACCGGCATCAACCCGATACCCGGCGTGATCGGCATCAGCTGATGTCCCTGCACAAAAGCGACGATTTGCGCCCTGCTTCTGGCGAATGCCCTCGCTGCCATCTCGAACGCGTGATGCTTCACGGCTACCGGTGACGTGAAGCTGGACGGCACAAAGGCCTGCTGCAGAAATTGCTCATCCACGCATTGGGTCGTTTCAAACTCAAGGTAGAACAGGTCGATGCAGGCTTTGCGTGCACTTACCGCCAGCATCCAATGCACCGTGAAGCGCTGCTCTTCCTTTCCCCCTTCCACCTCCACCCTGCGCTGACTGAACGACCGCTCGCGAAAGCGCACCGCCGGTGGCGCATCCGTCGACAGCTGCGCGAAAGCATCCAATGCTTCGAGCGCAAGCTCACACGGTTCTTGCAACGCCTCGCCGGCCATCGCATGCGCAAACACATTTTGCAGCGTCACCGTGGATGGCTGATTAAACACGGGTTTCAGGTCTTGCTCACGCCTGAGCGTCCACCCGCATCGCTCGAGGGCCTCAGCAAATCTGCTGTGCCATTGCGGGAAGTCACCGACGTCGGGAAAACTGTTTGAAGCCATCACCCGAGCAGCCAGCAAAGAATACAAAGTGTCGCATTTCATCTGCTGATCCAATGAAAGCGACAAGACACCGAGAAGCCCGGAGTCGACAAATGATTCCTGACGAAAACTTTCCATGTTTCACCTTGCAACTCGAATACAAAAAAAGAGAACTTCCAGCACGGAAGCTCTCAAGAATGTTTACAGCGGTGTTTTAAAGTAATCGAGTCGGGCTTTATCGACTGCCGCCTGAACAACATCCTTAACGACATTGTAAGCACGTCGATTCAATACACGCCGAGTAGCAGCATTGTAGATCCTGACTTCCTCACCTCGATACTTGAAGAATAAAATTTTTGTAATGAGCTCCTTTGTTTCCATTTGTATAGCACACGCAATCATAGTTGCCCGCCCACCCAACAACAGGCATGGAGTGGCCTGAAAGTTGCCGGACTTATTTTGTTTACTTTTCAGCTCTATCAATTTTAGAGCGCCGTCGTTCTTTTCCAGCGAATTGAAGGCTGCGGAGATCAGCGGCAAAACCTTCAGTTTGTCGGCACCGGCGGCCAGGGCGATGATCTGCAATGCAGCCTCATCCATAGTGAAGTTTAGCTCCCGGCTGACGTACTCCTTGTAAGGGTCGCTCATGGTCGGCCAGCCACACATGGTCAGTGCCTTGCTGTATTCGCCATACCATTCGCGGCGCTGGGTTTCGCGATGGAAGAGTTTGTCCGCACGTATTTCCGCATAAAGAATCGTGTCGTCGAAGGCTTCGCGATCCTCATATGACAGCTCCTCATCATAGGCAGCGACAGTTGTCCCCAGCACCGCAGCCGAATCGCTACCCTGTTGTTCCGAGGCCAGACTCATTCGCGACATACGCGCCATCGGCTGAACCATCTCAGCCGACTTGAAATATTCCCGCTGAGCGGCATAGTCGAATGCATCACCCATAACTTCATTCAAAATCATATTATTAACTTCCATGTTATTTAATTAGGCCTGCCTCTTGCAGACAAATAAAACTTAGCAACCAGACAAGAACCGGTCAAACAAGAAAGAACCACAAGATATTGTCACGCAAAAACGACGATTGAAAAATCGGCACTTGAATTAAAAACAACCAACTAAACAATAAGGCCGGCATTGCGCCGGCCCGTTATCCAACTTACGGTTTATTGCCATACCAGCGAGGCGTGTAAACCCAAGTTCCGCCATCTGCTCGAGCAAACACACAAGTCGTCGAGGAGCCAACAAGCACCATGGTCCGCATATCAACCTGATCAGGAGTGAGTTGCCCGAGCGTCGTCACCCGAAGCGTCTGACCCGGACGACCGATATCGCGTCCCAGTACCACGGGTGTTTCAGGCACGCGGTGCCGAGCGACGATTTCCAGGGCTTGCCCCAGTTGCCACGGACGTGAGCGGGAGATCGGGTTGTAGAACGCCAGGGCCAGATCTGCCTGGGCCGCGAGGTCCAGTCGTTTCTCGATGATCGACCAAGGCTTGAGGTTGTCCGAAAGCGATAGTACGCAAAAATCATGACCCAACGGTGCCCCGGCCTGGGCCGCTGTTGCCAGCGAGGCGGATACGCCCGGCAAGATCTCGAGTTCGACGTTATGCCAATGCGCATCGGTCGACTCATGAAGCGCTTCGAGCACCGCGGCAGCCATGGCGAAAACACCCGGATCACCGGAGGACACCACCACCACCGATCGCCCTTGGGCGGCGAGTTCGAAAGCGTGACGCGCACGTTGCATCTCTTCGCGGTTATCCGTGCAGTGCAGCTTCTGGTCGGCGCGGAATGGCCCGGCCATGCGTACATACGTTTCGTAACCCAACACATCGTTGGCTCGAGCGAGTTCAGCCTTCACCGCCGGCACCATTAATTCGGTAGCGCCCGGCCCCAGACCAATCACCGCCAAGCGCCCACGCGCACGGCCGATCTGCATCGGGTCCAATGGCTGCGCGGCCAGTGCAACCGCAACAGTGTCATCACCGACAATGGAAACGACCGGTTCGATAGCCTGACGCGCCATCTCGATTGCCCCACCCATGGCACGGGCAAAACGCAACGGCACACCAAGCTCCAGTGCAGCCTCACGCAACGCAGGGCTGGCCATTTCGGAATCCGGCGCCAATAGACAGGCCAGCGACTGCACGGCTACGCAAGATTGATGCAACGCTTCGCGTACCACGTTCGGCACATCTGCAGCGCCAGCACTGACCGCGACCAACACACTCCGTGGATAGATCAACAATTCGTTGGCCGCCGGACTGCGTTCGGCATGGCTGACATGCACCGTCAGCCGCGCCTGTGCATCTTCAGGCAGTTGCGCTTGCGCCAGCCAAGGCGCCGAACCTTCGATGCGCACTGACTCGCCGCCGAGCAAATCAGAAACGAACCGCTTGCCCAGTTCCAGATCGCCCAGGGTATAACCGCCAGGGGGATTGAGCAGGCAGGTGCCGAAACGCAGTTCGCCGCTGGTAGTTATCGCCGGCGCGACGTCGAGATGTGCGGCAATCTCCCGCGCCATCACATTTACGCCGCCCAAGCCGCCGAGCAACGGCACCACCGCGCTACCATCTTCGGCCACGACCAGCACCGGCGGCTCAGCACCCTTTTCAAGCAGCAACGGCGCCAAGGTACGAATCACGATCCCGGCGGCGCACAACGCAATGATCGGCGCGTCCTGCTGATACAGCTCTCGCAGGGTCGCACCGAACTCGTGATAGACACGGTCCGCGCCATCAACCCGTTCGGCCAACCCATGGATCAGGGCGTCGGGGTAAATCTGTTGAAGCATGCGCGCAGTGGCGAGGCTGCCATTGCCAAGAATGACAATCGCCGGAGCTGGACGGGTCATCAGCCTTGCCACCTTTCGCCAGGAACGATGATCAGCGAGAAGTACGGCGAAGACATCGGCTCGACTTCATCCAGCGCAACGATTTTCTGATTGGCCATGGTTGCGCGTTCGACGTACAGCGCGCGCTCGGCCAGACCGAGTTCTTCCAGCACCTGGCGAACCTTGGGGAAGTTGCGCCCCAGCTTCATGATCACCGCCGCGTCAGCATCCGCCAGACGACGCTTGAGCTCGTCGTGTGGCAATACCCCGGACAACACCGACAGGCTCTGATTGCGATACACCAGCGGCGCGCCGAGTACCGAAGCACCGCCGAGCATCGAGCACACGCCCGGCACGACTTCGGCATCGTAACGTTCGGCCAGACGATCATGCAGGTACATGTACGAGCCGTAGAAGAACGGGTCGCCTTCGCAAATCACTGCCACATCGCGACCGGCATCCAGATGCGCGGCCAGGTGCTCACCAGCGGTATCGTAGAAATCGCTGATCACTTGCTCGTAGGACAGCGGCGCCGGCAGTACCTCGGTGGTCACCGGATAAACCAGCGGCAGCAGGGTTTGTGCTTCCTGCAAATGGGCTTCGATGATGCCGAAGGCGTTGCCCTTTTTACCCTTGGCAACGAAGTACGCCACCACCGGTGATTCGCGCAGCAGGCGCAGGGCTTTGACGGTGATCAGTTCCGGATCACCCGGACCGACGCCAAGGCCGATCAAACGTCCAGGTTGTTGCATCATTCGATCTCCGTGGCGAGGGCATTGACGGCGGCGGCGGCCATGGCGCTTCCGCCCAGCCGGCCTTGCATGATGACAAAGGGCACGCCGCGACTGTCGGCCGCAAGCGCTGCCTTGGATTCGGCGGCGCCGACGAAACCCACCGGGAAACCGAGGATCAGCGCCGGTTTGGGTGCGCCGGCGTCGAGCATTTCCAGCAGGTAGAACAGCGCGGTCGGCGCGTTGCCGATCACCACAACACTGCCTTCCAGGTGCGGGCGCCACAGTTCCAGCGCGGCGGCCGAGCGGGTATTGCCCAACTCACGGGCCAATTCGGGAACGCTTTCATCGCGCAAGGTGCAGATCACCGGGTTGTTTGCCGGCAACCGCGCACGGGTCACGCCTTCGGAGACCATCCGCGCATCACAGAGGATCGGCGCACCGGCGGCCAGTGCATCGCGCCCCGCCTTGCCCGCGCCTTCGGAAAACTGCAAACCGTCGATGGCATCGACCATGCCGCAGGCGTGAATTACCCGCACCGCGAGTTTTTCCAGATCGGCCGGGATTCGCGTGAGGTTGGCCTCGGCACGAATGATCGCGAAGGAGTTGCGATAGATCTCCTGACCGTCGCGGATGTAATCAAGCATCAAGGGGGCTCCGTAAGCGGGCGTCGAGCAACGCGCCGACCGCTTCAATAGTAAGGTTGCGTGCGTGCAGCGCGCCGAAACCGGGCTGCGCTGCATCGCGAAAATAGAGGTCGTAATGACCGGGTGAAACGGCGAGCAAGGTGACCGGGGCGGTGTGCGCGGCCGCACAGGAACGCGAGCAACCGCTCAGGTGCATATTCAGAACCTGACCGTAACGCTGGAGCAGTGAGGCCAGTTGCAAGGCGTCGTCCTTGGTGTCAGCCAGGCCTTTGCCGCAACCGTTTGAGCCGGTACAGGCGATCAACCGGGACAACGGCTGACCGGCTTCGCACAACAGGCCCAGTTGCTCCAGCGCGCCAATAACTTCAGAAACGTGCTCATGGCGAACATTGGGCAACAGCAGGCTTTGCCAAGGGGTAAAACGCAAACTCCCGTCGCCGAACGTTTCCGACAGTTTGGAAACGCCTCGAAGCATCGCGGGGTTTAGCCGTCCCAGAGGAGGCACGGCCCCCACGTAAAACCGGCCACTTTGAGCCTGGGGATGAGCGCCAATATGTAAGGTTCTTGAACTCGAAACGCGCTGCCAACCCGAAATGGCATGGAGGTCTACACGCTCCGCCAAGCGGCTTAGAAAGTCTTCGCGCGCGATCTCAGCCAGCAGATGACGCATTCGCGTTTGCTCGGGGCGCGCCAGCTCTAGAAACAATTCAAGCACCGCGATCACCAGGTTGTAACCATCGACCAGAGCGATAGAGCCTGCCGGCTCGTCCGTGGGGCATCCCGCCAGACCGAACGCCAGCCATCGCTCACCGTCTCGCTCAAAAACCGAAAGCCACAGGTCGTGTGGGTGTTCAAGCATGGCCAAGGCCTCGCCGCCATCGAGCTGCACGGCGAACTTGGCGCTGAGGTCGTGAAAACGTTCGTGGAGCTGCACCGTGGTCAGAATCTGCTCCGCCAGCGGCATTGTGTCGAACAGCATCTGCCGATCGATCCCGGCACTTGGACTGAGCATCAGGTTGCGCACGTCATCGCCCGCCGCATTTTGCGGCCCGAGACCTGCGGCTAGCAGGCTATCGATCAATGCTGCTTGCTCGCGGCCAATCCCTCGAATCTGCAGATTGGCACGATTGGTTGCCTCGATAGCGCCCCCGGCGAAGCGCTCGGCCGCATCCGCCACCGCCTTGGCCTGAGCGGTGCTGATCGAACCACCGCTGAGTTTGATCCGACAGATCCCGCCATCCAGTGCCGGGACAATACGCAGCAATCCCGGACAGGCCGAGGGGCGTAAGGCGGTGGACAGTGGGCGTTCGTTCAAGGGGATGACCCGTTCAGGTGGCGAGGCACTTCGCGGGCGAAGCGGGCGGTATTATGCCTGCTTTGCAACGGGGGATGAAAAGCTTGTCGGACGACGGGAAGGTTAACGTCTCCCAAGGCCCGGCCCGTTCGAACGAATGCGCCACGCCTCACATCCGCAACAGGTACTCACGGCTGCGCTGGGTGATTTTGTCGCGCATGGCAGCCGCCAACGGATCAAAACGTTTCCTGTCCAGCGTGAACGTCCCGTAATGCTGAATCAACGTGACATCGTGATCCAGCCACTTCAGGAACAGAAACTGCGCCGGGTTAACGGCAGCGACATACCATGAGTGAATCAACATGAGAGTCAGGCGTCCGTCGGCATCGTAGGCACAGGGCATCGTTTGAAATTGTCGTCCACGCTCCCTTCCGCTTTTTTGCGCCAGCAGCATGGATGCCTGAAGATTGTCTTTCAACGCCTCGAAAGCGTACATCGCGGCGCTGTACATGCTCCCGCTGACATTGGGTTTGAGTGTCTCGAGAATCGAACTGGAGATGGGTTCATGCAGCTCGATATGGCGACTGTCGAGCATGACCGGACGCTGATGAATCCAGCCAAAATGCCAGAGCCCCAACGTAAAATGTTGCAACCACTCGTACCACTGGGTTTCCCGGTCATAGCGTGTGTCTGTGTATTGTTCCAGATAGAGCGCGCAGTCGAGCGTATCTTGCTCATCTTCTGCGGACACTCCCTCGGCCATAGAGACGATGGTGCTCCCCGCAATAGCTGCCCGGACCGGGGTGGGGATACTGCGCGCCAGAGCGACCGCCTGTGAACGTGCGGTGGCCGGCACGGCATCGCTCAATCCAAGAAAAGCCAGACGCTGTTCCAGTGCTGGAAACTCGATAGTTGTGTCGAACATAAAATTCCTTTTTGTATGTTTGAGAGGTTGATCCAACGTCAACCAACAACGACAACTAACCAGATATCGGGCCTGTCAACAATCTGCGGACTAACACAGGATGTTTGGCCGTCACGGTTTGGGTGGCACGCAATGCGTAAAAGCCACAACGCCGCGGTATCATTGCGCCCAGCCCCGAACCCGGTTGCAACCCATGCTACGGGGCATTTTTACAAGGAGCAGGCATGAAGCCCTGGCTGACGGTAGTAGGCATCGGTGAAGACGGTTTCAAAGGTCTGGGCAAAAATGCCCGGCACGCGTTATTGCGTGCCTCACGGATCTTCGGCGGCCAGCGGCACCTGGATCTGTTACCAGCATGCATTCGTGGTGAGCGCCAACGCTGGCCGAGCCCGTTTTCCGTTGAGCCTGTGCTGGCACTGCGTGGAGAGCCGGTCTGCGTACTGGCCAGTGGCGACCCCATGTTCTTTGGGGTGGGCGCAAGCCTTGTGCGGCATCTATCCAACGATGAAATGCTAACGCTGCCGGCCCCGTCTTCATGCTCGCTGGCCGCCGCCAGGATGGGCTGGGCGTTGCAGGACGTCGTCACCTTATCGGTGGTGGCCCGCCCCGTTGCAGCGCTCAACGCACAGTTGTTCAGCGGCATGCGTTTACTGGTATTGAGCAACGACGGACAAAGTCCCGCCGCCATCGCCGAACTGCTGCGCGAGCGCGGGTTCGGGCCGAGTCGCATGAGTGTGCTGGAGCATTTGGGCGGTGAAACCGAGCGACGCAGCGACGGCGTCGCCAACAACTGGAACGACCAGGCAATCGCCGATCTCAATCTGATTGCCATCGAGTGCATCGCCGAGCCGAACACACAACGCCTGTCTCGCCTCGCCGGTTTGCCGGACTCAGCGTTCAAACACGACGGCCAACTGACCAAACGCGATGTGCGTGCAATCACGCTTGCACGCCTGGCGCCGGTGCCCGGCGAACTCTTGTGGGACGTCGGCGCCGGCAGCGGTTCGATCGGCATCGAATGGATGCGCGCCCATCCGAGTTGTCGGGCGTTGGCCATCGAGGCCGATGAAGGACGCCAGCAATTGATCGAACACAACCGCGACGCCCTCGGCGTCCCCGGCCTGCAACTGATTCGCGGCAGTGCGCCGCAGGCACTGGCCGGGCTCGAACGGCCGGATGCGATTTTCATCGGCGGCGGCGTCACCCGCGAGGGCGTGCTCGATACCTGCTGGGCCGCACTCAAACCCGGCGGCCGGCTGATCGCCAACGCTGTCACGCTGCAAAGTGAAATGACCTTGATGGCCTGGCGCGAACAGCACGGTGGCGAGTTGACGCGCATTCATATCGCCCAGGCCCAGCCGCTGGGCGACTTCGATACCTGGCGTCAGGCCCTGCCGATTACCTTGCTGGATGTGACGAAGCCTTTCGATGCGTGACGAAACCGCCGAACAACCCGCGCCGCTGCGCAGCGGCCTGACCACCGGCAGTTGTGCCACGGCCACCAGCCTGGCGGCGGCTCGTCTGCTGCTCGCAGGGATCGCGGCGGATGCCGTGGAAATCGTCCTGCCCAAAGGCAAGCGAGTGCAGATGCGCCTGGAGTTCTGCCGCCTGATAGAGGGCGGCGCCGAGGCCGGCACGATCAAGGATGCCGGCGACGATCCCGACGTGACCCACGGTGCGCTGCTCTATTCCCAAGTGCGCCTGCGCAGCGAGCCCGGCGTTGGGTTCAATGCCGGCCACGGTGTCGGCACGGTCACCCGACCTGGGCTGGTGCTGGCTGTGGGTGAACCGGCGATCAACCCCGTACCGCGCAAAATGATCACCGATCACCTGAACCTGCTCGCCAACGAACTCGGCTATAGCGGCGGTTTCGAGGTCACGGTGAACGTCGAGGGCGGCGAGGCGCTGGCACTGAAAACCATGAACCCGCGCCTGGGGATTCTCGGGGGACTGTCGATCCTCGGCACCAGCGGCATCGTCCGGCCGTTTTCTTGCGCGGCCTACATCGCCTCAATCCACCAGGGTATCGATGTCGCTAAAACCAACGGCTATCTGCACATCGCCGCGTGCACCGGCAACGCCAGCGAAGACACCATGCGCCGGGTCTACAACTTTCCGGAAATCGCCCTGATCGAAATGGGCGATTTCGTCGGCGCGGTGCTCAAACACCTGCGCAAAGTGCCGGTGGAAAAACTCAGCATCTGCGGCGGCTTCGGCAAGATCAGCAAACTGGCGGCCGGGCACATGGACTTGCACAGTCGGCATTCCAGTATTGATCTGCCACAACTGGCCGAATGGGCGGCGGCGGTAGGCGCCGATGCCGTATTGCAGCAAGCCATCCGTGACGCCAACACCAGTCAACAGGCGTTAGCCATGGCCAGCGCCGCCGGCATCGCCCTCGGCGATGCGGTGTGCCAGCACGCTTTGGATTTTGCCCGCAGCGTGGTCCTGGCGCAGGTTCAGGTCGAAGTCTTCGCCATAGACCGCCAGGGCGGAATCGTCGGCCATGCGGGAGTTTTTCAATGAAACGCATTCTGTTGCTGGGTGGCGTGACCGAGGCGTTGGCGATCGCCCGTACCCTCGGGCCACAACACATCTATAGCCTGGCCGGTGTCGGTCGGGTGCCGACGGATCTGACTTGCCAGGTTCGCGTGGGCGGCTATGGTGGCGCCGAAGGCCTGGCGCAGTTCATCCGCGATGAAGGGATTGAACTGCTGCTCGATGCCACCCATCCCTACGCCGCCCGGATCAGTCAAAACGCTGCAACCGCAGCGCGTTTGAGCGGCATTGCCTGCTGGGCGCTGCGCCGTCCGGCGTGGCAGCCACAAGCCGGCGACGACTGGCGTGAAGTCAGCGATTGGGCCGAGCTGATCGAAGCGCTGAAACCGTTCCGGCGCCCGCTGTTCACCCTTGGACGCGAGCCCTTGCAGCACCTGGGCGAAATTCCTCCTGAACAATTCTGGACGTTGCGTGCACTGGACGTTTATCCCGGCAACGAACGCTGCGAAGTAATCGGTGCACGCGGGCCGTTCCTGATCGACGATGAGCGCGAGCTGTTCGAACGGCGGCAGATCGATGTGTTGATTAGCAAGAACAGCGGCAGCACCGCCACCGAGCCGAAGCTGGAAGTGGCGCGGGAGCGAGGGGTACCGGTGTTGGTGTTGAAGCGGCCGGTGTTGCCGGGGGTTGAGCGGGAGTTTGAGTCGGTTGGGCAATTACTCAAAGCCCTACCCGTGTCAGACCATTCCTGACACCCGCAGAAACTTGCGAATTTGCTGGCAACCTTCCAGGAAGGAGCTGACTGTTCTACTTAGTAGCTTCCCTCCTATATTCGAATTCCTCTAAATCGATCGAGTCCACAAAGCCGCCTTTTAAAGGATCTCCAGCCTCATCCTCAGAAAGCGTCGCTTGCCAGCTTGTATCCCAAGGAATACGATTCACGACATGATCGACTTCAAACGATCCCGTGTGTTTGCCGATTGGCTCGACTCACTGAAAGACACCATCGGCAAGGCTCGAATCATCGCCAGGCTCCGGGCGGCCGAGCATGGAAACTTTGGTGATTGCATGCCGATAGCGGCGGCAGTTTATGAAATGCGAGTCCACCATGGTCCCGGCTACAGGATGTATTTCACTCGCAGAGGAGAAGTGGTCTACCTGCTACTCATAGGCGGTGACAAGTCGACTCAAAAACGAGATATCAAACGTGCCATTCAAATGGCGCAACACATCGGTAATGAGGAGTAAGTCATGACCGAACAATTCGTCCGTTTCGATGCTGCAGAGTTTCTCAAATCTCCAGAGGAAATGGCCGCATATCTGGATGCCTGCTTTGAAGAAGATGCAGGCGACGGCGTTTTGATACGCGCTGCACTCAACGACATTGCCCGCGCGCAAGGCATGACACAAGTTGCCCGTGACGCCGGTTTAGGTCGTGAGAGTCTGTACAAAGCGCTGAGCAGCACTGGCAATCCAGAATTCGCGACTATCATGAAAGTTATGAAAGCTTTGGGCATGCGTTTGCATGCCGTTGTTGTCTGATCGCGCTGCGACACCAAACCGCACGCCGCTTTTTTACTTATCGGCCCTGATCAGGCTAAATAGCCCGCGCCTGATCGCCCACCCAAACGGATTTTTCCCATGTCCCGACAACGGCTCGCAATTGCCTGGATAGCCTGCTTCGCAGTGCTGTTCAACATGCTCGCCATGCCGATGTCCGGAGCGATGGCGCAGACGGCGAAGTCGCCTGCCGAACAGTTGTTGTGGGGCAGTTTCTGTTCGTCCAGCGGCACCAAAATGGTCGCGATTTCGTTGGGCGACATCGAGCAAAAAGCCCCGCAAAGCGACGATCATTCCAACATGCAGCATTGCTGGTGCTGCTCAGGCTCCGCACCAATGGTGGCGTTGCCAGGCCATGAACCTCAGCTGTATTTCGCGAGCTACGAAGCCAATAGAGCCCTGCCCCCCGCGTTTCTCAACACCCCCACACCGCGCCAGCAATGGCCGAGTCTCAACCCCCGCGCGTCCCCTCTGGTGTGATTCCTTCTCGCAATTGATCTGCGTTTTGAATCGCTCTGGAGAACTGCCATGTTGAACAAACTCATCGTTCTGGCCGCGTTGCTGCTGCCTGCCTGCTTTGCCAATGCCCACGAATACAAGGCTGGCGAACTGGAAATCACTCACCCCTGGTCCCAGGAATTGCCACCCAACGCGCCGACCGTCGCGGCGTATTTCGTGATTCACAACCAAGGCAAAACCGCCGACCGCCTGCTCAGCGTTGACTCGCCCATTGCCGGCGAAGCGCAATTGCATGAGCACGTGATGCAAGGCGACGTGATGAAAATGCAGCACGTTCCTAACGTGCAAATCCCCGCTGGCGGCGAAGTCACCTTCGCGCCAATGGCTTACCACGTGATGCTGCTGAACCTGAAGGATCGCAGCCTGCTGAGCGATGGCAAACGCTTCCCGCTGACGATGCATTTCGAGAAGGCCGGTGACGTGCAGGTCGAAGTGGCGGTGGAAAAACAGGCGCCGCAAGCCATGCAAAAGCACGCGCACGTCCAGTAATCGACCGAGCTGAATACGCCCATGCGCCCGCTTAGCGCCAGGTCATCCGCACCACGCCGTCAGCCATTGAGCTTGACGCGCGGTAGCTGGATCAGCCTGTTCGCCATGCTGATGATCTTCATCGGCCCGCTGATTTCTCAGTCGATGCCGATGGATTCGCGCACCCCGATGTCCATGAGCATGTCGATGGACATGAGCATGTCGATGGACATGAGCATGGATATGTCGGCGATGGATCACGCCGCCCACGGCGCGCAACCCGACGCCGAGCACTGTCCGCCACAAACCGGTCATCACGCTCTCTGGGAAAAGTGCGGCTATTGCAGCCTGCTGTTCAATTGCCCGGCGCTTACCGGTGGTGCTTCATTCGCAGCATTCGACACACCGCCCGACAACACTTTCACCACACCCTCCCCTCGCCTGGGCCATGCCCGGCAAACCTTCTTCCCCGGCGCCCGCACCCGCGCGCCACCCGTCGTCGCGTAAACCCACCCCTGATTTCACACGGTTCGCAGACAAGCAAAGCTACCTATGGGAGCGAGCCGGCTCGCGAAAAGGGAGTGTCAGTCAACATTCATGTCGCCTGATACACCGCTATCGCGAGCAAGCTCACTCCCACAGGGATTGCGCAGGTTGTCAGCCGTGTCGTTTACGACTGTTCGATGGAAATTGTCATGTCCAGGTTTTCTGCTGACTCACGCTTGAGCCCTGCCCAAGCCTCTTTGACCCTGAATGAATCCGCGATTCGATTCAGGCACGCCACCGCCATTCTGTGCGGTGCTTTACTTACGCCCTCAGTGCTGGCCGATGAACACGCCGGCCACAGTGAAGAACTGAGCCCGACGGTGATCACCGCCATTGCCCCGAGCTCTCCGCTGACCATCGTCACCAATCCCAAGGACCCGCGCCAACCGGTGCCGGCCAGCGACGGTTCCGATTATCTGAAAACCATTCCGGGTTTCGCTCAGGTGCGCAACGGCGGCACCAATGGCGACCCGGTGTTGCGCGGCATGTTCGGTTCGCGGCTGAACATCCTCACCAACGGCGGCATGATGCTCGGCGCCTGCCCCGGCCGGATGGACGCGCCAACCTCGTATATCTCGCCAGAGACCTACGACAAACTGACCGTGATCAAAGGCCCGCAAACCGTGCTTTGGGGACCGGGCGCCTCGGCCGGCACGATCCTCTTCGACCGTGAGCCGGAAAGCTTCGGCGAACTCGGCACCCGCGTGAACGCCAGCGTGCTGGCCGGTTCCAACGGCCGTTTCGACAAACTGGTGGACGCCGCTGCCGGCGGTCCGTTGGGCTACGTGCGAGTCATCGGCAACACTGCCCACGCCGACGATTACAAGGACGGCAACAACGACATCGTGGCCTCGCGCTACGACAAATGGAACGGCGACGTCGCGCTCGGCTGGACCCCGGACGCCGACACTTTGCTGGAGCTGACCGCCGGCAAAGGCGATGGTGAGGCGCGTTACGCCGGACGCGGCATGGACGGCTCGCAGTTCAAACGCGAAAGCCTTGGCCTGCGCTTCGAAAAGTCCAACCTCAGTGACGTGTTTGAAAAGCTCGAAGCGCAGGTCTACTACAACTACGCCGACCACGTGATGGACAACTACACCCTGCGCACGCCGTCCGGCACCGGAATGATGGCCGGGCCCATGGCGTCCAACGTCGACCGCCGCACCCTCGGTGCACGAATCAAAGGCACCTGGCGCTGGGCCGATGTGCAGTTGATCAGCGGCATCGACGCGCAGACCAACGAACATCGCCAACGCAGCGGCATGGGCATCGACACCTATAACGACGGCCCCTATAAAAAGGATGCCGACTTCCACAACTACGGGGTATTCAGCGAACTGACCTGGTACGCCGCCGACCGTGACCGACTGATCAGCGGCGCACGCCTGGACCGCGCTTCGGCCAAGGATTTCCGCCAGACCCTCGGCTCGGGAATGATGACCCGGCCCAATCCGACCGCCGATCACACCCGCGCCGACACCTTGCCCAGCGGCTTCACTCGCTACGAGCACGACCTGGCCGACAGCCCGACCACGCTGTACGCAGGCCTCGGGCACACCCAGCGTTTTCCGGATTACTGGGAGCTGTTTTCGCCCAACTCCGGACCCACCGGATCGCTGAATGCCTTCGATTCGATCAAACCGGAAAAAACCACCCAGCTCGACTTCGGCCTGCAATACAAGACCGAAGACCTCGAAGCCTGGGCCTCGGCTTACGTCGGCCAAGTGCGCGACTACATATTGTTCAACTACACGACCACAACCTCCCAGGCCGAGAACATCGACGCACGAATCATGGGCGGCGAACTGGGCGCAGCTTACAACCTGACCAACCACTGGAAAGCCGACGCAACCCTGGCGTACGCCTGGGGCAAGAACAGCAGCGATGGCAATGCGTTGCCGCAAATGCCGCCGCTGGACGCACGTTTCGGCCTGACTTACAGCGAAGAAAACTGGAGCGCCGGCGCACTGTGGAGAGTGGTCGCCGGGCAAAACCGCATCGACCAGAACAAAGGCAACGTCGTCGGCAAGGACTTCGACAAGACCCCGGGCTTCGCCGTGTTCTCGCTCAACGGCGCCTACCGGATCAACGACAACTGGAAGGTCAGCACCGGCGTCGACAACCTGTTCGGCAAAGCCTACGCCGAACACTTGAACCTGGCGGGCAACGCCGGTTTCGGCTACCCGGCGAATGACCCGCAAGCCATCAAGGAACCGGGGCGCACGCTCTGGACCAAGGTGGACATGAGCTTTTAAGAGCATCGCGGGCAAGCCCGCTCCCCTGTAGGAGCGAGCCTGCTCGCGATCGGTTGCGCAGCAACCGCAAACCAACAACTAAAAGATCCAGCCAAGCGGAGCACACGTGATGAAACAGCCCAAAGTGAATTTCTACAACCTGGCCTGGCGCTGGCATTTCTATGCCGGATTGTTCGTTGCGCCCTTCATGGTGATGCTGGCCCTGACCGGCACCATTTACCTGTTCAAACCGCAACTCGATTCGCTGATGTACAGCAGCCTGCTCAACGTCCCGGCCGGTCACCACACGGTTCCCGCCGACGACCTGCTCAAGCGGGTAAAAGACGCCTATCCACAAGGCACGATCAAACAGTACCTGCCACCGGTCAACGCCGAACGCAGCGCCCAGTTCGTCGTGCTCAATGGCGGCAACGAACTGAACGTGTTTGTCGACCCGTACCACGGTGACATCCTCGGCGAGCAAGACGCCAAGAAAAACCTGCAAGCCATCGCCCGGGCAATTCACGGCGAACTGATGATCGGCACCGTCGGTGACCGCCTCATCGAGATGGCCGCCGGTTGGGGCGTGGTGTTGGTGGTTTCCGGGGTGTTCCTGTGGTGGCCGCGCGGTCAGGCCGCCGGCATTTTGTGGCCACGCCTGAGCAGCCGCGGGCGAGTGCTTTGGCGTGACTTGCACGCCGTCACCGGGTTCTGGGGCGCCTCCCTGTTGTTGGTGATGTTGCTCAGCGGCATGACCTGGACCGGGTTCTGGGGCCAGCAATACGCGGCCGTGTGGAACGTCTTTCCGGCGGCGATGTGGGACAACGTGCCGAAGTCCGACGTCGAGGCCCGCAGCCTCAACAGCGCCACTCGCCAGACCGTGCCGTGGGCGATGGAAAATACCCCGATGCCGATGTCCGGCGACCACGCCGAACACATGGCCCGCGGCGATGCGCAAGCCGGCCCCGCCGCGCCGACCATCAGCCTGCAAGACGTGCAAAACATCGCCGTACAACGCAAGGTCGAGCCGGGTTACAGCATCACCTTCCCGACCACGGCCACCGGCGTGTTCACCATCGCCGTGTTCGCCGACGACCCGCGCAACGACGCCACACTGCATGTCGATCAGTACAGCGGCGACGTCCTCGCCGACGTGCGCTTCGAGCACTACGGCACCGTCGCCCGCGCCACGGAAATCGGCGTGATGCTGCACGAAGGCAAGATGTTCGGCACGCTCAACCAGATCATCGTGTTGCTGATCTGCCTGATGATCCTGCTCAGCGCCGTCAGTGGCGTGGTGATCTGGTGGAAGCGTCGCCCGCAAGGCAAGTTCGGTGTGCCGCCGCTGCGCCACGACCTGCCGAAATGGAAAACCGCGATGGTCATCATGTTCGCCCTGGCCGTGGCGTTCCCGTTGGTGGGTGCTTCGCTGGTGGTGGTCTGGGTGTTGGATCGTGTGCTGCTGTCGCGTTTCAACCGGCAAACTGAGTCGGCCTCATCTTCATCTTGAAACAGGCGAGATGCGCGGGACTGTCAGCCATGTAGACTTCCCCCGCGTATCACTCGGGCAACTCCGGGTTTCCTTTCGGGCCTCATCGCGGGCAAGCCCGTTCCCACAGGGTTTGCGCGAACCCTGTGGGAGCGGGCTTGCCCGCGATGGGGCCATCAGCTTCACCTCAAGAGCCACGGCATGACCTCGCTTCACCTCAAAAACATCACCTGGACACCCCTGGGCCACGGCCACTGTCATCACCAGTTCCAACTGCACGATGCCTCGCTGCACGTCGCTGCCGGGGAGTTCGTCGGATTGATCGGCCCAAACGGCAGCGGCAAGACCAGCCTGTTGCGTTGCGCCTGGCGCTTCAGCAAACCGGAGAGAGGTGAAGTCCGGCTCGATCATCACAACGTCTGGAAACAATCCTCTCGCTGGTGCGCGCAACGCATCGCCGTGGTGTTGCAGGAATTCCCCGACGCCTTCGGCCTGACCGTCGAAGAAGTGGTCGCCATGGGGCGCACACCGCACAAAGGCCTGTTCGATGGCGACACGATCGAGGATCGAAACCTCGTGATCCACGCGCTGGAATCAGTCGGCCTCCGAGGCTTTGAGGACCACGCCTTCTCCACCCTTTCCGGCGGTGAAAAACAGCGGGTAATCCTTGCCCGCGCGCTGGCCCAGCAGCCGCAAATGCTGATCCTCGACGAACCGACCAACCACCTCGACCCGCGCTATCAGCTTGAGCTGTTGAGGCTGGTCAAGCGCCTGAAAATCGGCACCCTGGCGAGCATCCATGACCTCAATCTGGCGGCTGCGTTTTGTGATCGTCTCTACGTGATCAACTACGGGCGCATCGTCGCCAGCGGCACGCCGCAAGACGTTCTGACTACTGAGTTGCTACGCAATGTGTTCGACGTCGAAGCGCTGATCGATGAACACCCCTTGCACGGCTACCCACGAATTACCTGGATTACCCAACCATGAATCTGCTGCGCTCCTGTCTTCCCTTCGCCCTGTTGCTGGGCACTGCCCAGGCGTTTGCCGAGGCCACGCATTATCCGTTGACCATTCAGAGCTGCAACCGCGAAGTGACCTTCACCGAAGCGCCGAAACACGCGCTCAGCCACGACATCAACATGACCCAGATGATGCTCGCCCTCGGCCTCAAATCGAAAATGGCCGGCTACAGCGGCGTGTCCGGATGGAAAGCGGTAACGCCCGACATGCAGAGCATCCTCGACGGTTTGCCCGAGCTGGCGGCCAAGTACCCGTCGGTGGAGACCCTGCTCAACGCCAACGTCGATTTCTTCTTTGCCGGCTGGGATTACGGCATGCGCGTAGGCGGCGACCTCACGCCGCAAACCCTGCAACCGCTGGGCATCAATGTCTATGAGTTGACCGAGTCCTGCGCCTTCGTAATGAAGCGTCCACCGGCCACGCTGGAAGACACCTACAACGACCTGCGCAACCTCGGCAAAATCTTCGACGTGCAGGATCGTGCCAGCGCGGTGATTGCCGGTATGCAGGCGAAAATTGCCGACATTCAGAAAAATCCGCCGGCCGACAAACCCCGCGTGTTTCTCTACGACAGTGGTGAAGACCGGGCGATGACCTCGGGCCGCCTCGGCATGCCGCAAGCGCTGATCGACGCGGCGGGTGGGCGCAATGTTCTTGATGATGTCGACGCGAGTTGGACCCGGGTCAATTGGGAAAACGTGGTCGAGCGCAATCCGCAGGTCATCGTGATCGTCGACTACGGCGAAGTCACTGCCGAACAGAAGATTCTATTTCTGCGCAACAACAAGGCCCTGCAATCAGTGGATGCGATCAAGCATCAACGCTTCGTGGTCATTCCTTACGTGCAGGCCACGCCGGGAATCGATAACGTGCTGGCGGTCGAAACCTTGGCCAAGGGCTTCCACGGCGCATGATCAATCGTCGTTATGCCTTGTTGCTTATTGCTCTTGGCGTGCTGTTGCTGGTGTCGTGCGTGGTGTCGCTGGGTTTCGGCCCGGCGCGGGTGCCGGTGGATGTGGTGTGGCGGATTTTGCTGCACAAACTGCTCGGTCTCGGCGAGACGGATTGGACTGCCGGGCAGGAGCATATCGTCTGGCTGATTCGTGTGCCGCGTATGGTGCTCGGTGCCCTGGTGGGCGCCGGACTGGCGCTGATAGGCGCGGTGCTGCAAGCCGTAACGCGCAACCCGTTGGCTGATCCGCACCTGCTCGGGGTCACGTCCGGTGCAACCCTGGGCGCAGTGATCGTGGTGTTGCATGTGGGTGAAATCGTTGGCCTGCTGACCTTGCCCATCGCAGCGTTTATCGGCGCGTTGTTGAGCATGCTGGTGGTGCTGATGATCGCCAACCGCAGCGGTCGGCTGGACAGTGATCGCTTGCTGCTGTGCGGCGTGGCGGTGTCGTTCGTGATGATGGCGATCGCCAACCTGTTGCTGTTTCTCGGCGACCACCGTGCCAGTTCGGCGGTGATGTTCTGGATGCTCGGCGGTCTCGGACTGGCACGCTGGGAGCTGCTCGCGGTGCCGGCCGCCAGCGTGTTGCTCGGATTAGTGCTGCTGCTCGGCATGGCGCGACCGCTCAACGCTTTGATGGCGGGCGAACAGACTGCCGTGACCTTGGGATTGAATGCGCGCGCGGTGCGCTTGCGGGTGTTTGTGATCGCGTCGCTAATGACCGGTGTACTGGTTTCCATCAGCGGCTCGATCGGTTTTGTCGGGCTGATGGTGCCGCACATTGCGCGGCGCCTGGTTGGGGCGGAGCACCGCCGATTACTGCCGGTGTGCGTGTTGCTTGGCAGTGTGTTTCTGGTGTGGGTCGACGTCGCCGCCCGGACGCTGATCGCCCCGGAAGACCTGCCCATCGGCGTCGCCACCGCTGCCATCGGCGGCCTGTTCTTCATCGGCCTGATGCGCCGCCGCTGACTCACCTCAATCAAAACTGTGGGAGTGAGCCTGCTCGCGATGGCGATCTTTCAGTCAACGCCGATGTTGTCTGATCTACCGCTATCGCGAGCAGGCTCACTCCTACAGGTGATCAGCGCCACCTGCCCCAATCTGGCGCAGCACAACGCACCAACGCGCCAGACGCGATCGTTGATGGTGCACCCCTCAACCGCCCGACCGCTCTAAACCGACATTTCCCTACCTTTTCCCGACCGGGCACAGCCCTTGCTAAAGACCCTTCAGTAGTCCGCATCTGCCACCAAGAAAATTCATAAGTTCATGGAGATCGCACAATGAAGCGTCGCAGTTTGATCAAGGCTTTCACACTCTCGGCATCGATTGCCGCGATGGGCATGACCTGGACTGTCCAGGCCGCCGAGACCATCAAGGTCGGTATTCTGCATTCGTTGTCCGGGACCATGGCGATCTCCGAAACATCGCTCAAAGACATGGCGTTGATGACCATCGACGAGATCAACGCCAAGGGCGGCGTGAACGGCAAGATGCTGGAGCCGGTCGTTGTGGACCCAGCGTCGAACTGGCCGTTGTTCGCCGAAAAGGGCCGCCAGCTGCTGACCCAGGACAAGGTCGCCGTGGTGTTCGGTTGCTGGACGTCCGTGTCGCGTAAATCGGTGTTGCCGGTGTTCGAAGAACTCAACGGCCTGCTGTTCTATCCGGTGCAATACGAAGGCGAAGAGATGTCGCCAAACGTGTTCTACACCGGTGCCGCGCCGAACCAACAGGCGATCCCGGCCGTTGAATACTTGATGAGCGAAGAAGGCGGCGGCGCCAAGCGCTACTTCCTGCTCGGCACCGACTACGTCTACCCGCGCACCACCAACAAAATCCTGCGTTCGTTCCTGCACTCCAAAGGCGTGGCCGACAAAGACATCGAAGAGGTCTACACCCCGTTCGGTCACAGCGACTATCAAACCATCGTCGCCAACATCAAGAAATTCTCGGCCGGCGGCAAGACGGCGGTCATCTCCACCGTCAACGGCGACTCCAACGTGCCGTTCTATAAAGAACTGGCCAACCAGGGCCTGAAGGCGACCGACGTGCCGGTCGTGGCGTTCTCGGTGGGCGAAGAAGAACTGCGCGGCATCGACACCAAACCGCTGGTGGGCAACCTGGCGGCGTGGAACTACTTCGAATCGGTTGAGAACCCGGCGAACAAGAAATTCGTCGCCGACTGGAAAGCCTACGCGAAGAAACACAACCTGCCTGGCGCCGACAAAGCGGTGACCAACGACCCGATGGAAGCCACTTACGTCGGCATCCACATGTGGGCGCAAGCGGCGGAAAAAGCCAAGTCCACTGACGTAGACAAAGTCCGCGAAGCCTTGGCCGGCCAGACCTTTGCCGCACCGTCGGGTTACACCCTGACCATGGACAAGACCAATCACCACCTGCACAAACCCGTGATGATCGGCGAGATCCAGGCGGACGGTCAGTTCAACGTGGTCTGGCAGACCGAAGGTCCGATTCGCGCCCAGCCGTGGAGCCCGTTCATCCCGGGTAACGACAAGAAACCTGACTACGCGATGAAGAGCAACTAAGCCCAGCGATGCCGGGCCTGAGCATGGAGCTCGGGCCTGACACAAATCCTGTGGTCGCAAGCTTTTGTGGCGAGGGAGCTTGCTCCCGCTGGGCTGCAAAGCGGCCCCTTATCCCGAAAAGAAGGGGACTGCTGCGCAGTCCAGCGGGAGCAAGCTCCCTCGCCACAAGAAATCTGCTGCCACATTTAGTCCGCGCAAGGCCATAAATATGCCCACTGCCCTTTACCGCTTTATCCTCGCCATCGCACTTTTGCTGCCGATGGCCACTCACGCTGGCGACGCCGAAGACTTCGTTGCCGCCAATCCCGTACAGCAAGCAAAACTTCTGGAAACCTGGGCCGCGCAGCCTGATCCGGCCCGCATCGAGTTGATCAACGCCCTGCAACAAGGCGAGTTGACCGTCGATGGACAGCCGAAAACCCTGCGCCTGAACAACCGCCTGCGGGGTCTGATCGACACCGCTTTGGCCAGCCACCAATTGCTCGCCGCCGACGCCAAAATCCGTCTGGCCGCTGCGCAGCAATTGCAGAAAAGCGCCAAACCCGCGCAGCTGAAATTCCTCGACCAGCAACTGGCTGGCGAACAAGACGAAACCGTCCACGCCGCCCTGAGCCTGGCCCTGGCCAACCTGCAACTGGTGGACACCGACCCCGCCGTGCGCCTTGCCGCTGTGCGTCTACTGGGCGAAACCGGCGACCCGCTGGCCCGCACGCGCCTCGAAAGTCTGCTGGAGCCTGGTGTTGAAGCCGATGCGACTGTTCGCACCGCCGCTGAAACCAGCCTCGCTCAGGTCAAACGCAAACTGCTGGTCGGCGAATTGCTCGGACAAGCCTTCAGCGGCATGTCCCTCGGTTCGATCCTGCTGCTCGCCGCACTGGGACTTGCGATCACTTTCGGCCTGCTTGGCGTGATCAACATGGCCCACGGCGAGATGCTGATGCTCGGCGCCTACTCGACCTATGTCGTGCAGCTGATGTTCCAGCGCTACGCGCCGCAGGCCATCGAGTTCTATCCATTGATTGCACTGCCGGTGGCGTTTTTCGTCACCGCCGCCATCGGTATGGCGCTGGAGCGCACGGTGATTCGCCACCTCTATGGCCGTCCACTGGAAACCCTGCTCGCCACCTGGGGCATCAGCCTGATGCTGATTCAACTCGTGCGACTGCTGTTCGGCGCACAGAACGTCGAAGTGGCGAACCCCGCGTGGCTGTCGGGCGGGATTCAAGTGCTGCCTAATCTCGTGCTGCCATACAACCGTATCGTCATCATCGCGTTTGCCTTGTTTGTGGTGGTGCTGACCTGGCTGCTGCTGAACAAGACTCGCCTGGGCCTCAATGTTCGCGCCGTCACCCAGAACCGCAACATGGCTGCCTGCTGCGGCGTGCCCACCGGGCGCGTGGACATGCTCGCCTTCGGCCTTGGCTCGGGCATCGCCGGTCTCGGCGGTGTGGCGCTGAGCCAGATCGGCAACGTCGGTCCGGACCTCGGCCAGAGCTACATCATCGACTCATTCCTGGTGGTGGTGCTCGGCGGCGTCGGTCAACTGGCCGGTAGCGTTTTGGCCGCGTTCGGCTTAGGGATCGCCAACAAGATTCTCGAACCGCAAATCGGTGCCGTACTCGGCAAGATCCTCATCCTCGCGCTGATCATTCTGTTCATCCAGAAACGTCCGCAAGGCCTCTTCGCACTGAAAGGACGGGTGATCGACTGATGAACCAGCCTCTACTGATTACGGCCACGCAAAAGGCCGGCCCCAAAGTCACCCTCGCGGTTGGCGCGGTGATTCTTGTTCTGCTGCTGGCGTTGCCGCTGCTGTCGCTGTTATCGCCCGTCAGTGTGTTTCACGTCTCGGCCTACACCCTGACACTGGTGGGCAAAATTCTTTGCTACGCCATCGTCGCTCTGGCGCTGGATCTGGTCTGGGGTTACGCCGGGTTGCTGTCCCTCGGCCACGGTTTGTTCTTCGCCCTCGGCGGCTACGCGATGGGCATGTACCTGATGCGCCAGGCCTCGGGCGATGGTTTGCCGGCGTTCATGACGTTCCTGTCGTGGACCGAATTGCCGTGGTTCTGGACCGGCACCAGCAGCTTCCTCTGGACCCTGTGCCTGGTGGTACTGGCGCCGGGGTTGCTGGCGTTGGTGTTCGGCTTTTTCGCCTTCCGTTCGCGGATCAAGGGCGTGTATTTCTCGATCATGACCCAGGCCCTGACCTTCGCCGGGATGCTCCTGTTTTTCCGCAATGAAACCGGGTTTGGCGGCAACAACGGCTTTACCAACTTCCGCACGATTCTCGGCTTTGGCATTACGGAACCGGGCACTCGCGCGGTGCTGTTTTTCGCCACGGTGTTGTTGCTGGTGGCCAGCCTGTATATCGGCTGGCGCCTGGCGCAGAGCAAGTTCGGCCGGGTGTTGACCGCGTTGCGCGATGCGGAAAACCGCTTGATGTTCTGCGGCTACGATCCGCGTGGCTTCAAGCTGTTTGTGTGGGTGTTGAGCGCGGTGCTCTGTGGTCTCGCCGGTGCGTTGTATGTGCCGCAAGTCGGCATCATCAACCCGAGTGAAATGTCGCCGACCAACTCCATCGAAGCCGCTGTTTGGGTGGCCCTCGGCGGTCGCGGCACGCTGATCGGCCCCTTGCTCGGCGCTGGCGTGGTCAACGGCATGAAGAGCTGGTTCACCGTGGCTTTCCCGGAATACTGGCTGTTCTTCCTCGGCGCGCTGTTCATCGTCGTGACCCTGTACCTGCCCAAAGGCGTGATCGGCTTGCTGAAAAAGAACGGCGAACAATGAGGCTTTTAAAATGAGAACCACTGCGACCGCTGAATTCATGCTCGAACCGGCGTTCTTTCCGCCGCTGGAGCCCAACCGCGACGCCGGCACCAGCCGCGATGCCCTCGGCCTCGGCCAGCGTGCCGGCAAGGGTCTGAACACGCGCCACGGTACGATCCTGACCCTGGAAGACATCAGCGTCAGCTTCGACGGTTTCAAGGCGCTGAACGATCTGAACCTGTACATCGGTGTCGGCGAACTGCGCTGCATCATCGGTCCCAACGGCGCGGGCAAGACCACGCTGATGGACGTGATCACCGGCAAGACCCGGCCCAGTCACGGCAAGGCCTGGTTCGGCGAAACCCTGGACCTGACGCAGATGAGCGAAGTGCAGATTGCCCAGGCCGGCATCGGTCGCAAGTTCCAGAAACCAACAGTGTTCGAAGCCTTGAGCGTGTTTGAAAACCTGGAGCTGGCGCAGAAAACCGACAAGTCGGTGTGGGCCAGTCTGCGGGCGCGGCTCAATGGTGAGCAGAAGGATCGCATCGCCGAAGTGCTCGACACCATTCGCCTGACCGCCTCGGTCAATCGCCCGGCAGGCTTGTTGTCCCACGGGCAAAAGCAGTTTCTGGAAATCGGCATGTTGCTGATGCAGGACCCGCAACTGCTGCTGCTCGACGAACCGGTGGCGGGCATGACCGACGCCGAAACCGAATTCACCGCCGAGCTGTTCAAGACCCTGGCGGGCAAGCATTCGCTGATGGTGGTGGAACACGACATGGGTTTCGTTGGCTCCATCGCCGACCACGTCACCGTGTTGCACCAGGGCAGCGTGTTGGCCGAAGGTTCATTGGAACAGGTGCAGGATAACGAGCGGGTGATCGAGGTTTATCTCGGTCGATAGCTCTGCAAATACAAAACCTGTGGGAGCTGGCTTGCCAGCGATCGCGGTGGGTCAGGCAATATTGATGTTGGCTGATGCGCCGCCATCGCCAGCAAGCCGGCTCCTACAAGGGATTTGAGGGGAATTCAAAGATGCTGCAAGTCGACAAACTGCACCAATACTACGGCGGTAGCCATATCCTGCGCGGTCTGACGTTCGACGTGAAAGTCGGTGAAGTCACCTGCCTGCTGGGCCGCAACGGCGTCGGTAAGACCACGCTGCTCAAATGCCTGATGGGTTTGCTGCCGGCCAAAGAAGGCGCGGTGAATTGGGAAGGCAAGCCGATCACCACGTTCAAGCCGCACCAACGAGTGCATGCCGGGATCGCCTACGTGCCTCAGGGCCGGGAAATTTTCGGTCGCCTGACCGTGGAAGAAAACCTGCTGATGGGCCTGTCGCGCTTTCCCGGCTCGGAAGCCAAGGAAGTGCCGGCGTTCATCTACGAGTTGTTCCCGGTGTTGCTGCAAATGAAGCAACGCCGTGGCGGGGACTTGTCCGGTGGTCAGCAACAGCAACTGGCCATTGGTCGTGCATTGGCCAGCCGGCCTCGTTTGCTGATTCTCGACGAACCCACCGAAGGCATTCAGCCGTCGGTGATCAAGGAGATAGGCGCGGTAATCAAGAAGCTTGCCGCACGCGGTGACATGGCGATTTTGCTGGTGGAGCAGTTCTACGATTTCGCAGCTGAACTGGCCGACCAATACCTGGTGATGTCCCGGGGCGAGATTGTGCAACAGGGTCGCGGCGAGAATATGGAAGCGGAAGGGGTGCGCGGGCTGGTCACGATCTGAGTCCTTGCCACGGCGGCTTCAAAGCACCAATTTGTCGCACCATCTTCCACGCCGCGCCCCCAAGTGGTGCGCGGCGGCGATTCATAGCCCCCTACACCCGGCAATACCCTGCGGCACAGCCTTTGCAACCCTCCTGAGGACCTCTCGATAAGCACTGACCATGACTCTTCCTGCATCCGGCGTTTTGTTTACCCCCAGTTGGCATGCCGAACTGGAACTGGGCTACGCCCGATTCGCCAACACCACTCGCCCGGTCCAGCGTCGACACAAAGGCCCGCTGCGGGTGCAAAAGCACCTGTATGCCGAAGGGCCTGAAGTCTGCCAGCACATCATCGTCCACCCGCCGGGCGGGATTGCCGGCGGTGATCGGCTGGACATTTCGGCCAGCGTCGGCACAGGTGCCTGGGCGCAGATCACCAGCCCCGGCGCCGCCAAGTGGTACCGCGCGGTCGGCCCCGCCTATCAGCGGCTGGACTTGCAAGTGGCCGCCGGTGCGACATTGGAATGGCTGCCCCAGGAGACGATCATTTTCAGTGCGGCGCAGGCTGAACTCAGCACCAGCATCGACCTTGAAGGCGATGCCCGTTTGTTCTACTGGGACGTCGTGGCCCTGGGGCGCCCGGCCAGTGGCGAGCGTTTCGACCTCGGGCATTTTCAGGCACAACTGGATATCCGCCGCGACGGCCAGTTGCTCTGGCACGAACGCCAGCGCATTGTCGGGGGCGATGGCTTGCTCGATTCGCCGATTGGCCTGGACGGGCAACCGGTGTTTGCCACCCTGTTGGTAACAGGGGAAATCGATAGCGATTTGCTGGAGCGCTGCCGCTCGCTGCCCAACGATGTGCGCGGGGATCTCACCCAATTGCCAGGGCTGTTGGTCGCCCGGTGCCTGGCCAGCGAAGCGCTGTTGGCCCGTGGCTGGCTGATTGATTTATGGAGGTTGCTGCGCCCGACACTGCTTGGCCGCGAAGCCATGCCACCGCGAATCTGGAACACCTGAACACAATCCCCTGTAGGAGCTGCCGCAGGCTGCGATCTTTTGATCTTGATCTTCAATGGCATGGAAAAGATCAAGATCAAGATCAAAATCAAAAGATCGCAGCCTCGTTGCACTCGTCAGCTCCTACAAGGTGCACGACTCAAGATTTGTTTAACTGCCGATAATGGATTCCAACAATGGACCTGACCCCACGCGAAAAAGACAAGCTGCTGATCTTCACCGCCGGCCTCGTGGCCGAGCGGCGCTTGGCCCGCGGCGTGAAACTCAATTACCCCGAAGCCATGGCCTACATTTCCGCGGCGCTACTCGAAGGTGCCCGTGACGGCCAGACCGTGGCCGAGCTGATGCACTTCGGCACCACCCTGCTCTGCCGCGAACAAGTGATGGACGGCATCCCGGAAATGATCCCGGAGATCCAGGTCGAAGCGACGTTCCCCGACGGCACCAAACTGGTCACCGTCCACCAACCGATCGCCTGAGGCCGTGCCATGATTTATCACATCCGCGATGCCGTACATGCCGACCTGCCGGCGATCCGCGACATCTACAACGACGCCGTGCTCAACACCACGGCGATCTGGAACGAACAGGCCGTAGACCTCGGCAATCGCCAGGCTTGGTTCAGCGCCCGGCAAGCCCAGAGTTATCCGATTCTGGTGATCGTCGACGGCGACAACTCGGTGCTGGGCTACGCTTCATTCGGCGACTGGCGGCCGTTCGACGGTTTCCGCCACACCGTCGAGCACTCGGTTTACGTGCGCAGCGACCAGCGCGGCAATGGTCTCGGTCCGCAATTGATGGATGCCCTGCTGGAACGCGCCAGAGGCTGCGGCAAGCACGTGATGGTCGCCGCCATCGAGAGCGGTAACGCCGCCTCGATCCGCCTGCACGAACGCATCGGCTTCGTGACCACCGGGCAGATGCCCCAGGTCGGCACCAAGTTCGGTCGCTGGCTGGACCTGACCTTTATGCAACTGACCCTCAATCCTGGCGCCGAACCTCCGACCGCCAACAAGGAGTGACCCCATGAACCCCGCCCAACTGCGACGCGTCAACATTGAAAGCTTTGCGCACTACCGTCAGGGTTTGATTGACCTGCTGCTCGATGCCGTCGGCTATGGCGCCAGTGTCGGTTTCATGGCCGACCTGGACGCAACTCAGGCCCGCGCTTACTTCGATGACGTTCAGGAAAACCTGAACAAGGGCAACGTGCTGCTGTGGGTGGTGGTCAAGGACGAACAAGTGCAGGCCAGTGTGCAACTGACTTTGTGCCAGAAAGCCAACGGCCTGAACCGCGCCGAAGTGCAGAAACTGCTGGTACGCGAGCACGCGCGTCGTCGCGGCTTGGGCCAACAGCTGATGAGCGCACTGGAGCAAGCGGCCCTGCAACACAAGCGCGGCATGCTCTACCTCGATACCGAAGCGGGTTCACCGGCTGAAGATTTCTACAAGGCCTTGGGTTACACCCGCGCCGGTGAAATCCCCGACTACGCCTGCGACCCGAGCGGCCTCTACAGGCCAACCGCCCTCTATTACAAAGTTCTCCAAGGAGCCCATTGATGATTCCCGGTGAATACCAGATCCAGCCCGGCGACATCGAACTCAACGTTGGCCGCCGCACCCTCAGCCTGAAGGTAGCCAACAGCGGTGACCGGCCGATCCAGGTCGGCTCGCATTACCACTTTTTCGAAACCAATGACGCCCTGACCTTCGACCGCGCCGCCAGCCGTGGCATGCGTTTGAACATTCCTGCGGGCACTGCGGTGCGTTTTGAGCCGGGGCAAAGCCGCGAGGTTGAGCTGGTGGATCTGGCCGGGCATCGCCGTGTATTCGGGTTTGCCGGGCGGATCATGGGCAATCTCGACTGAAATACTCCCCTGTGGCGAGGGAGCTTGCTCCCGCTCGAGTGCGAAGCGCTCGCACACCCGGGGAACGCGGTATGTCTGAAAGAAATCATTGGCAGGTTTTGCGCGCAGCCCAGCGGGAGCAAGCTCCCTCGCCACAATAAATTTGTGCAAGGAATTGAGATGAAAATTTCCCGTCAGGCCTACGCCGACATGTTCGGCCCCACCGTCGGTGACAAGGTCCGTCTGGCCGACACCGAGCTGTGGATCGAAGTGGAAAAAGACTTCACCACCTACGGCGAAGAAGTGAAGTTCGGCGGCGGAAAAGTCATCCGCGATGGCCAGGGCCAAAGCCAGTTGCTCGCCGCCGAAGTGGTCGACACGGTGATCACCAACGCATTGATCATCGATCACTGGGGCATCGTCAAAGCGGACGTCGGCCTCAAGGACGGACGTGTCGCCGGCATCGGCAAGGCGGGCAATCCGGACGTGCAACCGAACGTCACCATCGCCATCGGCGCCAGTACCGAAGTCATCGCCGGTGAAGGCATGATCCTCACCGCCGGCGGCATCGACACCCACATCCACTTCATCTGCCCGCAGCAGATCGAAGAAGCGCTGATGAGCGGCGTCACCACCATGATCGGCGGCGGCACCGGGCCGGCCACCGGCACTAACGCCACCACCTGCACCTCCGGGCCTTGGCATTTGGCCCGTATGCTCCAGGCTGCCGATGCCTTCCCGATGAACATCGGTCTCACCGGCAAAGGCAACGCCAGCCTGCCCGAACCGCTGATCGAACAGGTCAAGGCCGGCGCCATCGGCCTCAAGCTGCACGAAGACTGGGGCACCACGCCGGCGAGCATCGACAACTGCCTGAGCGTCGCCGATCAGTACGACGTGCAGGTGGCGATCCACACCGACACCCTCAACGAATCCGGTTTTGTCGAAACCACCCTCGCCGCGTTCAAGGACCGCACCATCCACACCTACCACACCGAAGGTGCCGGTGGCGGTCATGCGCCGGACATCATCAAGGCCTGCGGTTTTGCCAACGTGCTGCCGAGCTCGACCAACCCGACCCGGCCGTTCACCCGCAACACCATCGACGAACACCTCGACATGCTGATGGTCTGCCACCACCTCGACCCGAGCATTGCCGAGGACGTAGCCTTCGCCGAGAGCCGTATCCGCCGCGAGACCATTGCCGCCGAAGACATCCTGCATGACCTCGGTGCGTTCTCGATGATCAGCTCCGATAGCCAGGCCATGGGCCGCGTCGGCGAAGTCATCACCCGCACCTGGCAGACCGCCGACAAGATGAAAAAACAACGCGGCCCGCTGCCGCTGGACGGCGAAGGCAACGACAACTTCCGCGCCAAACGCTACATCGCCAAATACACCATCAACCCGGCGATCACCCATGGCATCAGTCATGAAGTGGGCTCGGTGGAAGTGGGTAAATGGGCGGACCTGGTGCTGTGGCGTCCGGCATTTTTCGGCGTCAAACCGACGCTGATCCTCAAGGGCGGCGCCATCGCGGCGAGCCTGATGGGCGACGCCAACGCCTCGATCCCGACGCCCCAACCAGTGCACTACCGCCCGATGTTCGCCAGCTACGGCGGTTCGTTGCACGCCACCAGCATGACCTTCATCAGCCAGGCTGCGCAGGAGGCCGGGCTGCCGGAAGCGTTGGGCTTGAAGAAAAAAATCGCCGTGGTCAAAGGCTGTCGCGACGTGCAGAAAACCGATCTGATCCACAACGACTACCTGCCGAACATTGACGTCGATCCGCAGACCTATCAGGTCAAGGCTGATGGCGTGTTGTTGTGGTGCGAGCCGGCGGATGTATTGCCGATGGCCCAGCGGTATTTCCTGTTCTGAGTGTGGGTGGCTTGCCCAATACGTTGCTGGTATTGACGGTGAAGCGCAGGTGCTCGTCATGCTGAAAGGCCCAAGATCAAAGGATCGCAGCCTTCGGCAGCTCCTACAGGGTGTACCAGATCCCATGTAGGAGCTGCCTAAGGCTGCGATCTTTTGATCTGGCTGTTGCTGTCCTCCCGGTGTCAGGGTGTTTCTGCTTTGTGAATCAGCTCATTCGGCTTTGTTGCCTGGCGACGACTGCCGCCATGTCTGGCTCATCCAGATGATCCAGCGCTTGGTCCACCAACAAATACACGCCATCGGCCATGCGGCTCAGCGCCAGGGCCACGGAACGGCTTGAGCCCTGCACATGGTCGGCGAGGTCGGCCGCGATGGCGCTGATGGAGAGCAGGTCTTCCGAGGCATTGGCCAGCAGCGCTTCCGTATTGACGTCGGGGCAGACGCTGAAGAGTTGGCCTTTGCGTTTCGGTGGTTTCCGCTCGGCGGGTGGGAAGTGATGGTTGAGGGCTCGTTCGGCGGCCTCGTTGAGTTTGTTTGAATCGGCGTTTTCGTAAGGCGATGCGGGATCGCTGTCCGGCGGATTGGGTGTGACCTTGAACATGTGCTGATTACTCCTGAATGGAGCCGCCAACACTTCTCTACTAAAAGAAGGGTGGCGGCTGTGCGCAGGTTAGTAGACCGGGGAGATCAGCATTTACCGGCGCGCCGAAGCGCCCTGCGCACAACCACCATCAAGTTCAGGGATGGGATACCTGACTGAGAGAGCTTCTGCACCTTGCTGATAACACCACGGGCTACTAAACCCGATCACTGACAATCAGTGACGCGAATCAAGTTACCGAGTGGCCGCGAGGCGCACAAGCCGGCGGATTCTGGCGCAACTGTAGGCAATGGCACAAGGTTTTGTAGCTCTCGGGAAGTAACCCCGGGCGGTTTTAAACAAGCCCTTTCGCATGCCGTTTAACCTGCGCAATGAAACGTTTAGATACGATGAAAAACCTCGAAAAATCGAGGAAGCATCCGACGTCTTTTTAAGGTTGGCCGTCGGAAGTGAGGCGAGTAGCGTTGCAGCTCCAGACCTACCACGGAGACTCACCATGCCCAACGTCACCGACTCACCCGCGGGATCAGAAGCAGAAAGCACCAACGCCTACCTCTCCACGGCTTCAAAAAAACTGCACCCCGCTGTCGACCGCGCCCTGGACTTTTACCTGAATCCCACCACGCCAGAGTTGGCCACTGCACATACGCCCAGCACCATTTTTGTGGTTGCACCTGACATCGACAACGAAACGCTATTGGCCCATGCCTGTGAATCATTGGCCTCGGCAAGCGTGATGGCGAGTGAGTTTGCCGGGATGCTCGAAGGCGCGAGTCGCAACGCCATGCTGGCACTGCAGCAGGTGATCATGCTCAGTGAGCTGGCGGTAAACCGGGTGCTGGATAATGTTGGCCCGCCACACCGTGCATGAGTCCAGTCACGAAGGGGGTTTCAACCGCCCCCCTGTGGCGAGGGAGCTTGCTCCCGCTCGGCTGCGTAGCAGCCGTAAACCCGGTAGTTGCGGCATCCCTGACGAACCCGGTGGCAGATTTCAGGGTTGCTACGCACCCCGGCGGGAGCAAGCGCCCTCGCCACAACGACCACTCACCACACGCCATACGTTGCCTCACAAAGCCTCGAACACAGAATTCGAGGCTTTGATCCTGGCCGTAATTATTGAGCTGGGGTCACCCTGGCACGCTGCAAGCGCGTGCGCACCATCGCTTGTTGAGTAATCGATTTCAGCTTTTCCCGGATTTGCTCGTCGATGCCAGTCAATGCGTGGGTGTAGTCCTCGTCACTCATGACTTGCCCTTCAGCGAAAGCGCTTTCCTCTCGGCCCAATTCACGACAAAGCGCTTTGACCTCCACCTCCAAAGCAGCCTTGGCGGCCGGTTCGACGGCCTCGGCCCGACGTTGCAGCACATCCTGCAAATCCGTGGTGGCGTCGATCTGTCGCTTCAGATCACTCAGTTCTTCACCGTACGAAGACTCGAGCCAGGCTTTCCACGCGGGCTGTTCGACGATGCGATCCGTGAGCAAGTCGCCTTCCTCCAACGCCACAATCCGCAGGAACGCCGCTTCGATCATTTCCTTGCTGACCCCGGCGATCTTGCGAAACTGCATGCCCCGCGCCTGCCACGGCAGATCGAGACGCTGCGCCAGATCGGTCATGTAGGCCAGGTGAACTTCCACTTCATCGATGGTGCCGGTGACATTGCCCAGCCTATCGACCCGACGGAAGCTTTCGCCCGCCGCCAACCGCGCCGCCACCCGCTGACGGGCGATCGCACCGAGCTCATCGAGCCGCGATTTGCCCTGGGCCAACTCCAGCAATCGGGCCTCGATGAGGTCTGAGTTGCCCAGTGCGTACGCCTCATGAATCAGCACTTGCATGCCCATGGCATTGAACAGTTGTGTACCGCCATCCACGCATTCGGTGGGGGTCGCGGCTTCGTTGAACAGCTTGAGGCGCAGCTCACTGTTCTCGGCCATGGCTTCGATCATGCGCCAGACCTTGGCCGTCAGGCTCGCCTGATAGATCCGGCCCACCGTGAAGTCGGCGGATTCGGTGAGCCTGCGGATTTCATTGAAAAACGGCAGCGAGTCGAACTCATCCTCGACCGCGTTCCAGGCTTCCTGCCTGTCGTGCCATTGCCGCTCCGTCATGCCTGCCGACCAATCGGCACTGTCCATTGTGCCCCGGGGCGGGTACGGGCGTTCGGGGTCCATGCCGAGGGATTCGGTGTACATCTTCAGGGTGTTGAGGTTGTCCGGCGAGATCCAGCGCGGTTCCCGACTGATGACGGTACGCGCCAGCAACTCCGCGCGAAACGAGCCAGGCGCGACTTCCGGTATCTGGCTGATAGGGTTGTGGCGCAGATCGATATAAATACTGCGCGGTCGCGATTGGGAGAACAGTCCGACAGGCCAGCCTTCCAGGCCCGTTTCGTTCAGCAACAGCACCTGCAACCATGGCATGCGGCTGATGTTGGGGGTGAGTTTCAACGGATTGCCGCGTAGCCCCAGGGACCTGAGCATTGTCAGATTCTTCAATCGGTCGACCGCCAACACATCCAGCTCTATACGGTTGTCATTGAGAAACAGGTCGGTGAGATGGTTCATGTCGCTGATCACCGGCGGGACGGCGGTCAGCAGGTTTTCTTGCAAGTTGAGATAGCGCACCTTGCGGAACGAATCCAGGAAAGGCATGTGCGTGTCGCGCAGTGCGCCATTGCGCAGGCTTAACTGGGTGACATGGTCGAAGTTGGCTTCCAGTGTTGGCAGCGTTTCCAGTAGCAGGCGCAGATTGGAAAAGTTATCGAGCATTAACGCTTGAGGCCGGACCACACCTGCAACGGCAACGCCTTCGGGCCCGGTTCGTTGCCAACACTGCCGGATCGCTTTGCAGAAAAGATCGCGCGCTTGCCACTCCGACATGCCCGCCGGGGTAAACCGGAACGACGTGGTCGGTGAGGTCGACCAGGTTCGCAGTGTTCGGTTGAGTTGATTGAACTCGGCCTCCAGCGCAGCAACCCTCTGATGCACCGAACCCCCGTTGCGACTGAACTCTGTCATTAGCATGTCGACCTGCTCTGCGGTGCAGCCCGGATACAGCGATCGCAGCCGCCAATGCTGATCCGACCCGGGCGTCACCTGCTGCGCGAAACCTTGCATACCGCCACGAAGCCGCATGACTTGTGGATCGTAGGCCGGTTTGAGCTCGGGGTTTTCACGCACAATCGGCTCGAATGACTGACGATCCAGCGGCTGTGCCTTTACCGCTTGCTCAAGCCCTGAGGCGTCGTGAATTTCGAAGCCCAGCGCAACGCGCTGCGGGTCAGGCAATGCGTGCAGCACCGCCGCGTACAGCGTGTCAGCACCGTGCAGGTGTTGATCTTGCGCATCCCGTGCCTCGTATTGACCGTCCTCGCCCCTGATCAGCACTTTGCGCGTCGCTGCGTCCGATTGACCGATGCTGTCGCTCAAAGCGCCGTCGAAAGAATACTCACGAACTTCCAGGCGCAGGTCCGCCGGCCAGCCCGGCAGTTTTGCCAGTGAATGCAGTTCGAGTCGCAGCGTGTCGGGGTTGTGCAGTTCGTCGAGGTAAAGCCCTTCGTAGGCACGCGAAAGTCGTAGTTGATGTTCGGCCTCCCGCGCTTGTTCCGCCAGCCTCAAAGGGACGCGTTTTTTCTCGGTCAGGTGCTGTACATCCGAGGGTTGCGCATGAGCCAACAGCTCTTCGGCCATGCTGGTCGATAGCTCTGCGCCGTCGCTTTTAAGCAGGCTCACCGAGGGATCGGACGAACGCTCGCGCCGTGCATACAACCCATCGAACAGACGCCGTTTGTTTTGACGCGCCTGTCCTGCCAACTGCTCGCGCAGCACTTCGACTCGCCGCTGCCGATCTCCGGAGAACCACTGCCCGAGCAGTTCACGAAGCGACGGCTCATCCAGGAACCCGACCACCCGTTCAGGCAACGCACCACCAAGCAGATCCTGCCGGGTGATCTGCAAGGTATCGACCGGTAGCGCACCGGCATAGCCGTCCTTGATCGACGAACCGGACAGCCCCGGCCCCTCGAACACTTCGATGGCCTTGCCCTCGGGCCAGCCTCTTAGTTCGGTCATGAATCGCGGGACAAACCCGGCCCATTCCTCTGCGACTCGACCCGTCAAAATCTGTTCGGCGCAGGCCTCGGCATCGGCGTAGGCCGTGAAGCGTTTGAGGGTGTCGACCAGCATCGCCGGCGGGGTTTCGTGCTCGACGTGGAGCCGGCGCAGTACATTTTCGTGCACGCCACTGACGGTCAACACCTGCGCCAGGGTTTCATCGGAAAACCTGTCTGCCGAAGCCCCCAGGTGCCTGAGCACTTGGCGTCTGTCCCATTCAAGGGGTTGATCGAGTTCGGTCTTCCAGCTGCCAGCACCGTTATGCTCCGCCAGCGGTTGGTAGGCGTCGGCACGGGTTGGATGCTGAAGGCCATGCCGCCCGGTGTTCGGATCCTGCTGGACGGCGTAACACTTGTCTTCGCGGCGCAGCACGTCCCGGTCTTGATGCCGGTAGAGGCCCTTTTCGTTGACGGGTGCATCCAGCGACGCAGCCGTCGATTGCTCATAGGGACGCAGATCCGGGTTCCACAACCGCTCCTTGCCGCGTACCTCCACTGGTTTCAGACCCTCGACGAATGGCGAGACTTTTATCGGCGTCAACCTCGCGCTCGGCAACACGTGCACGGCGCTCATCAGCGCCAACTGCGCAAAGTTGATCAATACACCTACGAAATACCCCGAGGCCTCTTCTTTATCACCCTTGCTCCAGTCTTCGACGCCTTCTGCCACCTCGGCGAGCATTTGCGCGACCATGATCCCCAGCATCGCCTCACCGAGGCCGGGCACCAGCATCGCGGCGAAATTGAACACGTTCCAGCCGATCGACAGGTAACTGGTCAGGCGCTTGAAACGCGCTGCCGCATCTTCATCGTCCGTCGGTACGGCGATGAGCCGAGCATCGGCGATGGCCTTGTCGCGCCGTTCATGAAACAACTTTATCCACAGGTCACCGTGGATGCGGTTGGTGATGGGTTCTGCGTTGGGGTTCTCTACCGCGGTTTCCCGCCACCACGGCCCCATGTCGAGCGGTTCGCGCTGCTGCCAGGTAAAGGTTGTGAAACGTTCGTTGACGCGAGTGAAGAACAAACCTTTGTCCTTCTGCGCGACGAACCGGCTGAAGAAGGCCTGGTACTCGGTGTTGCGCAACTGGCTGATGAGCGTCTTCATGAACTCGGTCAGCGACGAGTATTCCTTCAAGGGGTGATCGGGGTCATCCGGGATGTAGGCGATCAGCGGGCCGGACAAACGACTTTGCTGATAAACATCCTCCCGGCGCGACAGCTCATCGGTCATGCCCTGCGGGCCATTGGCAAAGAACGCCTGTAGCAACTTGAACTGTTCGTACTCTTTACCGGGCAGCATCGGAATACGTTGTGACCATTCACTCCAGAACTTCAACGAGTCGGGGGTCAAGCCATCGATGGTTTTCTTCAATTCCGATGGGTCAGCGATTGCACTGAACAACACGATGCCGGTCAGCCTGAACCCCATCAGGGATAAGCGATGGCTGTGCAAAGGCTTGTCATGAAACGAGATGTTTTCGCGGTTTTCCCGCAGGAGCCCGAGTTTGCTGTAGGCGTAGGTGCTGATATCGCCCTTCAATCTGGCAGTCAGCGCCGCCACCTGAAAAGTGGCCTTTTCGCTGGCCACCGAGTCTTGCTGCAACGTCTGCTGCGCTTCCACGGCGCTGGGCAGCAAGACGGATTTGATATGCCGCTGATATTGCCCGCCGATGTCCAGGCTTCGGCACAAGGTCGCGAAACCCGGCAATGCAATCGCTGGCTCAAACACAGCTGCGCCGTCCTTGTCCTTGCGGTAAATGCCGGAGCTATCGCGCCAGGCGTCTTCGGCGGTTTCTGACGCTTCGAAATTGTGCAGCGCCGCTTCCAGTAGCGTGGAATGCCGAACGCGACTGGCCCCGGTATCGATGACAAAGGCAATGTTGCTGGGCACTGCCAGTTGCACGCTGAACGTGTCGACGGTCTCGACCGTATTGAAATTCGTTTTCAATGCCGTGCTCAGGCGGGGTTCGGCGAAGGCGTTGATGTCGTGCTGCAAGTCGCCCAGGGTCTTGTCCAGAACGCCTTGCAAGCGGCCCTGTTCTTCAATCAGTTCCTTGAGGTACTGGCGGTCCGTTTCCCGCGCAGCGCTGTACCACTCGGGAACCTTGGGCTTTAGTGTTTCAAGAGTTTGCAACCTCGCTGCCGAGGCCTTTTTTATCGCGCCGGGTATGACACCGAGTACACGATCGTAATGAACGCCGTTGCTTTGGGCGGGCGTTTCCAGCGCGTTGCTTCCATGCAAATCAGACACTGTTCAATCACCTTGATGACAGGATAGGAACCCACAGACTTATGCACCGGGGCCTGAAAAAAAAGACCAAATAACTGTTGACCCAACGCTCGGAAAAGGCCCGTAAAGTTCGAAAATCAGGGAGCCTTCAATAGATATGTACCGCCAGAAACACCGCCGGTTATGCCGCTGCATGAGCGGTCGTGTTTTTTGCGCCAAAGGGGCTACTATTCGAATCGTTTCCCTCCGTCCTGCTCAGGTAATTACCATGCGTCTTTCCGAATTCATCGTCTGTAACGTAGATCGCATCGTCGATGAGTGGGAGCAGTTCGCCAAAACCATTACCCCGGCCGCCGAATCCATGGACAGCGCTGCATTGCGCGACCACGCGAAGGCGATCCTGCTGGCCGCCTCGCGGGACATGACCAAACCGCAAACGCCCAGTGAACAGGCCGCCAAGGCCAAGGGCGAAGGCCCGGAAAAAACCCCGAGCCTGGACGAGGCCGGCGCCAGCCACGGTGAACTGCGACATACCGTGGGATTTGATCTGGTGCAGATGACCAGCGAATTTCGCCACTTGCGCGCCTGCGTGATTCGCCTGTGGGTCGACAGCCTTGAATCCCCCGACATGGCCTATTTCCAGGACATGATCCGTTTCAATGAGGCCATCGACGAAGCGCTGGCCGAATCCACGGCGGCTTATGCCGAACAGGTCAATCGTTCGCGGGACATCTTTCTCGCAATCCTCGGCCACGACCTGCGCGCGCCGTTGCAGGCGGTGAGCATGTCCATCGAGCTGCTGCTGCGTAAAACCACGCTGGAGGGTGATTCCCTGGCCTGTGCGACCCACATCCAGCGGGGCACGCGTCATATGGCGGTGATGGTCGGCGATTTGCTGGAACTGGTGCGCAGTCGCCTGGGCAAGAGCCTGCCGATTGAGCCGAAGCCCACGGACCTGGCCGAAGTCGCCCATGCGGCGATTGCCGAAGCCTGCGCGGGCAACCCGGCGTGCGATCCGACCCTGGAAATACTGGGAAACACTCGCGGCGTGTGGGATGCCGGTCGACTCGCTCAACTTTTGCAAAACCTGATTGGCAACGCCTTGCAGCACGGTTCGAACAAACGCGACGTGACAGTGACCCTCAACGGCGAGCCGGACGCGGTGCGCCTGACGGTGCATAACTACGGCGCGCCTATTCCAGAAGACGCCATCGCCACGATCTTCGATCCGCTGGTGCGCAGTGCCGATGAGGAACTGGGCCAGCCTTCAACCAGCCTCGGATTGGGGTTGTTTATCGTCAAGGAAGTGGTGGATGCGCATCAGGGGACGATTGAAGTCACCTCGAACGAAGAGCACGGCACGCTGTTTACGGTGGTCTTGCCCAGGAAGTTATAAAGCCGTGACGGCTGGAGGGCTTTTTGTGGCGAGGGAGCTTGCTCCCGCTGGGCTGCGCAGCAGCCCCAAAACCTGAAACCAAATGTCTCAAGACACACCGGGCTGGCAGGCCTTGCGAGCGCTTCGCACCCGAGCGGGAGCAAGCTCCCTCGCCACAGGTTTAGAGTTGTATTTCGGAAAGTTACTCCACCACCAACCGCGCTGATCGTTGCTTGAGCAATGCGGTTCTTGCCCCAGTTACGACCCCTGTAGGAGCTGTCGAGTGAAACGAGGCTGCGATCTTTTGATCTGCTCTTGATGCCAGGCACACGAAAATCAAGATCAAAAGATCGCAGCCTTCGGCAGCTCCTACAGGGTGTGGGTAGATTGTGCTATTCCACCACCAACCGTCCCAAACGCTGTTTAAGCATGCGGTTCTCGGCGCGAAGCTGCTGGACCTCTTCCAACAGGTCCAGCGCCAGCGCAACCCCTTCCCACTCCAACTCCAGATCGCGCCGCAACTTCGCTGCGCGCTTGGCCAGGGTCAGTTCGTAATCGGTGAAGCGCCAGTCCTTGGGCACGCTGCCCTGAGGTTCGAGGATGCCGTGTTCGACGATTTCGATCACGTAGACGTCCGACAGGTCGGTCGCCTCACAGAATTCTGCCAGGTCCAGTTGAACGATCAGGGGGTTGCTCATGATGGGCTACTCCGTCTCTGCGATCAGAAATTTTCTCTTGGGTCGAATGCCGCTTTTTTCGCCAGTTCCTGCCACAAGGCCTTGATGTCGTCGTCCGACTTTTTCGGCATGACCGCCTTCAGCTGCACGAACAGGTAACCGCGTTCACCGGCCTTGTTCAACAAGCCATGGCCCTTGGCGCGCATGCGCTGGCCGTTCTGGCTGCCGGCGGGCACCTTGAGGTTGATCTTGCCGGTCAGGGTCGGCACGGCGACTTCGGTGCCCAGCGCCAGCTCCCACGGTGCCAGCGGCAGCGTGATGATCAGGTTTTCGCCTTCGACATCGAATTTCGGGTGCGGCGCAAAACGAATGGTCAGGTACAGATCGCCATTGGCGCCGCCACCGACGCCCGGTGCGCCCTGGCCCTTGAGGCGAATGCGCTCGCCGTCGGTCACGCCGGCGGGGATCTTCACGTTCAGGCTTTTAGGGGTGTTGCTGACGTGCTGGCCGGCCGCGTTGTATTGCGGCACCTGGAATGTGACCTTCTTCGACTCGTTCGAGAGGGTCTCTTCGAGAAAAATCCCCAGTTCCATTTCCACGTCTTGCCCTCGGCGCCCAGTACTGCGGCGCGACTCTCCCCCACCAAAACCAGGGCCACGGTTACCGAAGATCGAACTGAAGAAGTCCGAAAAATCGCCGGTATCCTGGCCGCCGCCACCGAAACCGCCACGGCTCTGCCAGCCCGGTGGTCCCTGGAACGGTTGGCCATGCTGGCCGTAACGGCGCAATTCGTCGTATTCGGCGCGCTTGTCGGCGCTTTTCAGCGCTTCATAGGCTTCCGAGGCATCCTTGAACTTGGCCTCGGCGTCCTTTTCCTTGCTGACATCGGGGTGGTATTTGCGCGCAAGCTTGCGATAGGCGGCCTTGATCGCCTTGTCGTCTGCCGTCGGCTCCACACCGAGAATCTTGTAATAGTCTTTGAAGTCCATCGCGGGAATCACCATCCGTTATCGAAATCGCGCCACCTGCCACAGCATGCACTTAATTGCAGCACAGGGTTTGACCGATCTCAGGGTTGTGACCGGGCAGCGCATCAGAAGTTTATCGGCAGCGGGCGGGGCTTCTTGCGGTTGCCCCGCGGCTGTCCGGTTGATGCAGGGTAGTTTGGGGGTGATGAGGCATCTTTCAAGGCGCCGAAAGGCAAGATTTAGCGGATAGTCGGCCTTCGATTCTGTGCCGCTCTGACATACACTGCGCGGCCGTTTTTTAACCGGAACCTGAAAGTCATGAAAAACGCATCTCCAGCCCGTGCCTGCGGCATCGACTTCGGCACGTCCAACTCCACCGTCGGCTGGCTGCGTCCCGGCGTGGAAACGCTGATCGCGCTGGAGGACGACAAGATCACCCTGCCTTCGGTGGTGTTCTTCAACATGGAAGAGCGCCGCCCGGTGTACGGCCGCCTGGCGCTGCACGAGTACCTGGAAGGCTACGAAGGCCGGTTGATGCGCTCGCTCAAGAGCCTGCTGGGCTCCAAGCTGATCAAGCACGACACCAGCGTCCTCGGCACGGCGATGCCGTTCAAGGACCTGCTCGGGCTGTTCATCGGCCAGCTGAAGAAGCGCGCCGAAGCCACCGCCGGTCGGGAATTCGAAGAAGTGGTGCTGGGTCGTCCGGTGTTCTTTGTCGATGACGACGAAATGGCCGACCAGGAAGCGGAAAACACTTTGGTCGACGTAGCTCGCGCCATCGGCTTTAAAGAGGTGTCCTTCCAGTACGAACCGATTGCGGCGGCGTTCGACTACGAGTCGACCATCGAAAAAGAAGAGCTGGTGCTGATCGTCGACATCGGCGGTGGTACCTCGGACTTCTCGCTGGTGCGCCTGTCCCCGGAGCGACGCAACCACGACAACCGCCACGACGACATCCTCGCCACTGGCGGCGTGCACATCGGCGGGACCGACTTCGACAAACAATTGAGCCTGCAAGGCCTGATGCCGCTGTTCGGCTACGGTAGCCGCATGAAGAGCGGCGCTTACATGCCCACCAGCCACCACATGAACCTGGCGACCTGGCACACCATCAACTCGGTGTACTCGCAAAAGTCGACCCTGGCCTTGGGCAGCATGCGTTACGACATCGAAGACACCGGCGGCATCGATCGCCTGTTCAAGTTGATCGAGCAACGCGCCGGCCACTGGCTGGCGATGGAAGTGGAAGAAACCAAGATCCAGCTGACCCACGCCGACAGCCGTCACGTGCCGCTGGATCGCATCGAAGCCGGTCTGAGCGTGGAACTGAGCCGTGCGCTGTTTGAGTCGGCCATCGACAACCTGCTGGAGCGGGTGCGCAACAGCGTGACCCAACTGCTGGCAGACGCCGATGTGCGGGTCGATCAGGTGGATACGGTGTTCTTCACGGGTGGTTCGAGCGGGATCCCGGCGCTGCGCAACAGCGTGTCGGCGATGCTGCCGAATGCGCGGCATGTGGAAGGGAATATCTTTGGCAGCATCGGTAGTGGTTTGGCGATTGAGGCGGCGAAACGCTACGGCCCGATGAACTGATGTGATCCTCTGTGGCGAGGGAGCTTGCTCCCGCTGAACTGCGGAGCAGTTCCATTTTTTGGGGCCGCTTCGCACCCCCAGCGGGAGCAAGCTCCCTCGCCACAATCAGATCAACAGCAGATCAAACCATCCCCACCTGCTTCAACTCGCTCTTCAAATACGCGTAATAAATCGGCCCCGCCACCACCCCCGGCAGGCCGAACGCGGCCTCGAACACCAGCATCGCCAGCAGCAACTCCCACGACTTGGCACTGATCTGCCCGCCGACAATGCGCGCGTTGAGGAAGTATTCGAGCTTGTGGATAAAAATCAGGTAACCCAGCGCCGCCATGGCCACCCAGATCGACAGCGACAGGCCGACGATGGTGATGAGGGTGTTCGACATCAGGTTGCCGATCACCGGTAGCAGGCCGAGCAGGAAGGTCAGCACGATCAGGGTTTTGGTCAGCGGCAATTTGATGCCGAACATCGGCAGAATCACCGCCAGGAAAATCCCGGTGAAGAAGGTGTTGAGCAGGGAAATCTTGATCTGCGCGAACACGATGTTGCGAAACGCCTGGACCAGCAGGTGCAGACGATCAAACAGCGCGGCCGCCAATGGTTTGCGTTTGGTCAGGTCGGGGATGCGCTGCAAGGCGATGATCGCGCCGAGCACCATACCGATCAGCAGCGTCACGAACATGTGTGCCGCGTCCTTGCCCACCAGTTGCAAGTCGCTGAGGTGTTTGCTGACCCATTCGCCAATCGCCACGCGAAACTCGGCGGCACTGGCCGGCAGATAGGCGTCGATGAACGGCGGCAGTTGCCCGCGTGCGCGGTCGACTACGCCCATGAACTTGTCGAGGGAAGCGCCGGGGTTTTCCGCCTCGTGCAGCAGGAAGCTGATGGCACCGGCGAAGATCAGCGACAGTACGCTGACAATCAGCGTCCCCAGCAACGCCACCGCCAGCCAGCGCGCACGCCGACCTTCGATCAGCCGCTGAAGTTGCGGGGTGAGCATGTTGACCAGTTCGAACACCAGCAACCCGGCGAGCAGGCTCGGCAGCAAGCGCAACGGAAGGACCAGTAAAAGTCCGCCAAAGATGATGACCCAGCTGATGACCAGCAAAACATGACGCTGCGAAAACGTTGGCATACAGCCTCAAAACGAACGGCGTAAAAGGATTGGCAGTCTGCCAGCGTTCGGGTGACAGCACTAGGGATTGTGTGGGTCGACCTTGGTCGGGGGCTCAGGCTTTTTTTTGCAGTGCCCGTACCGGCCCTATCGCGGGCAAGCCCGCTCCCACAAGTTTCCGGTCGGTCATGGAAGTCGAGTTCGACAGAGAAACTGTGGGAGCGGGCTTGCCCGCGATGAGGCCAGAACAGTTACCGCTACAATCTCGCCGCCACCCATGACTCATTTCTTCTTCAGGCAATCACTCATGAACACCTTGCGCTCATCACCCTTGAGGGCTTTGGTCGTTGCGTCGGCGTTACAGGTTTTCATTTTTTCCTGCTGCGGCGTCAAGGTCGCAGGGACATCGGTCGCCGGCGGCGTTGCTTTAAGGCAATTGCTCATGAAGAGTTTGCGCTCATCGCCCTTGAGGCTTTTGGCGCTGGCGTCGGCGTTGCAGGTGGTCATCTTGTCCTGTTGCTCGGTGGTGGCGAAACCCTGGGAGCAGAGCAGCAACCCGATCATCAAAAAAGGGACACGCATTATCTTCACGGAGTTTTCTCCTTGTCGCCGCATCGAAAGATGCGGCATCCACCCAGAGTGTAGCCAAGCCTTGTTACACCTTCCTCCAGCCAGAAACGTTCATTCGGCCGGTGATCCGGTAGCGGACTACTCGTCCAACAGGCTCTTGAATGCCTGTTGATAGCCTCGCCAGGCTGACAGGCGCTTTTCGATCACGGAATCGGGTAATCGCTCGAACGACACCCCGACTTCCCCCGGCAAACTGTGTTGCGTTCCCAACGTCTTTAATGACGTGAACTGAGCATAAGCCCCCGACCTGTACAGTTTGTTTATGGTTATCTGCCTGACGGTGTTGTCCCGGGAAACCTCTGGCAGCGCCGGCCGGCCCGTCGGCAATTCGTTGATATAGGCAAAGTCCGCACTGGCGGGGCCTGGCTCCAGGGTTGCCAGCGCTGGCAGTTCAAACTCGAAATAACCATTGTCGGCCGTGTGGGCGACAGGAAATTCCGGCCACGAATCGGCAACCACCAGTTGCTGGAGATTGCCCAAGTCATCGCCAATCACCACGTACTGATGGTCGAACGCGGTGGCTCTGACGAGGTGAATTCGCGAGGTTCTCGGTTGGCTGGCCAACAGCGCGAACGTCACCTTCGAGTTTTCCGAACAGTTTCCGCCCTTGATGTCGATGGCCTTGCGCGCATGTTCGGCAATGGTCATCCGCGCGGTGAAGTCACCCTCCTGAAGATCCAGTCCTCGCAACCCCTTTATTTTCGCGATAGCCGAACCGCCGTTTTCCCAAATGCTCGGCAACTGGTTGCCCGATAACGGCAACAGTTCCTTTGCCCGATAGATGGCACGTTGTGCCTGACGCAAGTTGGCCATGACCTGCGGTGTTACTTCGACCGGCTGCGCAGCCTCCGACAGGTCCGATTCAAGCTCACCTGCATACTGCTGCAATGCCACCCATGGCTCGCTGGTCGGCGCAATGTTTTCCCTGATTGCCTGTTGCAGCGTCTGATATTCATCGAGGCGCCCGGTTTGCTCGAGATCGCGCGCCTGGGCGCCCAGATTACGTTCGGACTCGGTCAGTACCACCAAACCGTCCTCGGTGAACAGCCGCTCGATCAATGCATCGAACTGCTCAGGCGTCATCAGCTTTTTCAGGTCAGGCAACACCTCAATGCTTTGCACCGCTCGCAGATTGGCCTCGTAGCCTTCCCCGTTCGCTTTGGAAACTCCCTCCCAGAGGGCGTTAAAGCAATCGTCAGGCAAGCTCTCGGACATCAGCTCCAGGCCGCGCACGTAGTTGTATCGTTGAAACGACGGGATGCTCGGATGGAACCCTTGTTCAACGAACTCCCCAAAGTCCTGCTCGACGACTTGCAGACGTGCAACCTCCCCCGTCAAGGTGGGAGCGCCCCCACGCAGGCGCATCACCGCCGGATCGAATGTCGGACTTTTCAGCTCGGGCAAACCGGAAAGGACGCTTAACAGCCTGTAGGGCTTCAGGGCATGGTCGCGCAGCGCCGCTTTCAGCACCGGACCCTGGCCGATATGAATCTGCAACGCATCACGCACGGCATCGGGCAATGCCTGCAAGATCGAGGTAAACAAATCATTGCTTGAATGCAGGGCATTGCCTTGTACGTCATGGGCCTGGAAGACCCCGCTACCGCTCAAAACAAGCGTACGTCGAATCGCGGCGTCATCACGGCCGATGCTGTCCAGTTGTCGACCGTCGACGCTGTAGTGACGCAGTTCGATCCTGACATCGGTGTTCCAGCCCGGCAGGTTTTCCAGCGAATGCAACGCCAAGGCGTCGAAGTCCGGATTGTCGACCGACTCCAGATAAAAGCCCTCATACGCCCGGCTGATCCGCACGTCCCTGAGCGCCCAATTCGCGAGTTGTTCAAGTCGTGCGGGAAGCCTGCGCAGCTTGAGCGCCTGCAAATCCTCCGGGCGCGCTAGCGCGACCAGTTCTTCTGCGACGACACCGGGCAATCCTGATATCTCGTCCTGGATGAATCTCGCCTCGGCACCGACGGCTCGCTCGATACCTCGGTAGCGAGAGAAGAACAACGAAGCCTTGCGTTGACCTGCCCGTTGCGCGAGCTGCCCCCTCAAACGTTCGGCATTCTGCTGGCGGCTGCCGAGCGGCGCATGGGCTTGATCACCCAGCAGTTGGCGGGTCTCGGCGTCATCGAGATTCGACAGCAAGGTGTCGATCAGGTCGGTATTCGCCAGTCGGTCCAAATACACCGGCACAGGTTCGGTTCCGGCCCCGATGGAGTACAGCACTCGCCCATCAGCCCCCTTGAGTACGATCGCCCGGCCGGGCCACAAACCATCCAGCAGCTGAAACTGCCATAGCGGGTCGGCCTGCAGGTAATCCTGTGCATGGGAGCTGCCGATATCGCGGATGAACGTGTGAATATCCCGGTCGATCCGGAACCGTGCCACCGTATCGCTGAGTAAAGGGATCGCCCGCTCGTTATCGGCGTACATGCGCACAAGCGCTCCAAGGTCGGCGCGACTGACGGTGCGAATGTCGCCGAGCCGGTCCGTCAATCCTTTCACCGAGGGACCGAGTCGCTTGATCAGCGTTTCGGCATCCCAGGTATGAGGTTTCTCGCCCTCGATTACAAAAGCGCCGCTACCGTTACTCTGTGCCACCGGCTGGTAGGCCTCGGGTCGGGTCGGATGCTCGACGCGATACTTGCCGGCTTGCGAATCGGCCTTGAGTTCGAAATGGCCAGCGTCCAACGGCAAAATCTGCCTGCCCTGGTGTTGGTGCAACCCGTAAACATCGGGGTTGGAGTCCGCTGCCAGACGCAGGTTCTGTTGCAGATAGGGTTGCAGATTTTGCCCCCATAGCCGCTGCTCACCGTTTTTCAGCGTGACCTGACGGGCGCCTTCAAGGAATGAAGACAACCTGGGTTTCACCACTCGAGTAGCGATTAACCCGCCAGCGACAAAGGCGCCCAATTGAATGAGGTTTTCAGCAACGCCGACCAGATGCTCCGCTGCCGCTAAGTAATCGCCCTCGGCAAGCTCGACGACGCCTTCCACCACCCCTTCGACCAGCTGATAAACCATATACGCCATCATGGCTTCCCCGAGCACCGGGACAAACGGGGTCACGACGAACAACGCAACGTTCATGATGTCGGAGAGCATTTTTTCCAGGTTTTCAATCCACGCCCAACGTGCGGCGCTGTCCGCGTCGGCGGTGGTCACGGCCAGCGCGCGCCCGTCGGCAAGGACCTTGTCCACCTGTCTCTCAAAGAGATAAACCCACGGATCGCCTTTATAGCGGCTGGCGCTGTCGCTTTCAAAGGACTCGGAGGCGAACCGCAGAAGAGGGCGCTCCACCTGGGTTTCGCGCCAGGCGGGCAAATTGGAGCCGGGCTGTACGCCTTGATAGGTGATTTCCCAGAGTTTTGCATTGAGCGCGGCGAAGAAATGTCCACGTTGCCCATGCTCCACGAATCGACTGAAAAACGCCTGGTAGCTCGACCCCGAGGAAGTGGACGCCGGACCGCTGCCCCGTAGCTGGCGAGTCAGCTCAAGCGCGAATTCGACCGTCGAGGCGTATTCTTTCAGCGGGTGCTCAGGATCGTGCGGTATATAGGCAATGACGCGCCGGACGCTGGCACCGGGTGTGTCGAGATCGGCGGCGATGAGCACAATGCCGGTCAAGCAGGTGTCGAGCATACTCAAGTGGTAGTAGCGTACGGGACCGCCATCGAATACCAGGCCCTTTTTGCCCAGCACCATGTTCAATACCGTCTGGTACGCCGCTGCGCCGATGTCTTTCTTCAACAACGCCAAATGTGCTGCCGCCTTCATGGCACTTCTATGACTGGCGACGATGCGGTGCTGCAACTCAGCCCTACCCATGGCATCGTCGGGAATCAGATAACTTTCCAGATATTCTTTGTACCGGGAACCGATATCCAGTGTTCGGCACAGCGCCTTGAACTGATCGACCGTTATACCCAACTTTTTTATTTCAACCCGATTGCTCATGTCTGGCTTACTGATAAAAGCGGAGTCAGCGGTAAAGACTTCACCCTCGGCAAAATTATGCAGTGCCGCTGAAAGCAATGACACAGTTCTGGAACTAACACCGCCTGTGACATTCAATGACCAGTTCGATGTTTTAGCCGGGGAGTACAAGCGTAGAAAAGTTTCACCAACATCTACGACGACGTTGTATTGCTCCTTGAGCGCTTGAGCCAGCAACGGCCGGGCGAACGACTCGACATCCTGCAGCTTTCCGAGCAATTGATCGACCTCGCTCTGCGCCTGCCAACTGGCTCGCGTGGCGTGTTTGGCAGCCACATGCTCGGTGTGGGATGCCGTTTTGCTCCAATCTGGAATGACTTTAGGGGCGTTGCGCAAATCCCCCATCCGCTTAACAGAGGTGTTAACCAGCCAGTCGGGAATAGCGCTTCTTATAAAATCGGAGTGAATACTGTCTTCGTGTTCAATATCGGAAGAGTCCGAAATACCAACAGACTTCAACAATAAATCGTTCATCATTATTACCTGCAGACTTGGATAAAGAGCATCGAAGCCTACAGAGTGCCAACTCTGTTCTCTTGAAGTTCGTTTCTCATAATGTTGTACGAAATATCTTTTCGGGTTTGTTAAAACATCTTATTGCGCCGGTAATAGTCAGGCGTACACCCGGCCTGACGCTGGAACATCGCGATAAACGCCGAACCGGTGCTATAGCCCATATCGAAGGCGACTTCCTGAATACTGCGGTGACTGTCTAGCGCTTCGATGGCGGCGAGAAATCGCAGGCGCTGGCGCCACTCGCCGAAACTCATGCCCAGTTCGCGGACAAACTGTCGCGCCAGGGTACGTTCGCTGACATGAATGTGCGCCGCCCAATCCGCCAGCGGCCGGTTATCCCCAGGCTCGGCTTGCAGGGCTACCAGTATGCCGAGTAGTCCCGGGCTGCTGGCGTAGGGCAAATAGCACTCCTGCACCGGCGCCTGTTGCAGTTGATCCACCAATACCTGGGCCAGACGCTTGTCCGCATCCTGCTCGGGAATCTTCACGTCGCGGGTGGCGAAGTCCTTGAGGATCGCCTTGAGGATGTCGCTGATGGCCAGGGTGCAGGCCTGCTGCGGCAAGTCACGGCAAAGCGCCGGCGCAAGGCAGACCGCACGGTAGTTGATCGGCTGGTTGCTGTAGAAGCTGTGCTCGGTCTCGGGCGGCACCCACACCGCATATTGCGGCGGCGACATGAAACGGCGGCTGCCGATTTCCATGTGCAACACACCGTTGGCCGAATATTCCAGCGTGCCCCAGGGGTGCCGGTGCGCCGAAGCGTATTCGTGCGTGTCGAAGTCGGCATAGCGGAAGTACACCGGGGCCGGCAGTTCGCTGAAATCCAGCAGGTCGATGTGTTTACTGGTCATGCTGTCCGGAATCAAGGGTGGGTTGTCTGGATCGAAGTATAGGCGTGTATCCGGACAGAGGATAATTGCCCTTCATTAACGTTCTGGTTTTTCCTCTGATGCAATACGCGTATCCCCTGCTGGCCATTTTCATATGGGCCGGTAACACCGTGATCACCAAAATGTCGGCCGGGGCGATCTTCCCCGCCGAGATTGGCTTCTACCGCTGGCTGCTCGCCGGATTGCTGTTCACGCCCTTCATGCTCAAACCGGTGATCGCCCATTGGCCGCTGATCCGCCCGAATCTGGCTAAAATTTTCGTTCTCGGCGTGCTGGGCATGGCGGTCTATCAGAGCCTGGCGTATTTCGCCGCTAGCCTGACCTCGGCCACCAACATGGGCATCATCCTGTCGCTGATGCCCTTGATGTCGCTGGCCATGGCGATCATCAGCCTCGGTCAACGCCTGACCATGGGTGCCCTGGCCGGTGCGGTGCTGTCGTTCGCCGGGGTACTGGTGGTGGTTTCGTCCGGCAGCCTTGGCGTGTTGCTCGAGCACGGGGTGAACCTGGGCGACGCGATGATGCTGATCGCCACCCTGGCCTACGCGATCTACAGCACCCTGCTGAAAAAATGGCAGCTGCGTTTGCCGCCGCTGGTGTTGCTGTATTTGCAGGTGCTGGTGGCCGTGGTGGTTTTGTTTCCGCTGTTCCTCGCTTCGCAGAAAACCGGCCTTACGCTGCAGAATATTCCGCTGGTGCTGTATGCCTGTTTGCTGGCCTCGATGGTCGCGCCGTTGGCGTGGATGCAGGCCGTCGTGCGTCTGGGGCCGAGCCGGACCACTCTGTTTTTCAATTTGCTGCCATTGATTACCGCGCTGATTGCGGCGGTGGTGCTGCATGAGCAGTTGGCGTTGTACCACTTGGTGGGCGGGCTACTGACGTTGGGTGGGGTGATTCTTTCTGAGCGTTGGACCACCGTGTTGCGCCGCGCATAATTTCTTTGTGGCGAGGGAGCTTGCTCCCGCTGACTGCGAAGCAGTCCCCTTTTTTTGGGCCGCTTCGCGCCCCAGCGGG
>NZ_JAGYGD010000023.1:0-104674 GCF_019947275.1 Pseudomonas sp. GL-RE-29
CACTGGCCAGCAGTTGAATCTTGCTCATCACATCCGGCGATTTTTTCGCCAGCTCGATCAGTTGATCCGCACTGCTGCCCAATCGATCAACAAACTCACCGGGATTCTTCAGAATGTCCGAAATCAGATTGATCCCGTCCCACACCCCTTCGATCGCCGCCCAACTGCCCGCCAACATGCCGTTGCCCACCGCGATGGAAGTCGACTGCGACCACTGCGGCTTGAACCCGTCCCACTCACTGCGCAGCCACTTATCCAGCTTTGCGGTGAGGCCATCGTAAGAGTTGAAAAGCTCATCAACCTGCTCCGGCGTAACCTCACTCTGCACGCGCACACGGTAGAACTTGCCCGCCTCGCCCCTGAACTCTCCCTTACCGTTTTCATCAAGGGTGACCGGCGTCGACCCGCCACCCTCCAGCGCAATCACATCAACCTGAATGTTCCCCAGCGGAACGTCATACACCGACTCGAACTTGCTCTCGATCTGCAGAACCCCACCTTGCGCACACTGCGCAACCGTGGAGATAAAGTCGTCGTCACTGCTGCCGACGACGGTGCGGGTGGAACCCAGTTTGATCACCCGCTCCATGCCCATCAGCGAAGGCATATCCGTGGCGCGGCTGGCCTTGTCGGCAGCCTGGCTGAACCAGCGTTTGAGCTGTTGGCGATAAAGCGTCAGGGTGTCCGGAAAGCTGTCGAGCTCCTGCTCGATGCGGGTGATGTGATCCATCAGCCCACCGAAAGATCAGCAGCCGCGTAAAAAGCCGGGTCGAACATGAGCAATCCCTCGCACAGGAAATTAGGCGCGAGGGACTTTGCGGGGGATCCGCGAGGAAAGAAGTCAGGCAAGGATGATGTTGATGTAGGGCGATTCGCTAAAACAAAAAACTGGCAATTGATGCCTTCTCGGTTCAGGCCAGCTTCCACAAAGACCTGATGAACTGTGTAAGAACGAGCCTGCTCGCGAAGGCGATTTAAAGTTCAACCAATCAACCGAGCCGTACCAAACAGACTCACCCGGCTCAACTCCCCCTGCTCTTCCTCCAGCAAAATCGGCGCGGTGCCACCGGGCATCACCACTTTCACTTCGCCGGCATTCACCCACCCCACTCGCCAAGCCGCGCAAGCGACCGCAGTAGCGCTGGTGCCCGACGATGCCGTTGGCCCTTCGCCGCGTTCGAACACCCGCGCGCTCACTCGCTGCCCGGACTCATGCATCGCCCATTGCAGGTTGATCCCTGCTGGACATGGCCGTCCTGCTCCCGCTGGCATGGCGTAGGCAATACGCGTCAGCCCTTCGGACAACCCCGGCTCACGCATCTGCTCATTGCTCGGCAGGGCGTCCACGCTCTGCACCAGGGTCACGCAATGGGGATTGCCGACCCGCGCGAACTGGCTGCGTGACCAGGCAGCATTGAGTGACGACAGCGGCTGCACGTGGCTCAGCTCGCGCCCGTTAAGCGTCACGCTTTCAACCCCGTGAGCGCTGACCGCCTCCGGGCCGAATCCGGGTTTGCCCAGGTCCAGCCAAAATCCCTTTACCTCTTCGACCACGGCCGGTTTCACCGAGATTTCCCCAGGCGAAAGCACATCAGCCTTGTCGTGATGAACCCGGAGCCGGCAAGCCTCGTCCTTCGGCCACAGCCCCTGATCGCTGAGCGCCTGGGAAAAAATCGTCAGCCCGTTGCCGCTGCGTTCGGCCAGCGTGCCGTCGGTGTTGACGATCAACAAATCAAAAGGTTGCGATGACTGAAAGGGGCCGACCAGCAGCCCATCGCTGCAATGCTCCTTGCTACCGGGCGGTTGAGTGCCGGGGGGCCAGCCACAGCAAGCCTCGATCGCCGCCAACGCCCAGGCCTCGCGGGTTTGCGCAGCGTGGCTGGCCTGTTCGGGCAAGTCGATACCCTGGTGGCGCAAGTCCTCGGGCGCCACCACTATGTAGATATTGCCGCGTGCATCGTACATCCGCGCCATGGCGCCCTCCGTGCTGGAATCGTTGATCGGGCTCAACATATCGCGAAACACGCCCGGGCTGTGCAAGGATGTCAGCCTGTTTCAGCGCAAACCTTGCGGACGCTGATCGAACCCTTGCGGGAGGATCACTGTCCGTTGGAGACGCGACGTTTTTTGCCAAGGATTGATATGACCAACCTCAACACCCAGAGCTCTTTCGTTCCGGGGCGCCTGGAGCAAATGTCCACGCGCATCGCTTTTTTCATTGCCGGCTTCGGCATCGCCGCGTGGGCGCCGCTGGTGCCGTATGCCAAGGCTCGCGCCGGCCTGGATGAAGGCACCCTCGGATTGTTGCTGTTGTGCCTGGGGGTGGGCTCGATTCTGGCGATGCCCATGGCCGGGCTTCTGGCCACGCGTTTTGGCTGTCGCAAAGTGGCGACTGGCGGGACCTTGCTGATCTGTCTGGCCCTGCCGCTATTGGCGACGGTGTCTTCGATCCCGGCGCTGATCGCGGCGTTGTTCATCTTCGGTGCCGGCCTCGGCACGGTGGATTCAACGGTGAACCTGCAAGCGGTGATCGTCGAACGGGCCAGCGGCAAGAACATGATGTCGGGCTTCCACGGCTTGTTCAGCCTCGGCGGGATTGTCGGGGCGGCGGGCGTCAGTGGCTTGCTCGGCCTGGGGATTTCGCCGCTGGGCGCGACGCTGGTGGTGATCGTCTTGCTGCTGATTGCGCTGGCCAAGGCTGCGCCGCATCTATTGCCCTACGGCAGCGAGAGTTCGGGGCCGGCATTTGCCGTTCCTCACGGCATCGTGCTGTTTATCGGTGGGATGTGCTTCATCGTGTTTCTCGCCGAAGGTGCAGCGCTGGACTGGAGCGCGGTGTTCCTGGCGCAGGAGCGCGGGATCGACACGGCCTATGCCGGATTGGGGTACGCAGCGTTTGCCCTGACCATGACCGCCGGGCGGTTGACCGGTGACTCGATCGTGCGACGCCTTGGGGCGACGCGGGTGATTGTGTTCGGCGGGCTGACGGCGGCGGCCGGGTTGTTTCTCGCGACCTTTGCCCCGAACTGGGAAGCGGCGCTGGTGGGTTACGCGCTGTTGGGGGCCGGTTGTTCGAACATTGTGCCGGTGCTGTACACCGCAGTGGGTAAACAGACCGTCATGCCGGAAAGCGTCGCTGTGCCGGCGATTACCACCTTGGGTTATGCGGGGATTCTTGCGGGGCCTGCGGTGATCGGCTTCGTCGCCCATGCCGCCAGTTTGAGTTTTGCTTTTGGGCTGATGGCGCTGTTGCTGGTGGCCGTGGCGATTGGCGGGAAGGTGTTGAAGGTTTAAAAGCGAAAAGATCGCAGCCTCCGGCAGCTCCTACAGGATTGCGTCGTACTCAGTATTTGTGAACGACACTGGACCTGTAGGAGCTGCCGAAGGCTGCGATCTTTTGATTTTAACTATTAAAAACCGACACTGGCCTGCACAAAGAACGTGCGCGGTGCGCCAACATACATGCCCGAGTTGTTGTCGCTGGAGCGGGTGAAATACTGCTTGTCGAAAACGTTCTTCACCCCGGCCCCGACTTTCAGGTTCGACACCGACGGACCGAAGTCATAGCCGCTGCGCACGTTCCAAGTGACATAACCCGGAATGTCGCCGTACTGGCCATCGGCGGTGCCTTCGGTGATGTAGTTGTTGGTGAAGCTGCCATCGGCGTTCACGGCGACACCCGGCGAACGCTGTTTGGACTGGGCGAAGGCGTCGATGTTGTAGGTCCAGCGGTTGATGTCATAGCGCAGGCCGGCCGTCGCCACCTGGCGCGAGTAGAACGGCAGGTCGCGGCCCTTGAAGCCGGGAATTTCACCTTCATAAACGGCGCGGGTGTAGGTGAAGCCGGCATTGGCGGTGAGGCCTTCGAGGCGCGGGTCGAGCGCCGCCATGTTGTAGTGCACCGACGTTTCAATGCCACGGTGCGTGGTCGCGCCGAGGTTGGTCCAGCCCGCGTCGTTGCTGATGTATTGCAACTCCTTGTCGAAGTCGATGTAGAACAGCGTCACTTCGCCGCCCCACACATCATCGTTGTAGCGCGTGCCGATCTCGTAGGTCTTGGCCTTTTCCGGCTCAAGGCCATTGGCGGGTTCGTCGCCTGCGCCACCCTGACCGAGCTGGAAATATTGCAGGGCGCCGAACGAGGTTTCGTAGTTGGCGAACAGCTTCCAGGCATCGGACATGTGATACATGACGCTCAGGGCCGGCAGTGGCTCGTTGCTTTCAATGCTGCGGTGCTTTTCCGGCACAGGCCGGCCAGCGGTATCGAGCACAGGGCGGTCGTGCCAGTCGGTGCTGATGTGTTCGAAACGGATACCCGGGGTAATGGTCCAGTTGCCGACATCGATTTTGTTGTCGACGTACACCGAGTTGGCTTCAGTGCCACCGGTACGGTCCTGATAGACATGGCCGTCCGAACCGGGACGCGCCACCGGCTCGTTGTTGACCAGCGCCAGGCGGCTGGCCTCTTCGTGCATGCCTTCTTTCAGGTAGCGATAACCGACACTGACTTCCTGGGTGGTCTGGCCGAGGTCGAACACATGGGACACACGCAGTTCGATACCGAAGGTGTAGTAGGTGCGCGGGAACGAGCCGAGGGTCTTCTGATCGCGGGCGGCGATGTTGCTGCCGCGAAAACTGTCGGAATAGTAAGTCAGCACTTCAGCCTGGGTGCGCTCGCCGATGAGCCGCGCCCATTTGAACGACACGTCCTTGCGGCGGCCGCTGAAGTTGTCGTGGTCGCGGTCGGACTGGAACGGGTCGGCGTCGTACTGCGCCTGGGTCAGGCCGCCGGGCATGTCGGCCTTGGCGTCGTAGTAGTGAAAGTTGAGACTGAAATCGTCGACATCGGTGGGCGCCCAGTGGGTCTTGAGGATCACGTCGTCGATGTCGTTGCCGTTGTTGCTTTCACGATAGCCGTTGCCGTTCACGCCGGAATACAACAGCGCCACGCCCATGCCGTTATCGGCGGTGCCGCCGGCAAATAACGTGTCGATGTGCTTCCAGCCGCCGTGCTGGGACGTTTCCAGGGTAGAGCCGATTTCCGCCGAGGCTTGTTCCGGGATCGCCCGGGTCACGAAGTTGATCACGCCGCCTACGTTCTGTGGTCCGTAGCGTACGGAACCGGCGCCACGCACCACGTCGATGCTGTCGAGGTTACCGGAGGAAATCGGCGCCATGGACAACTGAGGCTGGCCGTAAGGCGCGAACGCTGCTGGCACGCCGTCGATCAACACGGTGGAGCGCGGAGAAAGACGCGAGGTCAGGCCACGCACACCGACGTTCAGGGAAATATCGCTGCCGCCCGTCCCGTTGGCGTCCTGGACTTGCACACCGGGTACGCGCTTGAGCACGTCGCCGACGTTCATGGCGCCTTGCTCGACCATCGCTTCACGTCGGATCACGGTGCGCGCGCCCGGGTGGTTTTGCACCACGGCGGCATCGGCGTCGCCGAGCCAGTCGCCGACCACTTTGATGTCGGTCACGCCCAGTTCCAGCGGGCCGTTGGCCGCCGCAACCGGTGCCGGCATCAGCGTCACCGAGCCTTCATCGATCTGGTATCGCAGTCCGCTGCCTTGCAGCAACTGACGCAGCGCCTCTTCCGGCGAGATATTGCCTTCCACCGCCGGGGCTTGCTTGCCGGCGACCAGTTCAGGACTGAAAAAAACCTGCAGCGACGTTTGCTGGCCAAGCTCGCTCAAAGCCTGACCCAATGGCTGCGCCTTGATGTGGATGGCGTCGGCGGCGAATGCCTGCGGCATCGCAACGTTGACCGCCAGCGCAAGCGCCAACGGCAACCAAGGGAATTTGTTGTTTTTAGCGGTGGATTTTTTCACGTCGAACGTAGTCCTGTGGATCGCAAGAGTGTGCGCTTGTTAATGCAAACCAGTTGCAGTTAAACAGGAAGACGACGAACTCGTAAAAAACCTGAATTTTATTTTGAAATTATTTCCTGACTGCCGTCATCGAGGGTGCGCACGGCCACCGGAAGGATGTTCGGCAAGGCCTTGAGCAGCGCGTCGGTGTTGTCGGATTTGAATACGCTGGTCAGGCGCAGATTGCCCACCGCCGCGTTACCGACCTTGAGTGGCTTCTCGCGGTAGCGCGAAACTTGCTCGGCGACATCGGCAAGGCTGGCGTTGTTGAACACCAGTTTGCCGTTACGCCAGGCGGTCATTTCCGCGGGATTAACCGCGTAAGCCGCTGCGACTTTGCCTTGGGCATCGACATGGGTGCCGAGACCGGCGGTGAGGTTGATGAAATCGGTGTCGGCGCCTTCGCGCCCCTGAACCTTGACCGTGCCCTGCTCCACCACGACCCGCGTGTCAGCGCTGCCCCGGCGCACATCGAAACGGGTGCCGGTGACCGTGACCTTGCCGCTGCCCGCTTCAACTACAAACGGCCGACTGGTGTCGTGCTCGACGCTGAACATCGCCTCGCCTTCGGTCAACTCGATGGCGCGACGATCCTTCTCAAACCGCACCTGAATCCGGCTGCGGCTGTCCAGGTCGACCACCGAGCCATCCGGCAATGCCACATGCCGACGCTCGCCCAGTGCCGTGGAAAATTCGGCGGTGTACGGCGTCGGGTGATTCAAGCCGCTGAACAGCCCCAATCCCGCCGCCACCACCAGCACACTGGCGGCCACCGCGTAACGCAGCATCGGCCGACGTTGACGGCGCGCCGGCGCTTCTTCGCACAAGGCCTGCAAACGCGCCGCTGGCACCAGGTCGGTGGCTTTCCACAGGCCCTGGAGCCATTCGAATTCGTCGCGGTGCTGGGGGTGTTCATTCAGCCAGGTTTCGAACTGGCGATACTCTACGACATCGACCGCGGGTTCCTGCAAACGCACAAACCACCGCGCCGCGTCATCGCGAACCGCTGTTTGCCCGCACGCACAATCACGAGTATCCATCATGGAAGTTCCTGTTTGGCTGGGGATGAAAAATCACACGTTCGCTTTGTGTAGGAGCTGCAGCAGGCTGCGATCTTTTGACGGCAATGAGATCGCCGCAGAGCAAGATCAAAAGATCGCAGCCTTCGGCAGCTCCTACAGGTCATTTCGAGGCCACCGTGCATCATGACTGCAACCCGTCCAGGCGATCGCGCAGATGCCGCAGCGTGCGGATCATATACTTTTCCACCATGTTCTTGGACAGTCCCAGGCGTTCGGCGATTTCGGCCTGGGTCAGGCCTTCGATTTTCTGCCAGACAAACACTTTGCGGCAGTTGACTGGCAGCTCGGTGAGCGCCCGTTCGATGGAATCAGCCAACTGGATCGCATGCATGAGATGCTCCGGGTCGCCGGATGACGACACACTGTGATCAATCGCCTCCGACTCCATGGCGCCCCGCCGATCCTCACGCCGATAGCCATCCACCGCGATATTGCGCGCGGTCTGGTGCAGATACGCCCGTGGTTGCTGCACCGCCGCCGAATCGGACTCAAGCACTCGCACGAAGGTATCGTGGGCCAGATCCTCGGCCTGCTGACGATTTCTCAGGCGACGGGTCCAGGTGCCAACCAACTCTTCGTAATGCTCGAAAAAGCCGTGTCTGCGGGGCAGCTTGGGGGTCATTGCGATGTGCTGTGTAAACGGGGCGTGAATAGTAATGCTTCTTATTAAAACGAAGCAATCGTTTGCCGCCCTGCGGTTCTGGAAGCCCTTTAATTCGGTTCCTGTAGGAGCTGCCGAAGGCTGCGATCTTTTGACGTTGATCTTTAAAGGGCAAGATCAAAAGATCGCAGCCTCCTACATTGGAATGCGAATTCCGTAGGAGCCGGCTTGCTGGCGATGGTCGTGAACGATGATGCGTGTGGTCTGGTTAACCGCGGTGCATCCATCACCAGCAAGCCGGCTCCTACAGGTATCGCGCTATCGGTTTAAGCACAAAAAAGGCCGCTGATTGCTCAGCGGCCTTGTTCAACGCGGGTTCAAGCTGTCACTCACAAATCGGTAATTTCCTTGTGACGTGGCACCAGCGTCTTCATCACACTCCACGCCACCAGGTAGGCCACGGCGCAGATGGCGAACATGATCATGTAGCCGGTACGGATTTCGCCGACCGATTTGTAATAGTCAAACACCCAGCCGCCGATCTTGGTCAGCAACACGCCGCCCAAGCCGCCCGCCATACCACCAATGCCGACCACCGAAGCAACGGTCTTTTGCGGGAACATGTCGGACACGGTGGTGAAGATGTTGGCCGACCAGGCCTGATGCGCCGAGGCGCCAATGCCAATCAGCAACACCGGTACCCAGACACTGATGTGACCAAGCGGCTGCGCCAACAGCACGACCAACGGGAACACGGCGATCACCAGCATGGCTTTCATGCGGCCGTCATACGGTTTGTCACCGCGCGCCATAAAGTAGCTCGGGAACCAGCCGCCGCCGATACTGCCGACCATGGTCATGCTGTACAGCACGGCCAATGGCACGATAATCGCTGCGCCCTTCAAGCCGTACTGTTCCGACAGGTAGGTTGGAAGCCAGAACAGAAAGAACCACCACACACCATCGGTCATGAACTTGCCGAAAGCGAATGCCCAGGTCTGACGGTATTTCAGCAGTTTGAACCACGAAACCTTTTTGTCAGCGCCAGTCTGCACTGCGGCATTGGCGGGCGAATCACTGCGGATATGTGCCAGTTCCGACGCCGACAGGCGCTTCTGGTTTTCCGGTTTGTCGTACAGCACCAGCCATACGCCCATCCAGATGAAGCCCAGCATGCCGATCACGATGAACGCGGCTTGCCAGCCCCACAGGCTGGCAATCAGCGGCACCGAAATAGGCGCCAGGATCGCGCCAACGTTGGCGCCAGAGTTGAAAATCCCGGTAGCGAAGGAGCGTTCCTTCTTCGGGAAATACTCAGCGGTAACCTTGATGGCGGTCGGGAAGTTGGCTGATTCACCTATCGCCAGCACGGCGCGCGACAGCATGAAGCCGGCGATCGAGACCGGGATGACCGCGATGCCCAGCGTGGCACAGATGGAGGCAATGCCCTCGCCCATGGGTTCGGCAAACGCGTGCATGACCGCGCCAGTCGACCAGATACAAATCGCCACCACGAAAGCCGCCTTGGTGCCGATCTTGTCGACTACCCGGCCCGCAAACAGCATGGAAATCGCGTAAGTGAACTGGAACACCGCAGCGATGTTGGCGTAATCGGTGTTGCTCCAGCCAAATTGCCTCGACAGGTCCGGCGCCAGCAGGCTGAGCACCTGACGGTCGAGGTAGTTGACGGTGGTTGCAAAGAACAACAACGCACAAATGGTCCACCGGTATTTACCGACGGACTGGCTGACACGCTGCGCAGTGAAGGTCTCGTTCAGATTCATGGCATCACTTTATTGTAGATTTTTGGTGATGATCTCTCGGTGTAAATCGAGATCAATTGGGCATTTTCGGACAGCTCATCGGACAACTCACTGCGAAACGAGACTGTTGGTCAGCCTGCATTTCTCACGCGAATCACTGCTGGGCTGTCACCGGTAACGGGCGCAATTGTGTGGGTGGGTGAACACGGGGATTTCTGAACGAGAGGGGGGCGATTGGATTCATGCTGATGTCGACACTCATTTTTATTTTTAAAATACACGCGTATGTCATATGTCGTCGTATGACTTGCGAGATTTATAGCCAGACGCTGGTTTACTGTCAACACAAAAAACCCTTAGATCTGAACGGCCTGACTAGCCTGAAAACGCTACATATAATCGAATAACGTTGTGAAACAAGCGCTTGGTTCTGTTGCAGCAGCTTCCATCTCCGACCATTGTCTGATTGGAAGTTGGTTTCTGTTAGCTCCATGTTGTACGACAACAACAGAGCATCGATCAGAACGCGCTTCATCAGAGCTAAAAAAGGCACAGATCCAAACTAATCTGGCAGGATTCCCAAAGCAGCCATTCACAGGCTGTAGCAAAGTGCGGGCATGCCTGTCATCGGTTTTTCCGAAGGAACCCAGAATGTTCACCTCCCTTGCGTTGCGAAACAGAAAACCGCTGGCCCGGCTCGCGCTGGCTATCACTTTGGGCACGCTCGGCCTGCCTTATTGGGCGGGCACTGCGCAGGCTCACGGCGGTCACGCCGAAATGGTGCCGTTGCAAGCGGGCCTCGAGGAATTTGGTGCGTCGGTCAAATGGGACGACTATTCCAACCTGTTCACCATTGCCAAGGACGGGGTCTACCTCAAGGTCAAGCCGAACAGCAAAGTGGCCATGCTCAACGGCAAACGCATGGAGCTGACGGTGCCCGTGGTGTTCAAGGGCAAAACCGCGTTCATGTCCAAGGACTTCATCAACCAGGTCTTCCAGTCCGGCCTGGACACCACTTTCGTCGTGGAAACCCGCCCTAACCCGCTCAACCCATTGAGCGCGGATGAAATCAATGCGGCGGTGGACATCGTCAAGAAGTCCGAGCACTACCAACCCGGTTTCCGCTTCACCGAAATCTCGATCAAGACGCCGCCGAAAGACCAGGTCTGGAACTTCGTCTACACCGGGCAAAACGTCACGCAGCCGCGCCAAGCCAACATCGTAGTGCTGGACGGCAAGCATGTGATCGAAGCGCTGGTCGATCTCGACAGCAAACAACTCACATCGTGGAAACCGGTTGAAGGCGCCCACGGCATGGTCTTGCTGGACGACTTCGCCACGGTGCAAGCGGCCGTGGAGAGCAGCCCGGAATACGCGCAAGCCCTGGCCAAGCGCGGCATCAATGACGTGAAAAAAGTCGTGGCGACGCCGCTGACGGTGGGTTACTTCGACGGCAAGGATGGTCTGGCGCAGGACAAGCGTCTGCTGAAGATCGTCAGCTACCTCAACACCGATGACGGCAACTATTGGGCGCACCCGATCGAGGGCCTGGTGGCCATCGTCGATCTGGAACAGAAGAAACTGATCAAGATCGAGGACGAAGCGCTCATCCCGGTGCCGATGAAACCGACGCCGTATGACGGTCGCGGGCGCAAGGGTGTGCAGGTCAAGCCACTGGAAATCATCGAACCCGAAGGCAAGAACTACACCATCACCGGCAACAGCATTCACTGGCAGAACTGGGACTTCCACGTTCGCCTCGATTCGCGGGTTGGCCCGATCCTGTCCACCGTCACTTACGATGACAAGGGCAAGAAACGCAAAATCATGTACGAGGGCTCGCTGGGCGGCATGATCGTGCCTTACGGCGACCCGGATGTCGGCTGGTACTTCAAGGCGTATCTCGACTCCGGCGACTACGGCATGGGCACCCTGACCTCGCCAATCGCCCGAGGCAAAGACGCCCCGGAAAACGCCGTGCTGCTGGATGCGACCATCGCCGACTACACCGGCGCACCGACCGCGATCCCGCGCGCCATCGCCGTGTTCGAGCGCTATGCCGGCCCGGAGTACAAACACCAGGAAATGGGCCAGCCCAACCTCAGCGCGGAACGTCGTGAATTGGTGGTGCGCTGGATCAGCACCGTCGGCAACTACGATTACATCTTCGACTGGGTCTTCCAGCAAAACGGCACCATCGGCATCGACGCGGGCGCCACCGGTATCGAAGCGGTCAAGGGCGTGAAGTCCAGGACCATGCACGAAGAAACCGCCAAGGAAGACACGCGCTACGGCACCCTGCTCGACCACAACATCGTCGGCACCACGCACCAGCACATCTACAACTTTCGCCTCGATATGGACGTGGACGGCGAGCAAAACTCGCTGGTGGAAGTGAACCCAGTGGTACTGCCGAACGACCGTGGCGGGCCGCGAACCAGCACCATGCAGACTGAAACCAAAGTGGTCAGCACCGAGCAGCAAGGTGCGCAGAAATTCGACCCGTCGACCGTGCGCCTGCTGACCAACTTCAGCAAGGAAAACAAAGTCGGCAACCCGGTTTCCTATCAACTGATTCCGTATGCCGGCGGCACGCATCCGGTGGCCAAAGGCGCCAACTTCGGCAAGGACGAATGGCTCTATCACCGCCTGAATTTCATGGACAAGCAACTGTGGGTGACGCAGTACAACCCGGAAGAGAAGTACCCGGAAGGCAAGTATCCGAACCGCTCGGACAAGGACTCGGGCCTGGGGCAATTCACCCAGGATAACCAGTCGATCGAGAACACCGACGATGTGGTGTGGCTGACCACCGGCACCACCCACATCGCCCGTGCTGAAGAGTGGCCGATCATGCCGACCGAGTGGGTGCATGTGCTGCTCAAGCCTTGGAACTTCTTCGATGAAACGCCGACGCTGAACCTCAACTCCCCGAAGTAACACCCAACCTGTAGGAGTCGGCTTGCTGGCGATCACGGTGTGTCAGGCAACAGCATTGCCAGCTGACCCACTGCCATCGCCAAGCAAGCCGGCTCCTACGGGGTGCGGGCGCGTTGAAAACCCGTGTCAGTCTCAACTCCTGTAGGAGCCGGCTTGCTGGCGATCACGGTGTGTCAGGCAACAGCATTGCCAGCTGACCCACTGCCATCGCCAGCAAGCCGGCTCCTACGGGGTGCGGGCGCGTTGAAAACCCGGATCAGCCTCAACTCCTGTAGGAGCCGGCTTGCTGGCGATCACGGTGTGTCAGGCAGCAGCTTTGCCAGCTGACACATCGCTATCGCCGGCAAGCCGGCTCCTACGGGGTTATTTGGTGTTCAATGAACGATCAAGCATGCTGCTTGCGATACTCCCCCGGCGCAATGCCGAAGCGTGATTTGAATGCGGTGGAAAAGTAGCTCGAATCGGAAAAACCCCACGAATACCCCAGCACCGACAGCTTCTGTTCCTTGCCCGATTGGCGCAGCGATTCGGCGCAAAGATCCAGGCGCCGGTTCTTGATGTAACGTGCCACCACCAGGCCTTTCTTGGCAAACATCCGGTACAACCCGCGAGTGGACATGCCCACTTCCCGCGCCAGCCATTCCGGGCAAAGCTCTTCCGAGCGAATGTGCTGATCGATAAAACTCAACGTCTTGCGGAAGGTGCGTTCGTGCAGATCGGTGCAGTCGTCGACTTGACTGATCGCCGGACGCAGCAGGCTGACAATCGCTTCCAGCGTCGCTTCGCTTTCCTGACGGCTGAGGTTCTGCTGGCGCGTCGCATCGAGGATCAACCGGTGCGACAGCATCGCAATAGGCGAAGTCGCGACGATCCGATGGCCGCACTTGACCTGATTGAAGCGCAGAGTCTGCTCCACCAGTTGATACGGCAGGATCAGCGACAACTGCCGGGAATTTTCGCTGTAGGTGAAATCACTGGGCCGCGCCGCGTCGATCAGCGTGATGTCGCCGGCGGACAGCAGCACCTTGTCATCGCCCTGAGCCATACCCGCCGTACCTTCGAGCTGGAACACCGCAAAGTATTTACCGCCCTCGCCCGCCGCCACTTCCTGCGGCGTGCGGTACAGCCGTGCCTGACAGGCATCGACAAAACTCAGTTTCAGGGCATCACTGCGGTACTCGCGGATCTGGCCGGAAAATTCGCTGCCCAGGGGTTGCGCGTTAAAGGCGCCACAGATCTGGTTGATCTGATGGATCCACTGATCGAACCCATCCTGGCGCTGTGCGGTTGTAGAAATCATGGCAGGCCTCACGCAGGCTTATTTTTATTGTCTACGTCAAAACACAGGTTCTCCTGAACAGCGACTCTCCCTGAACGACAGCGGGTTATTTCAACCCGCCAAAGCGTCGATAAAAACTCTCGCCCACGTCCGGCAACGGGCCGTCGGCGGTTTCCAGTGCACTGTTCAGCCACTCTTCGGCTTTGGCGTAGATCAAACGGTAAATGTTGCGGCACAACTGCCGGGCCGCACGCCCTTCCCAATCGCCGGGCAGCAATTCGTCCGGCAGTTGCGGGTCGCGCAGCAGCAGTTTGCGGTACTCATGAATCAGCAGAATCCGTGCCAGGAAGCAGTCGGCCGGTTGCAGGTTTTCCTGCTCGCGAAGCGCCTGCCAGAGCGGTCGGAACAATTGGATGAACTCGCTGTAGTGAGTCGCCAGTTCCTCGATGTTCCAGCTCTCGCGCACCTGCAGGCGCAGGGCCTTGGAGGCCAGCACGTCCTGGGCGGTGGTTTCGAAGACGATGGTTTCTTCCTGGGCGCCGAGGTCGATCAGGGTCGCGTTGACATCGGTACGGTCGCTCCGCGGGCACGCGAGCACCGCCGGCGAAATCGCACCAAAACCTTGCCACTCCAGTTCTTCGCGCACTTGTTTGCGCTTGTCCTGGGTCAATTGCGACAGCATCACCAGGCACCAGGAACCATCCCAAGCCGGCATGCTGGTGCTGTAGACCCGCTTGAACGCCTTGTCGAAACGCCGGCGACCGGTTCCGGTCAGGCTGTAGTAGCTACGACGACCGACTTTCTCGGCGGTCAGCCAGCCTTCCTTGGTGAGGCGAAAGATCGAAGTGCGGATCAGCCGCTCGTTGATGCCGATCGGTTCGAGCAATTGAATCAGGCTGCCCAGCCACACAGTCCCGCCATGGGGTTCGATGGCATCACCGTACAACGTGATGATCAGCGAGCTGGCGCGGATCGGCGTCTGTTCCTGGAAGCGGGTGATGAGATGGTTCAAGGGTGTCAGGGACGACATGGGCGTACCGAGCAAAAAAAGAAAAGGAATATACCGAATTATTCACCAATCCCTGTAGGGGTCAGGTGCCTTTGGGGCGATGGCCGCTGTCGCTGATTCGCGGGCGATCCGCTTCCGGCTCGCTCAACGGTTCGCAGACCTGCATCTGTTCCAGACACCGCTGGGCCAGTTGCTGATACTCGCGCGTCCCCGCCTGTTTCCACGCCACTTCCTGATCGCTGAGGCTGCGCTTGACGCTGGCCGGGGCGCCCATGATCAGCGACTGCTCCGGGCATTCGAAGCCGGCCTTGACGAACGCCGCCGCCGAGACGAATGAACGCGGGCCGATGCGCGCGTTATCCATCACCACCGCATTCATCCCCACCAACGCATCGGCGCCGATCCGGCAACCGTGCAGCACCGCGCCGTGGCCGATGTGGCCGTTGCGCTCGACCACCGTGTCGCTGTCGGGGAAACCGTGCATCACGCAGGTGTCCTGCACATTGGCGCCCTCCTCCAGCACGATCCGCCCGAAATCGCCACGCAGGCTGGCCAGCGGCCCGACATAGCATTGCGGGCCGATGATCACATCACCGATCAATACGGCTGACGGGTGGACGTAAGCACTGGGATCAACCACCGGGGTCAGGCCATTGAGGCTGTAGCAGGTCATGGCGGGTTCCTTCACAAAGCGATGCCGATATTGACTCGTTTTGTATCACATCGCTTTTACCATCACAAAGACAAAAAAACCGTATCACTTGAAAAGGGCTTTCTCTGGCGTCCTTATTGACCCATGAAAACCTCGCCAAAATCCATATAAACCGGGCATTAAAGCGACACAACCGTCCTCTTTCACTCGATAAGCTAAAACCAAACAAACGACAAAAGGACACATTAAATCAATTTCGGTGTTGCTTTTGCGTATCACGTTACAGGTATACTCCGACAAAACCGGCCCCAGCGGCCGATCCAATAACAAGCCGGCATCACCGCCGAGCGCGCACCGTGAGGGCATCCGCCATGCCTCTAACCCTTGCCGTCGAGATGATCGAGCCCGGCGTCCGCCTGATTACCCTGCAGCGCCCGCAAGCCTTGAATGCCCTGAACACCCAATTGCTGGGCGAACTGGCGGAAGAACTGAGCGCCGCACAAGCCGATCCCGAGACTCGCGCCGTAGTCATCACCGGCAGCCGCAAAGCCTTCGCCGCCGGCGCCGATATCAAGGAAATGGCCGAACGCGATCTGGTCGGCATCCTCGACGACCCGCGCCAGGCTTCGTGGCAAGCCATCACCCGCTTCAGCAAACCGCTGATCGCTGCCGTCAACGGCTTCGCTCTCGGTGGTGGCTGCGAACTGGCGATGCACGCCGACATCATCATTGCCGGCGAAGACGCTCGTTTCGGCCAGCCGGAAATCAACCTCGGGATCATGCCCGGCGCCGGCGGCACCCAACGCTTGCTACGCGCGGTCGGTAAATCCATGGCCATGCAAATGGTCCTGACCGGCGAGCCGATTGACGCGCGCCAGGCCATGCGTGCCGGACTGGTCAGCGAAGTGACGCAACCGGAATTCACTGTCGACCGCGCCCTGCAGATCGCCCGCAACATTGCCGGCAAAGCTCCACTGGCGGTGCGCCTGGCCAAGGAAGCGCTACTCAAGGCCATGGACACGGACCTGGCCAGCGGCCTGCGTTTCGAGCGCCACGCCTTCACCGTGCTGGCCGGCACCCGCGACCGCGACGAGGGCATTGCAGCCTTCCAGGAAAAACGCCTGCCGACCTTCACCGGCCAGTAATCACCGAATTCGAGATCGCCAAGAGAGCGCCAAGACCATGAACTTCGAACACATCCTGTTTTCCATCGAGGCTGGCGTCGCCCTGCTCAGCCTCAACCGTCCGGACCAGCTCAACAGCTTCAATGCGCAGATGCATGGCGAAGTGAAAGAAGCGCTCAAGCAAGTGAGGCAGAACCCTGACGTGCGCGTGCTTTTGCTGACCGGTGAAGGTCGCGGCTTCTGCGCCGGGCAGGATCTGAGCGACCGCAATGTCGCACCGGGCAGCGCCGTACCGGATCTGGGCGAGTCCATCGAAAAGTTCTACAACCCGATGATCCGCCAGTTGCGCGACCTGCCGATGCCAGTGATCTGCGCGGTCAACGGCGTGGCCGCGGGTGCCGGCGCGAACATTCCGCTGGCCTGCGACCTGGTGCTGGCGGCGCGTTCGGCCAGTTTCATCCAGGCGTTCTGCAAGATCGGGCTGATCCCTGATTCCGGCGGCACCTGGACCCTGCCGCGCCTGATCGGCATGGCCCGTGCCAAGGCTCTGGCCTTGCTCGGCAATCGCTTGAGCGCCGAACAGGCCGAACAATGGGGACTGATTTACCAGTGCGTGGACGACGCTGATTTGCGCGACGAGGCCCTGAAACTGGCCCGACATCTGGCCACGCAACCGACCTACGGTCTGGCGCTGATCAAGCGCAGCCTCAACGCCAGCATGAGCAACAGTTTCGACGAACAGCTGGAGCTGGAGCGCGACCTGCAACGCCTGGCCGGGCGCAGCGAGGACTACCGCGAAGGCGTCAGCGCCTTCATGGAAAAACGCACCCCAAGCTTCAAGGGACGCTGAGCCATGACCGCACTCAATACCAACGCACGCGTCGCCGTGATCGGCGCCGGCGCCATGGGTGCCGGCATTGCGCAGGTCGCCGCCCAGGCCGGTCATCCAGTGTTGCTGCTGGACAATCGCCCCGGCGCCGCCGCCCAAGCCATCGAAGGCATCGACCGGCAACTGGGCAAACGGGTCGAGAACGGCAAGCTGGCCGCCGAGTCGCGCAACGCCACCATCGCTCGCCTGCAAGCCGCAGAAGCCATCGAAGCGCTGGCCGATTGCGAGCTGATCATCGAAGCCATCGTCGAGAACCTTGAGGTCAAGCGCGCCCTGTTCCGTCAGCTCGAAGGCATTTGCGGCGAGCGCTGCATCCTGGCCAGCAATACCTCGTCACTATCGATCACCAGCATTGCCGCGCAGCTTGATCATCCGAATCGCCTGCTCGGCTTGCACTTCTTCAACCCGGCGCCAGTCATGGCGCTGGTGGAAATCGTCTCCGGTCTGGCCAGCGACCCGGCACTCGCCGAGTGCCTGTACGACACCGCCAAAGCCTGGGGCAAAAAACCAGTGCACACCCGCTCCACACCGGGCTTCATCGTCAACCGTGTGGCGCGTCCGTTTTATGCCGAGAGCCTGCGCCTGTTGCAGGAAGGCGCCGCCGATTGCCCGACGCTGGATGCACTGATGCGCGACGCCGGCGGGTTTGCCATGGGCGCGTTCGAACTGACCGACCTGATCGGCCATGACGTCAACTACGCCGTGACCTGTTCAGTGTTCGACGCCTATTACGCGGACACCCGCTTCCAGCCTTCGCTGATCCAGAAGGAACTGGTGGACGGCGGGCGACTGGGGCGCAAAAGCGGCCAGGGTTTCTACAGCTACGCCCAAGGTTCAGAACGCCCGCAACCGCTAGAGATCAGCAGCGATGCGAACGTAGAGGTTTGCATCGCCGAAGGTGATTTGGGCATCGCCCGAAGTTTGCTCCCGCGATTGAGCGAGCAAGGCGTCGAGGTCATCCAGCGCGATGGTCGCGGCCTGCTGCGCGTCGGTGACGCGGTACTGGCCTTGAGCGACGGTCGCATGGCCTGTCAGCGGGCCAAAGAAGACGGGCTGCGCAACCTGATCCTGCTGGATCTGACCCTCGATTACGCCAAGGCCCAGCGCATCGCCATCAGCTACGCGGCGGGCATTGATCCGCTCGCGCTCAAGCAAGGCATCGCCCTGCTGCAACAGGCCGGGCTCAAGGTCAGCCTGCTCAGCGACAGCCCGGCCCTCGCCGTCCTGCGCACGGTGGCCATGCTCGCCAACGAAGCGGCGGACGCCCTGCTGCAAGGCGTGGCCTCGGCCGCCGACATCGACCTGGCGATGCGCGCCGGAGTCAATTACCCGCAAGGCCCGCTGGCCTGGGCCGATGCCGTCGGCCTCGCGCACATCTTGAAGGTGCTGGAAAACCTGCAAGCCGGTTATGGCGAAGAACGCTACCGGCCGTCGCTGCTGTTGCGCCGCCGGGTTGCCGAAGGGAGGACATTCCATGACTAACCACGAAGCGATGAACCTGGCCGTCAACTGCGCGCAAACGCTGCTGGAGCGCGACGCCGCCAGTCAGGCGATGGGCATCCGTTTGCTCTCCGCCGCCCCCGGTTGCGCCCGCGTCGGCATGACCGTGCGTGCCGACATGGTCCAGGGCCACGGCACGTGCCACGGCGGTTATCTGTTCGCCCTCGCCGACTCGGCGTTCGCCTTTGCCTGCAACAGCTACAACGAAGCCACGGTGGCCATCGGTTGCAGCATCGACTACATCGCGCCGGCTCGGCTGGGCGACACCCTGAACGCCGATTGCATCGAGCAAAGTCGTTCCGGTCGCACCGGCAACTACGACGTCCGCATTGAAAACCAGCAGGGCCAGTTGATCGCCCTGTTCCATGGCAAATCCTACAAAGTGCGCGGCTCGGTGCTGGCGCAGGAGAATCCCAATGAATGACGCCCTGATCATCGACGCGGTCCGCACCCCGATCGGTCGCTACGCCGGAGTCTTGAGCAGCGTGCGCGCCGACGACCTCGGCGCGGTGCCCCTGCGTGAACTGCTGCGCCGTCACCCGCAAGTTGACTGGAGCAGCGTCGACGATGTGATCTACGGCTGCGCCAACCAGGCCGGCGAAGACAACCGCAACGTCGCGCGCATGTCGGCGCTGCTGGCCGGGTTGCCGGTCAGCGTGCCCGGCACCACCCTCAATCGCCTGTGCGGCTCCGGACTGGATGCGGTCGGCACGGCGGCACGGGCGATTCGCAGCGGCGAAGCCGGGCTGATGCTGGTAGGCGGCGTCGAATCGATGTCCCGCGCACCGCTGGTGATGGGCAAGGCTGAGCAGGCGTTTTCCCGTGCCGCCGAAATCTTTGATACCACCATCGGCTGGCGCTTCGTCAATCCGCTGATGAAAAAAGCCTTCGGCATCGACTCCATGCCGGAAACCGCCGAGAACGTCGCCGTACAGTTCAACATCTCCCGCGCCGACCAGGACGCCTTCGCCCTGCGCAGCCAGCAACGCGCCGCTGCCGCGCAAGCCAATGGGCGTCTGGCGAAAGAAATCGTCGCGGTCGAAATCCCGCAGCGCAAAGGCCCGGCCAAAGTGGTCGAGCACGACGAACACCCGCGCGGCGACACCACCCTTGAGCAGCTGGCCAAACTCGGCACGCCGTTCCGCGAAGGCGGCAGCGTCACTGCCGGCAACGCTTCCGGGGTCAACGACGGTGCTTGCGCATTGCTGCTGGCCAGCCCGGAAGTCGCCAAGCGTCACGGCCTCACCGCACGTGGTCGAGTGGTGGCGATGGCAACGGCTGGCGTGGAACCGCGAATCATGGGCATCGGCCCGGTCCCGGCGACCCGCAAGGTGCTGGAACTGGCCAACCTGAGCCTGGCCGACATGGACGTGATTGAGCTCAACGAAGCCTTTGCCGCGCAGGGCCTGGCGGTGTTGCGTGAACTGGGTCTGAGTGACACCGATCCGCGGGTCAACCCCAACGGCGGCGCCATTGCCCTCGGCCATCCGCTGGGCATGAGCGGCGCGCGCCTGGTGACCACCGCCCTGCATGAGCTTGAGGAACGCAATGGCCGCTACGCCCTGTGCACCATGTGCATCGGTGTTGGCCAGGGGATCGCGCTGATCATCGAGCGTCTACCCCACTAAAGAACCGCGATTCCCGAGGAGCCGAGAGGTATCCTTGGGGCATGCACTCAAAGCCCTTGTGCAAAAGGGCCGGAACACAAAAACAATTCGAGTGAAGTCATGAACATGCCAATTGCCCAATCCGTGCTTGATCCTGTGCTGGACCCGCTGGAAACCGCCAGCGTCGACGAACTCCGTCAGCACCAGCTGGAACGCCTGCGCTGGAGCCTCAACCACGCCTACAACAATGTGCCGCTGTACCGTCAGCGCTTCGATGCCCTGGGCGTGCACCCGGACGACATCAAGTCCCTCGACGACCTGGCGAAATTCCCGTTCACCACCAAGTCCGACCTGCGCGACAACTACCCCTACGGCATGTTCGCGGTGCCGATGCACGACATCGTGCGCCTGCACGCGTCCAGCGGCACCACCGGCAAACCAACCGTCGTCGGCTACACCCAGAACGACATCGACACCTGGGCCAACGTCGTGGCCCGTTCAATCCGAGCGGCGGGTGGCCGGCGTGGCGACAAAGTGCATATTTCCTATGGCTACGGCCTGTTCACCGGCGGCCTCGGCGCGCACTACGGCGCTGAACGCCTGGGTTGCACGGTGATCCCGATGTCCGGTGGCCAGACTGAAAAGCAAGTGCAGCTGATCAAGGATTTCCAGCCGGATATCATCATGGTCACGCCGTCCTACATGCTCAACATCGCCGATGAAATCGAGCGCCAGGGCATCGACCCGCACAAACTGGCCCTGCGCCTGGGCATCTTCGGCGCCGAGCCGTGGACTGCCGAACTGCGCAGCGCCATCGAACAACGCCTGGGTATCACCGCCCTCGACATCTACGGTCTCTCGGAAATCATGGGCCCGGGTGTCGCCATGGAATGCGCCGAAACCAAGGACGGCCCGACGATCTGGGAAGACCACTTCTACCCGGAAATCATCGACCCGGTGACTGGCGAAGTGCTTCCGGACGGTCAGATGGGCGAACTGGTGTTCACTTCCCTGAGCAAAGAAGCCCTGCCGATGATCCGCTACCGCACCCGCGACCTGACGCGCCTGCTGCCGGGCACTGCACGGCCAATGCGACGCATCGACAAGATCACCGGACGCAGCGATGACATGCTGATCATCCGCGGGGTCAACGTGTTCCCGACGCAGATCGAAGAGCAGGTGCTGAAAGTCAAACAGCTGGCCGAGTGTTATGAGATCCATCTGTATCGCAATGGCAACCTCGACAGCGTGGATGTGCATGTCGAGTTGAAGGCTGAACATCAGCACCTGAGCGATGAACAGCAGAAGGCTGTTTGCGGGGAGTTGAGCAAGCACATCAAGACGTATATCGGGATCAGTTCGCGGATTGTCTTGCAGCCGTTCCATTCGATCAAACGCTCGGAAGGCAAGGCTTGCCACGTATTGGATAACCGTCCGAAAGCATGACTGCTGCACCCCTTATGGCCCCGCTTTTGCGGGGCTTTTTTTTGCCTGGAGCTTGTTGATTCCGAAGCCAGTCGCAATTCCTGTAGGAGCCGGCTTGCTGGCGATGGCGGCCGTACAGTCGACATCGCTGCGCCTGACATACCGCTATCGCCAGCAGGCTGGCTCCCACAGTTTGGATTGGGTACATCCGGTGGTGATTCGTTGCCTGTAGGAGCTGACGAGTGAAACGAGGCTGCGATCTTTTGATTTAGTTTTTTAAGGGCAAGGTCAAAAGATCGCAGCCTTCGGCAGCTCCTAAAGGGTTGGGTACATTCGAGAGAGATTTGTAGGCAGGCAGGGTGCTATCGCGAGCAAGCTCCCTCCCACAGTTTTGAAATGCATACGGACCAAACAACCAGGCCGGCCGGTAGGCCGCCTCGGCCCTTTTGATTCACCCGCCCCCTCGGCAGGCTGAGTGGAGGCGTTTATCCGGGGGTGGGCGCGCAGCGCCGTGCGGCGAAGCCGCACATATCGAGAGGAGGTCGTCGCGAAGCAGACCGGAGGCGATGCCCCCCGGATGAATGCCGGAGCGAAGGAACACCGAGCCTTAGCGAGGGGCCGTACGTAAGGGGCGAGCGTTTTTTGCTTACTTTTTTAGGCGCTTGTAAAAAAGTGAGTCGCCGTAAGGGCGAAACCATAAGCCGCCGTTACCGCAGCAACGGATATGTACCCAGCCCCGAAAAAACCACCACTCATCCAAAGCGATACAAAAAACAAATACGACACGTCATTTACTGTTTGATATTAATTTATGTATCGCTTATAAAGTTCTCCATGCCCTCGAACAGATTCACGGCGGGAGACCCCCAATGTACGCACAGCTCGTAGAAACAGGCGTAAAGCGCATCAAAGACCTTTCGGAGATGTCCGAAGAGGAACGCGCTTTCCAGGAAAAAATCGATTCAGAAATCAAGATCGAAGCCAAGAATTGGATGCCAGATGCCTACCGGAAAACCCTGATCCGGCAGATTTCCCAGCACGCCCACTCCGAAATCGTCGGCATGTTGCCCGAAGGCAACTGGGTCACCCGCGCGCCGACGCTCAAACGCAAACTGCAATTGATGGCGAAAATCCAGGACGAGGCCGGTCACGGTCTGTATCTGTACAGCGCCATGGAAACCCTCGGCGCCGACCGCGACGAAGAGATCGCCAAGCTGCACAGCGGCAAGGCCAAGTATTCGAGCATCTTCAATTACCCGACGCTGAACTGGGCCGACATGGGCGCGGTGGGCTGGCTGGTGGATGGCGCGGCGATCGTTAACCAGGTGGTTTTGCAGCGCACCTCCTACGGCCCCTACTCCCGGGCCATGGTGCGCATCTGCAAGGAAGAGAGTTTCCACCAGCGCCAGGGCTACGAAATCCTCCTGACCATGATGCGCCACGGTACTCAGGCACAAAAAGACATGGTCCAGGACGCCATCAATCGCCTGTGGTGGCCGTCGTTGATGATGTTCGGCCCGAGCGATGAACACTCGCCGAACAGCGCGCAATCCATGGCCTGGAAGATCAAGCGCCAGAGCAACGACGAACTGCGCCAGCGCTTCATCGACCAGACCATCCCGCAACTGGAGCTGCTGGGCTGCACCTGCCCCGACCCGGACCTGAAGTGGAACGCCGAAACCGGCCACTACGATTTCGGCGAGATCCAGTGGAGCGAATTCTACGAAGTGCTCAAGGGCAACGGCCCGTGCAACACCGAACGCGTCGCCACCCGCCGCAAGGCGATTGAAGACGGCGCCTGGGTTCGCGAAGCCGCCGTCGCCCACGCCTACAAAAAACAAAACAAGAACGCCGCCTGATTCGGCACGTTTGATGATCTTGATCTTCGGCGACTTCCCTGCCGCCAAAAGATCGCAGGCTGCGCCAGCTCCTACAGGAGCCGGTGATCCCGTGTAGGAGCTGCCGAAGGCTGCGATCTTTTGATCTTCAGCCCCGCCAGTAAAAACCGAACAGATGTGGAGTAACTGAAATGTCCGAGTGGACCCTCTTCGAAGTTTTCGTGCGCAGCAAGCACGGCCTCAACCACAAACACGTCGGCAGCGTGCATGCCGCCGACACCACCATGGCCATTGAGAACGCCCGCGAGCTGTACACCCGTCGCAGCGAAGGCGTGAGCCTGTGGGTCGTGCCATCGGCGCTGATCACCGCCTCGTCGCCGGATGAAAAAGATCCCCTGTTCGATCCGTCGGACGACAAGGTCTACCGCCATGCCAGCTTCTACGAGCTGCCGGCCGAAGTCGGGCACATGTGAGGTCGACCATGAATAACAAGACCGATCTGATCGAATACCTGCTGCGCCTCGGCGACAGTGCCCTGATCCAGGGCCAGCGCCTGTGCCAATGGTGCGGCAAGGCGCCGGCGCTGGAAGAAGAACTGGCGCTGATGAACGTCGGCCTCGACCTGGTGGGCCAGGCGCGCAACTGGCTGGATTACGCCGCTGAACTGCTGGACGACGGCCGCGACGCCGATGACCTGGCGTTCCGCCGCGACGAACGTGCCTATCGCAACCTGCTGCTGGTGGAACAACCCAACGGCGACTACGCGGTGACCATCCTCAAGCAGTTCCTGTATGACGCCTGGCACCTGCAAGTGCTCACCGGCCTGAGCCAGTCCAGCGATGAGCGCATCGCCGGAATCGCCGCCAAAGCCGTGAAGGAAGTCACCTATCACCTGCGCCGCTCCGGCGAGTGGGTCGAGCGTCTGGGTGACGGCACCGAGGAAAGCCACCGGCGTATGCTCGCGGCGATTCCCGAGGTTTGGCGTTTCACCGTGGAACTGACCAGCGCCGACGACAGCGAACAGCGTCTGCATGCCGCTGGCATCACCCCGGACACCGCGCAAGTCGCCGCTGCCTGGCAAGCCAAGGTCAATGAAATTTTCGCCAGCGCCACCCTGCCGGTTCCCGCCGCGCCAAGCTATTTCTACCTGAACGCACGCAAGGGCCTGCACACCGAACACCTGGGCATTCTGCTGGCCGAAATGCAGTTCCTGCCACGAGCGTACCCCGATGCAACCTGGTGAGCTGATCGCCAGCGACCTCGGCGCCCGGCCGGCACAACCGACCGACCTGGCGGCTGCGTGGGCGATCCTGTCCGAAGTCATGGACCCGGAAGTGCCGGTGGTCAGCGTGGTGGACCTTGGCATCGTTCGCGATCTCGATTGGCAGGCTGGGCATTTGCACGTGGTGGTCACACCGACCTACTCCGGTTGCCCGGCCACCGAAGTGATTGAGAGTGATATCCGCCAGGCGCTGGAGCTGGCCGGTTTCCAAGCACCCAACCTGGAACGCCGTTTGACCCCGGCCTGGACCACCGACTGGATCAGCGCCAGCGGCCGCGAACGCCTGCGCGCCTACGGCATCGCACCGCCAGAAGGCAGCACCAGCAAGCGCAGCCTGCTCGGTGAAAGCCCGGTGATCGTCTGCCCGCAATGCGGCAGCGCCCACACCGAGGTGCTCAGCGAGTTCGGTTCCACCGCGTGCAAGGCGCTGTACCGCTGCGTCGATTGCCGGGAACCGTTCGACTATTTCAAGTGCATCTGAGCGGCGATCGGCCGACCCAGTTGGAGAACAATAATGAGCAAATTTCACAGCCTGACCATCAAGGACGTGCGCACCGAGACCCGTGATGCGGTGTCCATCGCCTTCGAGATTCCGCAGGAGCTGCAAGACAGCTTTCATTACACCCAGGGCCAGCACCTGGTGATGCGCACCCAACTGGACGGTGAAGAAGTACGCCGTTCTTACTCGATCTGCACCGGGGCCAACGACGGTGAACTGCGCGTTGCCATCAAGCGTGTGGCGGGCGGGCGTTTTTCCGCGTTTGCCAACGAACAGCTGAAAGCCGGGCACAGCCTGGAAGTCATGCCGCCCGCCGGACATTTCAGTGTCGAACTCGATCCTGCTCGCCACGGCAACTACCTCGCGGTCGCGGCCGGCAGCGGTATCACGCCGATCCTGTCGATCATCAAAACCACCCTGGAAACCGAGCCCCACAGCCGCGTCACGTTGCTGTACGGCAACCGTTCCAGCTCTGGCGCGCTGTTCCGCGAACAGCTCGAAGACCTGAAAAACCGCTACCTGCAACGCTTGAACCTGATCTTCGTGTTCAGCCGCGAGCAGCAGGATGTCGACTTGTACAACGGCCGCATCAATGCCGAGAAATGCGAGCAATTGTTCAGCCGCTGGCTCGACGTCAAGGCCCTCGATGCCGCGTTTATTTGCGGCCCGCAGGAAATGACCGAGACCGTGCGCGACAGCCTCAAGGCCAAGGGCATGGCGCCTGAGCGCATTCATTTCGAACTGTTCGCCGCCGCTGGCAGCCAGCAAAAACGCGAAGCCCGCGAGGCGGCGCGTCAGGTGGATGCGGCGGTCAGCCAGATCACCGTGATCAGCGACGGCCGCGCCCTGGCCTTCGACCTGCCGCGCAACAGCCAGAGCATCCTCGACGCCGGCAATGCCCAAGGCGCCGAACTGCCCTACTCGTGCAAGGCCGGCGTGTGCTCGACCTGCAAATGCAAGGTCATCGAAGGCGAAGTGGAAATGGACAGCAACCACGCTTTGGAAGACTACGAAGTGGCCGCCGGCTATGTGCTGTCGTGCCAGGCCTTCCCGATCAGCGACAAGGTGGTGCTGGATTTCGATCAGCTCTGATTCTTCTGCCGTAATTGAATGATCCACAAAAACCTGTGGCGAGGGAGCTTGCTCCCGCTGGGCTGCGAAGCGGCCCCAAAACCGGCCATCTGGTTTAGCTAGATAAAACGCGGATGCAGGATTTACGACGGCTGCGCCGCCGAGCGGGAGCAAGCTCCCTCGCCACAACACAGGCAATACGTTCGTTCATACAAAAACAATAAGGAGAGCGCTTCCATGACACCCCAAGACATAGAACTCATCCGCCAGCACCCCGACTTCATCCAGTTGGTGCGGCGCAAGCAAAAGCTCTACTGGTCGCTGTCGCTGATCATGCTGGTGATCTATTTCGGCTTCGTGCTGCTGGTGGCGTTCTCCCCTTCCACCCTCGGCCAGTCGCTGAGCGGCGGCGTGACCACCGTGGGCATGTTGGTGGGTGTGGTGATTGTGGTGCTGGCCTTTGCGTTGACCGGTTTTTATGTCTATCGCGCCAACAACGTGATCGACCCGCTGAATGAAAAACTCAAGCAGGAGTGCGCCCGATGAGCCGCCTTCTCGCGCTGTTCCTGCTGCCGCTGGCAGTGGTAACGGACCTTGCGGTCGCTGCCGACGGCGCATCGCGACCATTGAACTGGAACGCCATCGGCATGTTCCTGGTGTTCGTTTTATTCACCCTCGGCGTGACCCGTTGGGCGGCATTGCGCACCCGTTCGGCCAGCGACTTCTATACCGCCGGCGGCGGCATGAGCGGCTTTCAGAACGGCCTGGCGATAGCTGGCGACATGATCTCGGCGGCGTCCTTTCTAGGCATTTCCGCGATGATGTTCCTCAATGGCTATGACGGTTTGCTCTACGCCTTGGGCGTGTTGGCGGGCTGGCCGATCATCCTGTTTTTGATTGCCGAGCGCCTGCGCAACCTCGGTAAATACACCTTTGCCGACGTAGTTTCCTATCGCTTGGAACAAACGCCGGTGCGACTGACTTCGGCCTTTGGCACCCTGACCGTGGCGCTGATGTACCTGGTGGCGCAGATGGTCGGCGCCGGCAAATTGATCGAGTTGCTGTTCGGCATCGACTACCTCTACGCGGTGATGCTGGTCGGCGTGTTGATGGTGTTTTACGTGACCTTCGGCGGCATGCTCGCCACTACGTGGGTGCAGATCATCAAAGCGGTGATGCTGCTGTTCGGCACCAGCTTCATGGCGTTCATGGTGCTCAAGTATTTCGGTTTCAGCACCGAGGCGATGTTCGCCGGGGCCACTGCCGTGCACGCCAAGGGCAACGCGATCATGGCCCCTGGCGGCTTGCTGTCGAACCCGATTGATGCGATTTCCCTGGGAATGGGCATGATCTTCGGCACCGCCGGCCTGCCGCACATCCTTATGCGTTTCTTCACGGTCAGCGATGCCAAGGAAGCACGTAAAAGCGTGTTCTACGCCACCGGTTTCATTGGCTACTTCTACCTGCTGCTGATCATCGTCGGCTTCGGCGCCATCGTCATGGTCGGCACCGATCCTTCGTACCGCGATGCCAGCGGCGCGATCATCGGCGGCGGCAACATGGTCGCCGTGCACCTGGCCCAGGCCGTGGGCGGTAACCTGTTCCTCGGCTTCATTTCGGCGGTGGCCTTCGCCACCATTCTGGCGGTGGTCGCCGGGCTGGCATTGTCCGGCGCCTCGGCGGTGTCCCACGACCTGTATGCCTGCGTGATGCGCAAGGGCCAGGCCAGTGAACAGCAGGAAATGCGTGTCTCGCGCATCGCCACGGCTTGCATTGGTGTGCTGGCGATCATCCTGGGCCTGCTCTTCGAATCGCAAAACATTGCCTTCCTCTCGGGCCTGGTGCTGGCCATCGCCGCGTCGGTGAATTTCCCCGTGCTATTCCTTTCGATGTACTGGAAAGGCCTGACCACCCGTGGCGCGGTCATCGGCAGCCTGATGGGGCTGGTCTCGGCAATCGTCTTGCTGGTGCTGAGCCCGGCGGTGTGGGTCAACGTGATGCACCACGACAAGGCGCTGTTCCCGTATTCCAACCCGGCACTGTTTTCCATGAGCCTGGCCTTCTTCAGCGCCTGGCTGTTTTCCGTCACCGACCGATCACCCCGTGCAGTGCTTGAACGTGGCCGTTACCTGGCGCAGTTCATCCGCTCCATGACCGGCATCGGCGCCTCGGGCGCCAGCCAGCACTGACCCTTAACTTGAAGGGCGCGGCTACGGCTGCGCCAGACACTGACCAAACCCGGAGCAATTGTGATGTCCTCTTCACCCACCCTGCAAAGCTTCATCGCCGGTCGCTGGATCGGCCAACACGGCGCGCAGGTCCTGCGCAGCGCCCTCGACGGCCATGAAATATTCCGTACCCACGAAGAACGCCCGGACTTCGCCGAAGCCATCGAACACGGCCGCCGCCAAGGCGTCAGCGGCCTGATGGCGCTGGATTTCCAGCAACGCGCCCAACGCCTCAAGGCACTAGCCTTGTACTTGAGCGAGCGCAAGGAACAGCTCTACGCGATCTCCCATCACAGCGGCGCGACCCGTGCCGACAGCTGGATCGACATCGAAGGCGGCAACAGCACGCTGTTCACCTACGCCAGCCTCGGCTCCCGTGAATTGCCATCCGGCAACGTCGTCCACGAAGGCCCGGCGCTGCAACTGAGCAAAATGGGCACCTTCGCCGGCACCCACATTCTGGTGCCGCGCGGTGGCGTGGCGGTGCACATCAACGCCTTCAACTTCCCGATCTGGGGCATGCTGGAAAAGTTCGCCCCGAGCTTCCTCGCGGGCATGCCGTGCATCGTCAAACCGGCCAGCGCCACCAGCTACCTGACCGAAGCCGTGGTGCGCATGATGGACGAATCGGGCCTGCTGCCGGCGGGCAGCCTACAACTGATCATCGGCGGCACCGGCGATTTGCTCGACCGCCTGCAAGGCCAGGACGTGGTGACCTTCACCGGTTCCGCCGACACCGCGGCCAAGCTGCGCGTAAACCCGAACCTGATCCGCAATTCGGTGCCGTTCACCGCCGAAGCCGACTCGCTGAACTGCGCAATCCTCGCCCCGGACGTCACCCCGGAAGACGAAGAATTCGAGCTGTTCATCAAGGAAGTCGCTCGGGAAATGACCACCAAGGCCGGGCAGAAATGCACCGCCATTCGCCGCGCCATTGTGCCGGCCAAACACATCGATGCAGTGGCCACGCGCCTGCGTGATCGTCTGGCAAAAGTGGTCGTCGGCGACCCGTCGGTGGAAGGGGTGCGCATGGGTGCGTTGGCTTCCCACGATCAGCAGAAAGACGTGGCCGAACGCCTGGAAGCCCTGTTGCAGAGCAGCGATATGCTGTTCGGCGCCCGCGATGGCTTTGAACCACGCGGTGTGAACGTAGATAAAGGCGCGTTCTTCGCCCCGACGCTGTTGCAGTCCCGCGATCCGCATGCCGAAGGTGGCGCCCACGATATCGAAGCGTTTGGCCCGGTCAGCACGTTGATGGCTTACGACGATCTGGATGAAGCACTGGCACTCGCCGCACGCGGTAAAGGCAGTCTGGTCGCCAGCCTGGTGACCAAGGATCCGCAAATCGCCGCCAAAGCGATTCCGGTGGCGGCGGCATTGCACGGCCGTTTGCTGGTGCTGGACCGCAATTGCGCGGGTGAATCCACCGGTCACGGCTCGCCTCTGCCGCAGCTGAAACACGGTGGCCCAGGTCGTGCCGGCGGTGGTGAAGAACTCGGTGGTTTGCGTGCGGTGAAACATTACCTGCAACGCGCGGCGGTGCAAGGTTCGCCGACCATGCTGGCAGCCGTTACCGGCGAATTCGTACGTGGCGCCAAGGTCATTGAAACCGAGGTGCATCCGTTCCGTCGCTACTTCCAGGATCTGCAGATTGGCGAGTCGCTGCTGACGCACCGTCGTACCGTAACCGAGGCGGACCTGGTGAATTTCGGTTGCCTGTCCGGCGATCACTTCTACATGCACTTCGACGACATCGCGGCCAAGGAATCGCAATTCGGCAAACGTATCGCCCACGGTTATTTCGTGCTGTCGGCAGCCGCCGGTTTGTTCGTATCCCCCGGCGTCGGCCCGGTGCTGGCCAACTACGGCCTCGACACCTTGCGCTTCATCAACCCGGTGGGCATCGGCGACACCATCCAGGCGCGCCTGACCTGCAAACGCAAAATCGACCAGGGCAAAAAGAGCCCGCAAGGCGTTCCGCAAGGGGTGGTGGCGTGGGATGTGGAAGTCACCAACCAGCTCGGTGAGTTGGTCGCCAGCTATGACATTTTGACCTTGGTCGTCAAACGCGAAGACTGACCGCCTCTTGTAGGAGCCGGCTTGCTGGCGATGGCGATCTGTCGGTCACGATGATGTCAGCTGATATGCCGCCATCGCTGGCAAGCCAGCTCCCACAAGGTTACGGGTAGGCCCCAGGAATTTGATCCACCGCAAAACCCGTAGGAGCCGGCTTGCTGGCGATGGCGATCTATCGGTAACGAAGATGTCGACTGACACACCGCCATCGCTGGCAAGCCAGCTCCTACAATGCCTGCGTTATGTTCAGTGCTTGCGCAACCACTCGATAAACAGCGCAAACAACTCCGACTGCGATCCCACTTCCAACTTCATATACAGATTCTTGCGGTGCATGCGCACGGTTTCCGGTGAGATGCTCATCTGGCTGGCCGTGGACTTCACCGAGTGGCCCCTGAGTACCATGTGGGCCACTTCCCGCTCGCGTTCGGTCAGCACGTCGCAACCGAATTGCTCGAACGCCGACTGCACCCGGTGCTTGAGATCATCGCGCAGGCCTTGATCGTTATTGCTCTGGATTTCGCTATTGCGCTGCAAGCCACGCTGACTGAACTCGCTGACAAACTCGCGCACCAGCGGCTCGACGGCGCGCAACACATTCAACTGTTCGACCCGCAGGCACTCACCGCCGAAACCTTGAAAGAGGCTCACGGAAATCTTCGTGTCATTGCCGGCGTCGACGATGTAGTAGCTGTCTTCCGAACAACCCGCGTTCAGGTAGTAAGTCTTGTAATAGTCACTGTCGAAAAAGTTGTCCGGGGCAATTTCCTCCAGGTGATAGAACCCCTGCGCCAGCCCCTGCTCCACCGCCAGGCAAAATGGGTCGAGCAAATAGCCGCCGGAAAAATAGCGCTCGAGAATCGACACCTGATACTCCTGGGCAATCCCGCGCTGATGCAGCAACTGCGGCGCGCGGTCCTTGCGCTCCAGGCTGATCATCATCGACTCGATGGACACCAGTTGCGCCAAGGCTGACGCCAGGTATTGCAGGGCGTCAGGCTCGTCGATATGGGCGAATGCCTCGCGCATTCCCCCATGCCATTTGTGCAACGCCCCGAAGGGCATTGCGATCAACGTATCGTCGTTCGGTTTGCTCATGCCCCGCAGTCTAGCGGGTGAGCAGGCCCTAGGTAAAAGCCTGACTGAAGCACTCATTGCCCGGAATACTGGCCGCTCTGCTCAAGCTCGGCCGCCACTTCCAGAATGCACTCGCGCAGGATCTCGACGATTTCATCCACTTGGGCGTAAGTGAGAATCAGCGGCGGCGACATGACATTGAGGTGCATGATCGGCCGCACCAGCAAGCCTTTGGCCTGGGCTCGCGAATGGATTTTCTCGCCGATATTGATCTCGTCGGCGAACAACGCCTTGGTGCGTTTGTCGGCGACGAACTCCACGCAGGCCATCAACTTCAGGCAACGCACATCGCCCACCAGCGGCAAATCCCTGAGTGTGGCCAGACGCTGCTCCAGGTAGCCGCCGACATCGTCGACATGGGCCAGCAGGTTTTCCCGCTCGATGATCTCAATGTTCTTCAGCGCCGCCGTGCAGCACACCGGATGGCCGCTGTAGGTGAAACCGTGGGTGAAGCAGCGGCCCTTGCCCGGCTCGGCGATGACCTTCCAGATGCGGTCGGAAAAGATGCACGCGCCCAGCGGCAGATAGGCCGAGGTCAGCCCCTTGGCGGTGGTGATGATGTCGGGCTGAACGTCGAACACGTCCTTGGACGCGAAGAACTTGCCCAAGCGTCCGAACGAAGTGACCACTTCATCGGCGACAAACAGGATGTCGAAGCGCTGGCAGACCTCCCACATGCGCTTGAGATAACCCTTTGGCGGAATGATCACGCCACCCGAACCCATCACCGGTTCAGCGAAAAAAGCCGCAACCTTGTCGACGCCAATCGACTGGATCTTGTCTTCGAATTCCTTGACCAGGAACTCGAGAAACTGCGCCTCGTCCATGCCTTCCGGCGCGCGGTAGGGATTGGGATTGGAAACGTGGTGGATCAGCGGGTTGGCGTAATCGAACTCCGGCACCCGGTCGGCGGCCTTGTTGCCGATCGACATCGTCAGCGTGGTCGAGCCGTGATAGGCGTTGAAACGGGCGATGATGTGCTTCTTCTCCGGCTTGCCCCGGCAGTTCTGGTAGTACTGGATCAGCCGGTATGCGGTGTCCACCGCCGTGGAGCCGCCGGTGGTGAGGAACACATGGTCGAGATCGCCGGGCGCGAGGCTGGCAAGTTTTTCGCACAGCTGAATCGCCACGTTGTTCGACATGTCGGAAAACGGATTGGAATAGGCCAGCTGCCGCACTTGATCGGCGATGGCCAGGGCCATTTCCTCGCGACCGAGGCCAATGTTGGTGCACCACATGCCGCCGACCGCGTCGAGAAAGCGGTTGCCCTCGGTGTCGTAAATGTAGGCGCCGTCACCGGCCACGATGTTCAGCGAGCCTTGCTCGGCATGCTCGTCGAACACGTGATAGCCGTGCATGTGATGAGCCTTGTCGGCCTTGACCAGCTCGGCCGCTTCCACGGTCGAGAACAGTTTTTTAGTCGAGTTAGTCATACCAAAACCTCAAACAAAACGATTGAACGATCAAATTCCGCTTTTCACGGTGCTCCAGACGCGTGTCATGGCACGCATGTCTTTCGCGTTCTGGGTTTTCTGCGGGAAGAGCCGCTCGCGGGTTTGTGCATCGGGGTAGATGGCCGGGTTGTCGCGCACACTGGCATTCAACAAGGGCGTGGCCGCCGCATTGCTGTTGGCGTAATTGATGTAATCGCTTACGTCCGCCATCACCTGCGGCTGCATCAAGTACTCCAGAAACTTGTGGGCGTTGGCGACGTGGGGCGCGTCGGTCGGGATGTACATGTTGTCGAACCAGATCAGCGAGCCTTCCTTGGGAATGAAGTACGCCAGGTTGATCTGCTTCTTGGCTTCTTCGGCACGGGCCATGGCTGTCGCGTAGTCGCCAGACCAGGTCATCGCCATGCACACGTCGCCATTGGGCAGGCTAGTGAGGTAATTGACCGAGTCGAATTTGCGGATGTAAGGCCGCACCGACAGGAGCAAATCCTGGGCGGCTTTCAGATCCTCCGGCGCGGCGCTTCTTGGGTCTCGCCCCAGATACGTCAGGGCCATCGGGATGACTTCGGTGGGGGCGTCGAGCAGGGTCACGCCGCAGTCGGCGAAGCGCGAGACGATCTTCGGATCGAAGATCATCGCCAGCGAACCGATTGGCGCATCCGGCATGCGTTCCTTGATCTTGTCGACGTTATAGGTGACGCCGTTACTGCCCCAGGTGTAGGGCGCCGAGTAGGCGGTGCCCGGATCGAACCCTTGCAAGTCGTGCAGCACTTTCGGGTCGAGATTGCTCCAGCCCGGCAGCAACTTCTTGTCCAGCGGCTGGAAGACTTTGGCCTGGATCAGCGGCGGCACCAGGGACGCGTTGAGCACGATCAGGTCATAACCGGAGTGGCCGGTGAGCAACTTGGCCTGCACCGTTTCATAGGCATCGAACGTGTCATAGATGACCTTGATACCGGTGGCCTTTTCAAAGTCCGCCAGGGTGTTCTCGCCGATGTAATCCGTCCAGTTGTACAACCGCAGCGTATTGCTGTCGTTCACCTCGGCGGCGTAGGCATTCAAAGTCAGCGGTACAACAAACAGACTGGAAATCACCTTAAGCAGTGTCTTGCCCATAGCAAATGCACCTTATCAAGCGAGTTCGGCTCTGGATGAGCGGATGAACCTACTATTGGTGGATTCGCCGGACGGCACCATACCCCGAATGGGTGTGTGGTCGTTTTCGCGACGCCATATGGCAAAAAGCATCAGCTCGGTTGACCCGTTTTGTCATAGCTCCGGAGTAAGCCCGGCGCTTAAAGTGGCCGTCGAACCGACTCTGCAAGAGCCAGCAATGACCGACCTGATCAAACAAGAGCATCGCGATGGAGTGCTGACGCTGACGATCGATCGTCCCGACAAGCTCAACGCGTTGACCAACAGCATGTACACGAGGTTGGCCGACCTGTTGTTTGCGGCGGACGAAGACGACTCGGTCGGGGTGATCATCGTGACCGGCGGCCCGACGTGCTTTACCAGCGGCAACGACCTGGTGGATTTCCTTCAGGAACCACCGACGCATCTGGACAGCCCGGCATTCCGCCTGATGCGCGCCGTGACTCACCTGCAAAAACCGCTGATTGCTGCGGTTTGCGGGGCGGCCATCGGCATCGGCACCACGTTGCTGCTGCATTGCGATCAGGTCCTGGTCACCCGCAACGCCAAGCTGCGCATGCCTTTCGTCAACCTGGGCCTGTGTCCGGAGTTTGGCGCCAGCCTGCTGCTGCCGCGCCTGCTAGGTCAGGCCCGAGCGACGCGTCTGCTGTTGCTGGGCGACAGCCTCGACGGCAGCGAAGCGTTGACGTGGGGCCTGGCCAACGAAGTATTCGACGACGGCGCGCAATGCCTGGCGGCGGCCACCCGTCTCGCCCAGCGACTGATGGCAATGCCACAAGAATCCCTGCGCCAATCGCGTCAATTGATGAAACAGGCCGGCATGGCCGAACTGCAAGCCACCCTGCGCGAAGAGAACTTGCTGTTCATCCAGCGCCTCAACAGCGATGAAGCAAAAACGGCCTTGAACGCCCTGCTCAATCGCAGTACAGATAAGAATCCACCGAAAGGAAAACAGCCATGAACACCCCGGAAATCTACGTTGTCAGCGCCGCCCGTACCGCCATTGGCACCTTCGGCGGTTCGCTCAAGGACGTGCCACCGGCCGACCTCGCGACCACCGCTGTGAAAGCCGCCCTGGAACGCGCCGCCGTGGACCCGGCACTCGTCGGTCACCTGGTGATGGGTAACGTGATCCCGACCGACACCCGCGATGCCTACATCTCCCGCGTCGCCGCCATCAACGCCGGCATCCCGAAAGAAACCCCGGCCTATAACGTCAACCGCCTCTGCGGTTCCGGCCTGCAGGCCATCATCAATGCCGCCCAGACCTTGATGTTGGGCGATGCCGACATCGCCATCGGCGCCGGCGCCGAGTCCATGAGCCGCGGCCCGTACCTGCTGCCGTCCGCCCGTTGGGGTGCGCGCATGGGCAATGTGCAAGCCATCGACTACATGCTGGGCATCCTGCACGACCCGTTCCACGGCATCCACATGGGCATCACCGCCGAAAACGTCGCCGCGCGCAACGGCATCACCCGCGAAATGCAGGACGCCCTGGCGCTGGAAGACCAGAAACGCGCCGCCCATGCGATTGCCAACGGCTACTTCAACGAGCAGATCGCGACCGTGGAAATCCAGGATCGCAAAGGCACCAAGCTGTTTAGCGTCGACGAGCATCCACGCGCCACCTCCCTGGAACAATTGGCGGCGATGAAGCCAGCGTTCAAAAAGGACGGCTCGGTCACCGCCGGCAACGCTTCCGGCCTGAACGACGGTGCCGCCGCACTGGTCATGGCCACCGGCGCCGCGGTACAGGTCAACAACCTGCGCCCACTCGCCCGCCTGGTCAGCTACGCCCACGCCGGTGTCGAACCGGAACTGATGGGCCTTGGCCCAATCCCGGCCACACGCCTGGCGCTCAAACGCGCCGGCCTGACCGTCGCCGACATGGACGTGGTCGAAGCCAATATCGCCTTCGCCGCACAAGCCTGCGCCGTCAGCCAGGAACTCGACCTCGACCCGGCCAAAGTCAACCCTAACGGCTCGGGCATCGCCCTCGGCCACCCGGTCGGCGCCACCGGCGCCATCATCGCCACCAAAGCCATCCACGAACTGCACCGCATCAACGGCCGTTATGCGCTGGTGACCATGTGCATTGGTGGCGGTCAGGGGATTGCAGCGATTTTTGAGCGCGCCTGAGAGTTTGCTGTTTTGAAACGCTGAAACCGGGCGCCGAAAGGCGCCCTTTTTTATCTACGCTGAAACCTGCCGCTGCAATCGTCGCCCGACGACATCCAACAAATCACAGCCATCGCGCAGTGAAGTCACCAATACCCGCGCTGCGGTGGATGACAACATCGGGAGCTTTTCCGATGGATCGACGTTAGCCCTGACCTGTAGGAGCTGGCTTGCCAGCGATGACGACCTCGAGAACAGCACATCTCTGAGATCCCAATCGCCAGCAAGCCGGCTCCTACAGATCGCAGTTCAGTTCACGATCACACGCACCTGACGACCGGCAACAAAAACCAATTGCTACCAAATATGACATACGTCATATTACGTGCGTAATTTATCGCCGTTTCCGACAGGTAATTCTCCATGACCAGCATGCCCACCGTTGAACCCGACCTTGCTGTGCCGGTGAACACCCCGAAGCCTTCCCTGCTAAAGCGCCTGTTACTGGCGACAACGGTCATCGCTGCGCTAGTGCTGGCCGGTGTGTACGTCGCGCATTGGTGGACGGCCGGGCGGTTCATTGAAGAAACCGACGACGCGTACATCGGCGGCGACGTGACGGTGATTGGGTCGAAGGTCGCGGGTTACATCGATGAAGTGCTGGTGACTGATAACCAGAAGGTCAAGGCTGGCGATGTGTTGATTCGTCTCGACGCCCGCGATTACCGCGCCAACCTGGCCAAGACCGAAGGCGCGGTGGCGGCGGAAGAAGCCTTGCTCGCCAACCTTGATGCCACCGAGCAACTGCAACAAGCGGTGATCGGCCAGGCACGAGCCGGCATTGACGCCGCCGGTGCCGAAACCTTGCGCTCGCGCGATGACGATGCGCGCTACAAAAAGCTCGTCACCACCAACGCGGTCTCGGTGGAAAGCGCGCAACGGGCCAACGCCACTTTCAAGACGGCACAGGCCCAAAGCAATCGCGCCCAGGCTGAATTGCTGGCAGCGCAACGGCAATTGAATGTGATCGCTACCCAGAAACAACAAGCCCGCGCCGCGTTGATTCAAGCCAAAGCCGAGCGTGACCTGGCGCAGTTGTACGTCGGCTACACCGAACTTCGCGCCCCTGTGGATGGTGTGATCGGCAATCGCCGGGCGCGGGTCGGCGCTTATGCCCAGGCCGGTTCGCAGTTGCTGTCGGTGGTGCCGTCCAGCGGCTTGTGGGTCGATGCCAATTTCAAGGAAGACCAACTGGCGCGCATGGTGCCGGGGCAACGGGTGGTGATTCATGCCGACGTGCTTTCCGGGCAAGAATTCCACGGTCATCTGGACAGCCTTGCTCCCGCCAGCGGTTCGCAATTCAGCGTGCTGCCGCCAGAAAACGCCACCGGCAACTTCACCAAGATCGTGCAGCGAGTGCCGGTGCGAATTCATCTTGATCCGGCCGATAGCGTGCTCGGCCATCTACGCCCCGGCTTGTCTGTCACCGCGGAAGTCGACACGCGCAAGGAGCCTGAAACCACAGCCGTGGCCAGCGTACCATGAGCCGCGCGCTCGCCCTCCCCGCGCAACCGTTCGATGCCGCGAGCATGACGACGGCGACCAAGGTCTTCGCCTTCGCCAGCATGTGCATCGGCATGTTCATTGCGCTGCTGGATATCCAGATTGTCTCGGCGTCGTTGCGTGACATTGGCGGTGGCCTCTCCGCCGGCACCGACGAAACCGCCTGGGTGCAAACCAGCTACCTTATCGCTGAAATCATCGTGATTCCGCTGTCCGGCTGGCTGTCGCGGGTGTTTTCCACGCGCTGGTTGTTCTGCGCGTCAGCGGTGGGTTTTACCCTGACCAGCCTGCTTTGCGGCGCGGCGTGGAACATTCAGAGCATGATCGCCTTCCGCGCCTTGCAAGGTTTTCTCGGCGGTTCGATGATTCCGCTGGTATTCACCACCGCATTCTTTTTCTTCACCGGCAAGCAACGGGTGATTGCCGCCGCCACCATCGGCGCTGTGGCTTCGTTGGCGCCGACCCTGGGTCCGGTGATTGGTGGCTGGATCACCGACATTTCCTCTTGGCACTGGCTGTTCTACATCAACCTGGTACCGGGGATTTTCGTCGCGGTGGCGGTGCCGATGCTGGTGAAAATCGACCAACCGGAACTCTCATTGCTCAAGGGCGCCGACTATCTGAGCATGGTGTTTCTGGCGCTGTTTCTCGGTTGCCTGGAATACACCCTCGAAGAAGGCCCGCGCTGGAACTGGTTCAGCGACCGCACCATTCTCACCACGGCGTGGATCAGCGGCCTGGCCGGCCTGGCGTTCATTGGCCGGACCTTGCACGTGGCCAATCCGATCGTCGATTTGCATGCCTTGAAGGACCGCAACTTCGCCCTCGGCTGCTTCTTTTCCTTCGTCACCGGGATTGGTCTGTTCGCCACCATTTACCTGACGCCACTGTTTCTTGGCCGGGTGCGTGGGTATGGCGCGCTGGACATTGGTCTGGCGGTTTTCTCCACTGGGGTGTTCCAGATCATGGCGATTCCGCTGTACGCCTTTCTGGCCAATCGCGTCGACCTGCGCTGGATCATGATGACCGGCCTTGGGTTGTTTGCCTTGTCGATGTGGGATTTCAGCCCGATCACCCACGACTGGGGCGCCAGGGAATTGATGCTGCCGCAAGCCTTGCGCGGCATCGCCCAGCAACTGGCGGTGCCGCCAGCGGTGACTTTGACTTTGGGTGGATTGGCACCGGCGCGACTCAAACATGCTTCAGGGCTGTTCAACCTGATGCGCAACCTGGGCGGCGCCATCGGTATCGCCGCGTGCGCGACCATTCTCAACGATCGCACCAATCTGCACTTCACAAGATTGGCGGAAAACCTCAACAGCACCAACGAGGCGCTGAACCAGTGGCTGTCCCAGGTCGCAAACAACTTCGCCGCCCTGGGCCAGGGCGGCGATGTCGGGGTCACTGCGAGCCTGCATCAGCTCTGGCTGCTGACCTATCGCGAAGCGCAAACGCAAACCTACGGCGACGCGTTTCTGATGATCATGGTCTGCTTCATCATCGCCACGGTGATGGTGCCCTTGATGCGCAAGGTGCAACCACCGGCCGCGCCGAGTGCCGATGCTCACTGAGGCATCGGCGCTCCTGCTGAAAGTCAGGCTTGAGGTGTTTTGCGGAAGCCAACGGCCAGGCGATTCCAGCTGTTTATGGTGCTGATGGCCACGGTCAGGTCGACCATTTCCTTCGGTGTGAACTGAGCGCTGACCACTTCGTAGTCTTCGTCCGGGGCGTGGGTCAGGCTGAGTTGGGTCAGGGATTCGGTCCAGAGCAGCGCGGCACGCTCGCGCTCGGAAAAGAACGGCGCCTCACGCCAGGCGGTTACGGCGAAGAGACGACGTGGGGTCTCGCCCCCCTTGATCGCATCGGCCGTGTGCATGTCGATACAGAAGGCACAGCCGTTGATCTGCGACGCGCGCAGCTTGACCAGTTCAATCAGGTTCTTTTCCAGCGGCAGTTTGGAGACGGCGGTTTCCAGGGCGATCATCGCTTTGAGAGCGTCAGGCGAGGCGGTGTAGAAATCGATACGCGGTTGCATGGAAGGCTCCAGGGCAGGTGAATGTGTCATTACGTTAGCCCCGCGACCGGTTTGCACAAATAGCCAATATTCCAGAAGTCGAGGAGGCCAATGACCTCCAGGAACGCAGCGGCTTACGCCCGATTAAGCAACCACTTCAAAAACCCCTTCTTCTGCACCACCAACGGCACGTCCTGACTCATCGCCTTGACCTTGTGCAAGCGGAAATCCAGCAAGTTTTGCATCGCATCGTTGATGTCGTGGCGAGCCTCCAGGCACGGTCTCAAATAGCCCTTTTCAATGCGATAAAGCACACAAGCAGTTTTCGCGGCGAATTCCGCCGGCAGCGAGCTATCGGTCAGGATGCCGGCCTCGCCGATCACTTCACCCGGCCCCATGCGACCGGTTTCCATGAGCGTCCCGTTGCGGTTCAGCGTCACCGACACCACCCCGGACTCGATGATGAACAAATGATCGCTGACCTCCTCCGCCGCCAGGATCGTCTCCCCGGCGCGGAAGTTTTGCAGGGTCATGTTCTGGCTGAAGGTTTCTTTCTCTTCCTCACGCAAGGTCGAGAAAATCGGCGAACTGTCGATCAACGCCCGTGGCCGTGAGAGGTCGGTGGTCGGAATCGGTTCCACGCTCGACAGCAAATTGACCCCGGATGCGCGCAAGTGCCGATACGCCAGATCGTAGAGTTGATTGCGCACCTCGCGCTTTTCGCTCATCGAGGCGACAAAGCCGCTGATTTCGTATTCCACGCCAGCGGCCGTAGAGCTTTTCAGCGCGACTTTTGGCGAAGGCTTGCTGAGCAGAATGCGGCAGCCCTGCTTTGCGCGCTCAAGGGCTTCGATCACCGTACTGGGACGGACATGGGGGCTGATCTGCAGACTGATCGCAACGCCGAACATGTCGCTGGGCCGGCTGAAGTTGGTGATCTTGGCCTTGGCCGCCAGCGAGTTGGGAATCACGATCATGCTGCCCTGGGAGGTTTGCAGCCGCGTGGCGCGCCAGTCGATGTCGATGACCCGGCCTTCCGTGCCGTCGATCGCGATCCAGTCATCCAGTTGATAGGGTTTGGTGGTGTTGAGGACGATCCCGGAAAACACGTCGCTGAGGGTACTTTGCAACGCCAGGCCGACGATGATCGCCAACGCGCCGGACGTGGCCAGCACGCCCCTGACCGGCAGATTGAGCACGTAGGCCAGGGCGGCGATGACCGCGACCAGGAAGATCACCGCACCCAGCAAATCCTGGAGCAAACGCCCGGTATGCCCCACCCGTTGCATCAGTCCCGCGCCGATCAGCACGGTCAGGGTGCGCGCAGCGAACAGCCACCAGCCGATCTGCAACCCCGTGGCCGCCAGATGCAACGGCACGTTCTCGACCCAGGGCGCCGGTTCCAGCGGGTTCATGCCTTCGTTGAACAGCACCAGGCTGTACAGCGCGAAAATCACCACCCGTACCAGCAGTTTCACGTTGTGGCCACGGGTGCCAATCAAGCGCCACAACACCAGATCGGTCAGGATCAGGACCAACGCGCAAATCAGCGGATGTTCAGTGAGCAACGACAGCATCAAGCAACTCCAGCACGGGTTATCGGCGCAATATCGCATACATTGTAGGAGCTGCCGCAGGCTGCGATCTTTTGATCTTCAATCAAGATCAAAAGATCGCAGCCTGCGGCAGCTCCTACAGTGGGGCGATGTGCGCTTGTGCTATTTGCTGTCGGTCAGGGTGTTGTAGCTGGTCATCAGGTTGCGGTAGTCCGGGATGTGGTTGGAGAACAAGGTCCCCAGGCCTTCCACATCGTTGCGCCAGTCGCGATGCAGCTCACAGGCCAGGCCGAACCAGGTCATCAGTTGCGCGCCGGAGGCCGACATGCGGTCCCATGCCGATTGACGGGTCAGTTCGTTGAAAGTGCCGGAAGCATCGGTCACCACGAACACGTCAAAGCCTTCGGCCAGCGCCGACAGCGCCGGGAACGCCACGCACACTTCAGTCACCACACCAGCGATGATCAATTGCTTCTTGCCGGTGGCCTTGATCGCCTTGACGAAGTCTTCGTTGTCCCACGCGTTGATCTGGCCAGGGCGAGCAATGTATGGCGCGTCCGGAAACAGCGCCTTGAGCTCGGGCACCAGCGGGCCGTTGGGGCCGGTTTCAAAACTGGTGGTCAGAATGGTCGGCAATTTGAAGTACTTGGCCAGGTCGGCCAGGGCCAGCACGTTGTTCTTGAAACGATCCGGTTCGATGTCGCGTACCAGCGACAGCAGGCCTGCCTGATGATCCACCAACAGAACGGCGGCGTTATCCTTGTCGAGACGCTTGTAAGAAGTAGTCATTGCAGTAGTCCTCACGTTTTATCGATGCCGAGGGAAGTCGGCGTGGTGGTTGCAGTTAGCGCTGGGAATCCAGCGTTTCGTGTTCATTCGCCACTTGCTGAGCCTTGAGATAGCTCTCGATCAGCAATTGATAATGCGGCATGGCCTGGGCGTAGACAGCGGCCCACTGCTCGGCGTCCGAACGGTTCCACGAGCCTTGCAGCTCAGAGAGCGTGGCCATGATGTCGATCGGCACCGCTCCGGCCTGAGCCAAACGGGCGATTGTCAGATCGGTGGCCAGTTTCGAGTGGTTGCCCGAAGCGTCGACCACGGCGAACACCTTGTAGCCTTCATGCACCGCCGCAATGGAGGGGAACGCCAAGCACACGCTGGTCAGGGTGCCGGCGATCACCAGGGTTTTCTTGCCGGTGGCTTTGACCGCCGCGTGAAATTCCGGGTTGTCCCAGGCATTGATTTCACCTTTACGGGCCACGTATTGCGCATGCGGCGCAGCTTCGTGAATCTCAGGGATCAGCGGCCCGTTCGGACCTTGTGGCACGGAAGCGGTGGTAATGACGGGCATCTTCAGCAGGGTCGCGGCTTTCGCCAGGGCAATGGCGTTGGCCCGCAGCTGCGGTACGTCGATGTCTTTGACGATCTGAAACAGTCCGCTCTGATGGTCGATTAACAGCATGGCGCTGTCGTTGGGGTCGATGGTCGGTTTCTGGCCGTTGAAGTTGGCCGCGTTGACGTTGTTCATATGCGTTTCCTCTTTCGATTGGGCAACAGCCATCCCTGGCCTGAAAACCGGCCCACTCATCCTGGGTAGAGTCGGGTTGTAGAAGCGCTACGGATTAACCGTGCATCCGGCCGAAGCGGCCGGACTGGAAGTCGGCGAAGGCCTGGTGAATTTCTTGCTCGGTGTTCATCACGAACGGGCCGTGACCGACGATCGGTTCGTCAATCGGTTCGCCGCTGAGCAGCAGCACCACCGCGTCCTCGCTGGCTTCGAGGGTAATTTGATCGCCCTTGCGGTCGAACAATGCCAACTGCCCTTGACGCACCGACTCCAGGCCGTTGACTTGAATCGAACCGCGCAAAACCACCAGTGCGGTGTTGCGCCCTTCATGCAGATCCAGCGTTAGCAACTTGCCGGCATTCAGGCGCAGGTCCCAGACGTCGATCGGGGTAAAAGTGCGCGACGGCCCTTTGTGGCCTTCGAATTCACCGGCGATCAATCGCACGCTGCCGGCGTTGTTCTTCAAGGCAATGCTCGGGATGTCGCCATCCAGAATCGTCTGGTAACCGGCCTCGGCCATTTTGTCCTTGGCTGGCAGGTTGACCCACAACTGCACCATTTCCAGGGTGCCACCGCTTTTGGCGAAGCCTTCGGAGTGGAACTCTTCATGGAAAATTCCCGAGGCGGCGGTCATCCATTGCACGTCGCCGGGGCCGATCTTGCCGCCGCTGCCGGTGGAGTCGCGGTGTTCCAGCTCGCCTTTGTAAACGATAGTCACGGTTTCGAAGCCACGGTGCGGATGCTGACCAACGCCACGACGCTCGGTGGTCGGGGTGAATTCAGCAGGACCGGCGTGATCCAGCAGCAAGAACGGGCTGATGTGTTTGCCCAGGTTGTCGTAGGAAAACAGCGTGCGAACCGGGAAACCGTCGCCGACCCAATGGGCTCGCGGGCTGGTGTAGATACCGATGATGTTTTTCATGGTGCCTCCGAATCAGGTGGTTGAAGCCATGGACAAAGCTTAAAACCGAGGCCTTTGCTGCGCTAGACTGCAAAAATCAACCTTAGCGTTCTATTTGGAGAACGATGGTGGAAGACCTCAACACCCTCTACTACTTCACCCAAGTGGTGGAACATCAGGGCTTTGCTGCGGCCGGGCGGGCGCTGGACATGCCCAAGTCCAAGCTCAGTCGACGCATTGCCGAACTCGAGGAGCGCCTTGGCGTGCGGTTGCTGAATCGCACCAGCCGCCAATTTTCGCTGACAGAAATCGGCCTGGCCTATTACCAGCGTTGCCTGGCGATGCGCGTCGAAGCGGAAAGCGCTGCCGAATTGATCGAACGCAATCGCTCGGAACCCCAGGGTCTGGTGCGCATCAGTTGCCCGACGGCGTTGCTGAACTCCTGGGTAGGGCCGATGCTGACCCGCTACATGCTCAAGTATCCGCTGGTGGAGTTGTTCATCGAGAGCACCAACCGCCGGGTCGACTTGATCCACGAGGGTTACGACATTGCGTTGCGGGTACGTTTTCCGCCGTTGGAAAACACCGACATGGTGATGAAGGTGCTGGGCAACAGCACTCAGTGCATTGTGGGCAGTCCGGCATTCGCCGAACACCTGTCGTCACCGCCCTCTCCCGCCGACCTGAGCGGCTTGCCCAGCCTGCACTGGGGCGGTGCGCAGCGTGAATATCAATGGGAGTTGCTCGGTGCCGACGGCGCCAGCGCGACAATTCGGCACACGCCAAGAATGGTCACCGATGACCTGATGGCGCTTCGCCACGCGGTGGTTGCCGGTGTCGGCATCGTCCACCTGCCTGCCGTGGTCGTGCGCGATGACATTGCGGCCGGACGCTTGGTGGAACTGGTGCCGGGCTGGGCGCCGAAGTGCGGGGTCATCCATGCGATCTTCCCCTCGCGCCGAGGATTGCTGCCGTCAGTGCGCGCGCTGATCGACTTTTTAGGCGAGGAGTTCAGTCACTCCGATATTGCTTGAGAGCAGCGGCAAGTATTTAGCAGCAAGCAGCAAGCTGATTGGGGGGCTGGCGGGGATTTTATTTCGGGCATAATATCGATCTGGATTACAGCCATAATACCCAGAACTGTCCGAGGTCATGATCATGCAAAGCCCAAACCGCGACGCCACGCTCGCCCAATGGATCGCTCAGGAACAGGCCATGCGCGCCCGCCTTGCGGGGCCTGGCAGTTTGTCCCTTGCTGAGGTCAGCGCGTTATCGCCCGCCGAGTTTTTCGACGGTATCGGCAACGGCGAACTGCCCTCGCCGCCCATTGGCACGCTGATGGATTTCATCCCCATCGAATGGTCCGCCGGGCTGTTTGTCTTTCAAGGCACACCGGATTCGCGGCATTACAATCCGCTGGGCACGGTGCACGGCGGTTATGCCGCGACTTTGCTGGATTCGTGCATGGGCTGCGCGATCCATACGCAGCTGAAAAAAGGCCAGGGTTATACGACGCTGGACCTGCGCATCAGCTATGTGCGGGCCTTGAACAACGCCAGCGGACCGGTGCGGGCCGAGGGCAAGATTGTGCATCTGGGGCGTTCGACGGCATTGGCCGAGGGGCGGATTTATGACGTGGATGGGCGCTTGTATGCGACGGGATCGACGACCTGCATGATTCTTGAGGCGCGGGGTGTGTAGGAGCTGCCGAAGGCTGCGATCTTTTGATCTTTATCTTTTGATCTTTGATTTCCAGTCAACATTGCTTTGCCGCTCCAGCGGTTTTTCTCACGGATGCAGGCGCGGATACTCGCGGCCATTCCCACTGCAACCTCTGGAGTCATTCATGTCTATTCCCGAATTCGGCCTGGGCACCTTTCGCTTGCAAGGCCAGGTGGTCATTGATTCGGTAAGCACCGGCCTGGAACTGGGCTACCGGGCCATCGACACCGCGCAAATCTACGAGAACGAAGCCGAAGTCGGTGAGGCCATCGCCGCCAGCGGCATTGCCCGTGAAGAACTGTTCATCACCAGCAAGATCTGGGTCGCCAACTTCGCCAGGGATCGCTTGATCGACAGCCTCAAGGAGAGCCTGCAAAAACTGCAGACTGATTACCTGGACCTGACCCTGATTCACTGGCCGTCCCCCGAAGACCAAGTGCCGGTGGAAGAATTCATGGGCGCCCTGCTCGAAGCCAAACGCCTGGGCCTGACTCGGCAGATCGGCGTGTCGAACTTCACCGTCGACCTGATGAAGCAAGCCATCGCCGCCGTCGGTGCCGAGCACATCGCCACCAACCAGATCGAACTGCATCCGTACCTGCAAAACCGCAAAGTCGTCGAGTTCGCACAAAGCCAAGGCATTCAGATTACGTCGTACATGACCCTGGCCTACGGCGAAGTCCTGAAGGACTCGGTGATCCTGCAAATCGCCGATCGCCTGCAAGCAACACCGGCTCAAGTCACCCTGGCCTGGGCGATGCAACTGGGTTACGCAGTGATCCCTTCCTCGACCAAGCGCGACAACCTCGCCAGCAACCTGAAAGCCTGCGTGCTGACGCTGAGCGACGCCGACATGGCGTTGATCGCAAGTCTGGATCGCGGCCAGCGCTTGACCAGCCCGAAAGGCATCGCGCCGAACTGGGATTAAGCCTCAGGCCTGCGAAAAAAAGGTATCTGTGGCGAGGGAGCTTGCTCCCGCTGGGTCGCGAAGCGGCCCCTCTTCACCTGATGAAGAAGGGGGACTGCTGCGCCGTCCAGCGGGAGCAAGCTCCCTCGCCACAGGTTTGCCTATCAGGCCTGCCCCAGGCTGTGGTCCAGGCGCTGCATGGCGTGCTGCAACTGATCGACGGCCGAGTCGATCAGTGAGGTGCTGCCCGCGCTGCACGCACGCTCCAGCTGTTCGCAACATTCGACCAGACTCAGCGCCCGGACCATCAGCGCCCCGCCCTTGATGCGATGCGCCAATACCTGCAAACCATCGTGATTACCACTGGCGTGCACTTGTAGCAGACGCTCGCGGTCATCGCGGTTGGTGGTGGCCAGGTCTTGCAGCAATTGGGTGATCAACTCATGGTCCGCGCCGACGTAGTGCTCCAGCCCGGTCAAATCGATTTCGGCGTTTGGCGTGTCAGCGGTGACCCTGGCCGATTCGCTGGAAAACCTGCTGGCCAGCCAGGTACTCAGGTCCACCAAGCGGATCGGTTTGAACAGACAATCGTCCATACCGGCCTCGATACAACGAATCTTTTCCTCAGCTTGTGCATTGGCGGTAAAGCCCAGAATCAGACTGGACGCAAGGCCGTTGAACCGCTCCTCATCGCGTATTGCACCCGCCAACTCATAACCACTGAAAACCGGCATGTTGCAGTCGGTGATGACCAGGTCGAATTCGTGTTCACGCCACTGCTCAATACCTTGCTGACCATCCTCCGCTTCCAGAACCTGATGTCCCAGAAAGCGCAGTTGTCGTGAAAGCAGCAGGCGATTGGCCGGATAGTCGTCGACCACCAGAACGGTCAGCGGCCGGGTCTGCGTCTGCGCTTCACTTTGCACCACCTCACTGGCGGGTAACGGTTGCAACGCGAGCAGTTCAAGGTTGATATCTACCCGCGTGCCACGCCCGAGGGCGCTGTCGAGCAGCAATTGCCCCCCCATCATTTCGCACAGGGTACGGCTGATCACCAGTCCCAATCCGGAACCCTGGCGAGCGGTTTGCTGACTGTTGCCGGCCTGCACGAACGGGCTGAACAATCGTTTCTGGTCGTATTCACTGATACCGATGCCGCTGTCTGCGACGGCTACATTAACCGCCCAACGCCCGGATGCCGCTGCGTCCACCCGCAGCCGCAGACTGACTTCACCTTGACGGGTGAACTTGATGGCATTGCTCAACAGATTCGACAGCACCTGCTTGAAGCGCGTGGGATCAATCATCACATCGCAATCGCTGCGCGCGTCGAGTTCAACCCGCCAATTCAAATTCCTCTCCCGGGCCAGACCTTCAAAGACCCGGCACACCGACTGCACCAGCGCCTGCAAATTGGCCCGTTCCGGCGTCAACGACAAATGCCCCGACTCGATGCGGGCAATGTCGAGGATGTCGCCGATCAAGCCCAGCAATTGTTGTCCGGCATTCGACGCCACTTCGATGGCAGCGCGGTCGGTAAAGCCTTCGTCCGCTCGTTTCAGTGCCAGCTCCAGCATGCCGATCAGAGCATTCATCGGTGTACGGATTTCGTGGCTCATGGTCGCCAGAAACGTAGTCTTGGCCCGGTTGGCATCGTCGGCAGCGACCTTGGCGTCCTGCAATTGAACCAACAATTGCTGGCGCTGACGGATCTGCCGACGCTGCCAGACCATCCCGCCCAATGCGAGCAAAAGCAAGACGCCAGCGACGGCAAACGCCTGAAGAATCGTCTGTCGATTCCGCAGCCAATAGCTTTGTTCCACCAGCAAATCATTGCGCCAGGGTTGAACCAACTCGTCAATTTCCTCTGGGGGAATACTCAGCAAGGCCTTGTCCAGAATCGAATGCAACTCGATGGCTTCACGACCGGTTGCCAGGGTGCTGCGAGCAGGGTCGGTGCCCACGGTACTGGTCACTTGGAGGCGATCGCGGTATTGCCGGGAAATCAGGTAACGGGCGCTGATCAATGAGTTGATGCCCCCGTCGGCCTTGCCCTGAGCGACCATTTCCATGGCCTCGGCCGACAGTGGCGCATCCACACAACGGATCCCCGGGAAGTGTTTTCGAATGAACTCGCCGACGATATTGCCCTGGGTCAGTGCCAGGGTTTTTCCGTCCATCTCATCCAGGGTTTTCGGGCTGTCCGGTGCTATGCGGGCGACCAGTACTGACGGACTGGTCAGGAATGCCCGGGTGAAAAGCAACGCCTCTTCACGCTGAGAACTGAGGCCGATACCAGCCAGCACGTCGACCTGGCCATCTTTGATGCCCGTAAGCATCTCGGCCACCGACTGCATGGACTGGATATCGAATTGCAGGCCGGTTCGCTGGGTGATTTTCGCCAGCACTTGCACGCTGATCCCGCGTAACTTGCCTTCACTGTCGATGAACGAAATCGGCGGGACATTTTCGTTGATCGCCACCCGCACACGCGGGTGCGCATTCAGCCAGCGCTGTTCGGTCACGCTCAATTGCAGTGATTGAGTGCCCGGCATGGATAACCCGTAGGCTCCCCAACGCCGCAGGATATTCATCTGTTCACTGGGCGTGACCGCCGCCAGCGCCTGGTTGACGATGCGCAACAGCTGCACGTTGTCCCGGGCCATCGCAAAGGCGAAACGCCCGGATTCCATCCGCGAGAAATCCGCCAACTGAACGTTGTTGAGGTAATTTTTACTGATCAAGTAATGGGCACTGATCGCGTCGCCCAGATAGACGTCTGCCTGACCGAACGCTACGGCACCCACCGCTGCCAGCGTCGAGGGAAACAGTCGCACATCCGCTTGTGGATAAAAATGCTGCACGTTTTGTTCGGGCAAATAGTGATACAGCATCGCCAGGCGTTTGCCGGTCAGCGTCGGGTCCGGCACCGAAGGCGAATCGGTGCGGGTCACCAACACCGGCTGATCCACCGCGTAGGCGCGAGACATCTGCAATTGCCGATCTTCCGCCTCGAAACGATTGGCCGTACCCAGCAAGTCCGCTTCGCCTTGCTTGATCGCCCGCACCGCGTCTGCTCGCGACGGGTAGCGTTGAACCTCGACCTCCACCTTCAACAGCTGTCGCAGCAGACCGGCGTAATCTGCGGTCACCCCCTCGAACAGCTTACCCTCGACGTTGAACTCGAAGGGCGGATAGTCCGGTGCGGACACGGCCAGCACCAGTCGACCCTTTTGCTGCAGCCAGCGCGAATCTGCGCCCGAGAGTCCGGCGCTAAAACCTTCGACGCTGGATCGCCCCAGTAGCGTCAGGGATTGTGGCTGCGCACCGGCACTCGATGCCCATAGCCAAAGCAACGGCAACAAAAGATTCAGCAGGCCGAACAGACGTGGGTAGGCGTTCATTCAGATCAAATGATTGCGTCGGGCAAGGTCGCGCAAATGCACCGACGACTCCACGTTGAGCTTTTCCGTCAAGCGGGTTTTGTAGGTGCTGACGGTCTTGTGACTCAAATGCATGATTTCGGCGATCGCCTTGTTACTGATGCCCCGGGCCAGGTGCTGAAAAATGGTCAGCTCGCGATCCGAGAGCTTGTCGATCAACTCTTTTTCGCTGCGTTGCAACGTGCTCAGCGACACCGAACTCGAGGGCAGCCGGGTGAAATAGGTGTACCCCGACATCACCGCGTGCACGGCCTTGTGCAAGTGCTGTAAATCGTTGGTCTTCGCCACATAAGCCGAGGCACCCGCGCGCATGCAGCGTTCCTGATAAAACATCGGTTCCTGAGAGGTGAAGACCACGACGCGACACGGCACCTCACCGGCCTTTATCCGCGCCAGCACATCCAATCCGTCGAGGGATGGGATATTCAGGTCCAGCACGACCAGATCGGGCCGGTGCTCACGGATCATCGGCAACACTTCGTTACCGCTGTCGGCTTCGTAAATGCGCTTGTACCCTTCCTGCTTGAGAACGATTTTGACCGCGCCGCGAATCACCGGGTGATCGTCCACAATCAGCACTGACTTCATGGCAACTCCCTGTGCAAAAACACGACGATTGGGCACTAAAGGCCCGGGTTAGACGCAGCGGCTGCGCATAGACTTTTGCATGGAATGCCGGGGCGAACTACCTGACAGAAATGACAGTGCCGACGAACGGCACGCAGCGATCCACGATCCATCAAGCGCTGGATCGCTGCCAGATCGGGCAGCAACGCGTGGCTAATCTGAACCTTTCGTTGCTCGCCGGCCGCAATGCCGGGTAGCTGCGCCGCCCGGCCGTCGTAGATCAACACCCGCTCCAACTGCCGGTTATCGAGGCAGAAGTCGAGCACATCCAACTTCCCTCCCCCCAACGCGGCGTTGACGACCAGCAGATCGAATGGCTCGCTCGCGAAGTCCACCAGCGTCAGCAGCTCTTCGAGGCAGTGCACTGGAGCCACACGGAAGTACCCGAGCTGATTGAAGCAGCGTTCGATTCTGAGGCAATTAAAGTGTTGTTCGTCAGCGATCAGGATACGCAAGGACTTGCTCGACACCGTGGCCCCCGAAGCGCGGCAGATTATTGAGGCTGCAAGGCTACGGAAGACCCTTTGAGCTTTCTGTAGGACTTTTCCTAAATCCCGAGCCCCGTTGGCTACGCGTTACGCAGCGCTGGGGTTCGTTGGGGGAATCGCGGGGTTCTTCAGGACGGGTTCAGGAATCAAAAGTTGTAGGGTTCTTCAGGGCCTCATCGCTGGCAAGCCAGCTCCCACAGGGATCTTCAGTGAACACAAATATTTTGCCCAAAGATCAAACTGTGGGAGCTGGCTTGCTGGCGATGACGGCCTCAAGGCCGCCAAAGATCTCAGCTGGCAGTCGCCAACAACAAATCCACCACCGTTCGGCCATGCCCTCGATGCTTGCCATGGTCATACAACGACCCGGCAATCTCGTCGGCGCGAATCGGCAGGATCGACAACAAGGTGTCACTCAGACCATGGCTGGCCTGGCAGAAGCCCTGCATATAAATGCCAGCCTTGCAGCGCTCGTCGGTGATCAGTTTGTAATGGCGATCGACCTCGAAATCCCCCAGGTACTGCTCCAGCGGCGCCAGCAATTTGCGGTGCATCTGGCGCTCGTAACCGGTGGCCAATACCACCGCGTCGTAGTGACGGACCGAGACTTCGCCGGTGGCGTTGTTGCGCACCACCAGTTCAATGCCGCGCTCGGTGGCGGTGGCTTTTTCGATAGTGGTCAGGGTGCGGAACGCATGACGGGCAATGCCCGAGACTTTTTGCCGGTAGAAGATCCCGTAGATGCGCTCGATCAGGTCGATGTCCACCACCGAATAGTTGGTGTTGTGGTACTCGTTGACCAGACGCTCACGCTCGCTGCTTTCCTGCTGGAACACCAGGTCGGTGAATTCCGGCGAGAACACTTCGTTGACGAACGGGCTGTCGTCCGCCGGTTTCAGCGCCGAACCACGGAGGATCATGTCCACCTGCACCGACGGGAAGCTGTCATTCAAATCGATGAAGGCTTCCGCCGCACTCTGACCGCCGCCGATGATCGCGATGCTCATCGGCTGGTTGTTCACGCACGGCTGTTTGGCCATCTGCGCCAGGTACTGCGAGTGATGGAACACGCGCCCATCATCTTTCAGCGCCTTGAACGCCTCAGGAATGCGCGGGGTGCCGCCGGCGCTGACCACCACCGAACGGGTGGTGCGCACCTGTTGATGCCCGGTGGCGTCACGAGAAATCACCCGCAACGCTTCGACCTGCTGGTTGTGCAGCACCGGCTCAATGGTCAGCACTTCTTCGCCGTACCGGCTCTGCTTGTCGAACTGAGCAGCGACCCAGCGCAGGTAGTCGTTGTACTCCATGCGGCACGGATAGAAGGTGCCGAGGTTGATGAAGTCCACCAGGCGTCCGTGGGCCTTGAGGTAATTGACGAACGAATATGGGCTGGTCGGGTTACGCAGGGTCACCAGGTCCTTGAGGAAGGAAATCTGCAACTCGCTCTGGGTCGACAGGGTGTTGCCATGCCAGCTGTAGTTGGCTTGCTTGTCGAGAAACAGTACATCCAGCTCGCCCTGGCTCAGCCCGCGCTCTTGCAGAGCGATGGCCAGCGCCAGGTTCGAAGGGCCGAAACCGACGCCGATCAGGTCGTGAACGATGGGCGATGCAATTGCCTGTGTCATTTCCAGTGTCCTCTGGAGAAACCCCCTAGCGGCGGGGAGATAAGCCTAAGTGACCTGACCAGCCTTGAGCAGGACAGCAGGTCGTCTGTTGATTAGGAACGAGGACAGTGAAATAAAATTTAACAAGAACAGATGATCGCGAAGATCAATGGGCATCCCATTGCAGCATCCGCACCCGGCAATGCTTCATCGCATTGACGATGTGCTTTTCGACCAGCGCCTTGGAAATGCCTAGCTGTTCGGCGATCTCCGGGTGCGACAAACCTTCGATCTTGCGCAGCAGGAAACTCTCGCGACACAACCGAGGCAGTTCGGCCAAGGCACGCTGGAGCATGTCGAGGCGCTGGCCGTGATCGAGGCTGCTGAGGGGGGACGGACTGAAATAGCGTTCTTCATTGTCGAGCACTTCCAGCGACTCGACCTGACGCAAGGCATTGCGCCGGTGATCGTCGATCACCAGGTTCAGCGCGGTGCGATAAAGAAAGGCTCGCGGCTGCTCGATCGGCGTGTCGCTGGAGCGTTCCAGGACCCGCAGATAAGCGTCATGCACCACATCTTCGGCGACCTGACGGTTGCCGAGCTTGGCGTTCAGGAAACACACCAGCTCGCGATAGTAGTTTTCCAACATGACTCCGGCACGGGGGGCGGTTTCTGTCCTTGAACCAGGCTATCGACGCCAAAAACAGGCAACGGCACGATAGTGGCAGTTTGAGATGCGTAATTTATAGTAATTCTCATATAGATTTAAAGTATTGCTTTGGCTTGCCCGACAAATAGTCATGGTCTAGCGCCAGTACGCCCCCTGCAGGAGCTGCCGAAGGCTGCGCTCTTTTGATTTTTAAAGATCAAAAGATCGCCGCCTCGTTTCACTCGACAGCTCCTACAGGTCCTGCAGATCCACAGGTACGGGCGCAGGTGTTACGCCATGTGTCGCGGGCTAAATTCCCCGCTGCCGTCCTCGTCTACAAGGACAGCTCCATGTCCCTGCCGGCTCCACGGCAGTGTTCAACTGCTTTGGAACCCTGCATGAAACATCCCCGTCAGACCCGACGCGCCCTGCTTGCCGCACTCAGCCTGATCCCCGTTATCGCCGTCGCCGCCTGGCAGATCATCCCGCCCGGCCGTGACCAGTTCGCGACCGTGCAGGTCACCCGCGCCGACATCGAAAGCAGCGTCACCGCGTTGGGCACCCTGCAACCACGGCGTTACGTCGACGTCGGCGCCCAGGCGTCTGGGCAGATTCAAAAAATCCACGTGGAAGTCGGTGACGTGGTCAAGGAAGGTCAGTTGCTGGTGGAAATCGATCCGTCCACGCAACAGGCCAAACTCGACGCCGGGCGTTTCTCCATCGAAAACCTCAAGGCGCAGCTCCAGGAGCAACGGGCACAACACGACTTGGCGAAACAGAAATTCCAGCGCCAGCAGAACCTCAAGGCCGGCAACGCCACCCGCGAAGAAGACGTGCAGACCGCCGAGGCCGAACTGCGCGCCACTCAGGCGCGCATCGACATGTTCCAGGCGCAAATCCGCCAGGCCCAGGCCAGCCTGCGCAGCGATCAGGCCGAACTCGGTTACACGCGGATTTACGCGCCGATGTCCGGCACCGTCGTGGCGCTCGACGCCCGTGAGGGCCAGACCCTCAACGCCCAGCAACAGACACCGCTGATTCTGCGCATCGCCAAACTGTCGCCGATGACCGTCTGGGCCGAGGTTTCCGAAGCCGACATCGGCCACGTCAAACCCGGGATGAACGCCTGGTTCACCACCCTCAGCGGCGGCACCCGGCGCTGGAAAAGCACCGTACGGCAGATTCTTCCGGTGCCGCCAAAACCCCTGGATCAAACCAGCCAGGGCGGTGGCAGCCCCGCCAGCTCAAGCAAAAGTGGCAGCGCGCGCGTGGTGCTGTACACCGTTTTGCTCGACGTCGACAACGCTGACAATGCCTTGATGGCGGAAATGACCACCCAGGTATTTTTCGTTGCCGAGCAGGCGCAGAACGTACTCACCGCGCCGATTGCCGCGCTGCAAGCAGGCGCACAGGCCGATCGCCAGATCGCGCAAGTGGTGGCCAAGAACGGCAGCATCGAACAGCGCAACGTCCGCACCGGCATCAGCGATCGCCTGCGGGTACAGATCCTCGACGGCTTGCAGGAAGGCGATCACCTGTTGATCGGTCCGGCCGACGGGAGTGGCGGTTGAATGCAGACGCCCCTGATCGAACTGCAAGGCATCCGCAAAGCCTATGGCGGTGGCGACGCTCCTGAAGTTCATGTGTTACGCGGTATCGATCTGTCGATCCATGCCGGGGAATTCGTGGCGATTGTCGGCGCCTCCGGTTCCGGCAAGTCGACGTTGATGAACATCCTCGGTTGCCTCGATCGCCCGACCTCGGGCGAATACCGCTTCGCCGGGGAAAACGTCGCCGCCCTCGACAGTGATGAACTGGCCTGGTTGCGCCGCGAGGCGTTCGGCTTCGTGTTTCAGGGTTACCACCTGATCCCGTCCGGCTCGGCCCAGGAAAACGTCGAGATGCCGGCGATCTACGCCGGCACTCCGGCCGCCGAACGCCACGCCCGTGCCGCCGCCCTGCTCGACCGCCTCGGCCTGGCCACGCGCACCGGCAACCGCCCGCACCAACTCTCCGGCGGGCAACAGCAACGGGTGTCGATCGCCCGCGCCTTGATGAACGGCGGCCACATCATCCTCGCCGACGAACCCACCGGCGCCCTCGACAGTCACAGCGGCAAGGAAGTCATGGCGCTGCTCGACGAACTGGCGAGCCAGGGCCACGTGGTGATCCTGATCACCCACGACCGCGAAGTGGCGGCGCGGGCCAAGCGCATCATCGAAATCCGCGACGGCCTGATCATCAGCGACAGCGCCCGGGACAATCCCGCCGCGCAAAACTCGGCCAACCCCGGCGCCCTTCAAGCCGTCGATTTACGCAAACGCCTGAGCGAAGGCGCCGAAGCAACTGGCGCCTGGAAAGGCGAACTGGTCGACGCGGTGCAGGCCGCGTGGCGGGTGATGTGGATCAACAAGTTTCGCACCGCGCTGACCCTGCTCGGCATCATCATCGGCGTCGCTTCGGTGGTGGTGATGCTCGCGGTCGGTGAAGGCAGCAAGCGCCAGGTCATGGCGCAGATGGGCGCGTTCGGCTCCAACATCATTTACCTCAGTGGCTCGTCGCCCAACCCGCGCACGCCGCTGGGCATCGTCACCCTCGACGAAGTCAAAGCCGTGGCCAGCCTGCCTCAAGTGATGCGCATCATGCCGGTCAACGGCCAGGAAGCCGGGGTGCGTTTCGGCAACCTCGACCACTTGAGCTACGTCGGCGGCAACGACACCAACTTCCCGGCGATCTTCAACTGGCCGGTGGTCGAAGGCAGCTACTTCACCGAAGCCGATGAACAGAACGCCGCAGCGGTGGCGGTGATCGGCCACAAAGTGCGGACCAAATTGCTCAAGGACGTGGCCAACCCTATCGGCCAGTACATCCTGATCGAAAACGTGCCGTTCCAGGTGGTCGGCGTGCTGGCGGAAAAAGGCGCCAGCTCTGGCGATTCCGACAGCGACGACCGCATCGCCATCCCCTACTCCGCCGCCAGCGTGCGGTTGTTCGGCACGCATAACCCGGAGTACATCGCGATTGCCGCCGCCGATGCGCGCAAGGTCAAGGAGACGGAACACGCCATCGAACAGTTGATGCTGCGCCTGCACAACGGCAAGAAGGATTTCGAGTTGACCAACAACGCGGCGATGATCCAGGCCGAAGCGCGCACGCAAAACACCCTGTCGCTGATGCTCGGTTCAATCGCCGCGATTTCGCTGCTGGTGGGCGGCATCGGCGTGATGAACATCATGCTCATGACCGTGCGCGAGCGTACCCGCGAGATCGGCATTCGCATGGCCACTGGCGCCCGGCAACGGGACATCCTGCGCCAGTTCCTTACCGAAGCGGTGATGCTCTCAGTGGTCGGCGGATTGGCCGGGATCGCCCTGGCGCTGATGGTCGGCGGCGTGCTGATCCTCAGTGAAGTCGCCGTCGCGTTCTCGTTGATAGCGGTGCTCGGCGCCTTCGGCTGCGCCCTGGTCACCGGTGTTGTCTTCGGCTTCATGCCGGCCCGCAAAGCTGCCCGACTCGACCCGGTCACGGCCCTTACCAGTGAATGATTTCTCCATGAAGCCGCAATTGAGTCTGTTGACCCTCTGCCTGTTGCTCGGTGCTTGTGGCAGTTCCACCCAGCGCCCGGACAGCGGCATCCAGCCACCCGCCACTTGGCACTCACCGCACACCCTAGGCGCCGTTCATGACAACCGGCAATGGTGGAACCGTTTCGGCAGTCCGCAGCTGGGACGGCTGATCGAACAGGCGCGGGTCGGCAGTTACGACCTGGCCGCCGCCATGGCCCGGGTGCGCCAGGCGCAGGCCGAAACCGTGGTCGCTGGCGGTTCGCAGCTGCCGGAGGTCAAAGCCGCGCTCAATGCCAATCGGCAAAAACTGCTGCGCGGCGATGGCTACAGCCAACTGGACGCAGACAGCGACAACAGCGCCGTCGACTACTTCAACGCCAGCCTCAGCGCCAGTTACGAAATCGACTTCTGGGGCGGCCAGCGCGCCTCCCGCGACAGTGCGCAATTCGCCTTGCAGGCCAGCGAGTTCGATCAAGCGACCGTGGAGCTGACGCTGCTCAGCGGTGTGGCCAACGGCTACGCACAAACCTTGTCGTTGCAGGAGCAGAGCCGCATTGCCGAGTTGAATCTGGCCAATGCGCAAAACGTGTTGAAACTGGTGCAGACCCGTTTCGATTCCGGCTCTGCGACGGCTCTGGAATTGGCCCAGCAGAAAAGCTTGGTGGCGGCGCAACAACGGCAATTTCCGCTGGTGCAGCAACAGGCCAGGGACGCACAGATCAGCCTCGCCACCTTGCTCGGCCGCCCGGTGCAGGAACTGACGCTGGGTCAGGAACACTTCGATCAATTGTCATGGCCGGCCATCGACGCCGGGGTGCCCAGCCAGTTGCTCAGCCGCCGTCCGGACATCGCCCGGGCCGAGGCGCAACTGGCCGCCGCCCAGGCTGACGTCACCGTCGCCCGCGCTGCGATGTTACCGACCGTGACCCTGAGCGCGGAAATCGGCTCCGGCGCCGACAGTGCTGGCGACATTCTGCGCAGCCCGTTCTACAACCTGACCGCCGGACTGCTCGCCCCGGTGTTCAACAATGGTCGCCTAGGCGCCGAGCGCGACAAGGCCACGGCCCGCCAGGAAGAACTGCTGGAAACCTACCGCGGCGCGATCATCAATGGTTTCGCCGACGTGGAAAGGGCACTGAACAGCATTCGTGGACTGGACCAACAGCGGCAATGGCAAAGCGAAGAACTGAGCCAGGCGCAGACTGCCTTCAACATTGCGCAAAGTCGCTATGAGGCCGGGGCCGAAGATTTGCTGACCGTACTGGAAACCCAGCGCACGCTGTATGCGGCGCAGGATTTGAATGTGCAGCTAAGGCTGTCGCGGATGCAGGCGAGTATTGCGTTGTACAAGGCGTTGGGTGGAGGGTGGCAGGTTCTGTAATTGCGGCGTTTGAGAGGCCGCCATCGCTGGCAAGCCAGCTCCCACAGCGGGTTAAGTTTGCCGCACGACCTGTGCACGACGCATAACCTGTGGGAGCTGGCTTGCCAGCGATCGAACGATAACGCGGTCCTCAAACCTGTCTTTGCTTGGCCTTCAAATGCCGCGCATACCACGGCCGTTGCGGCACCTTCCGGAACAGATCCGCGAGCTTCTTTTCATCCTCGCCAAAGGTAATGCGCAACGCCAGCTTCATGGTCTCCGGGTCCATTTCCACCGACTTGCCCGCCTGCAACCCCGGCGTGGTGCTGCAACCGTGGGTTCCCGGACCGAGCCACGGATCATCGATTTCCACCCAGCGCCCCGGCGCAAACCACGGCACGCCATTGACCTCCAGCCGACTCACCTGCCCCGGATGAAAACGCTCATGGGCGCGGAACCAGTCTTCCAGGCGATCATCGATCCAGCCATGAAAATGCCAGAACACCGGGTTCACATGGGACGAAAACGGGTCGCCGAGAAAGTCGTTTTCCGGCGCAAACCAGCGCGCGGAAAAGTCCGACGGATCGCGGGCGAACGGCACGGGGTGGCCGTTGGACGGATCGCGCGGCACCGACGCCCAGCGCATGTGCAGCCAATCGTGCAGCCCCAGCTCCACCTCCGACCCAAACTGCCCCAGAGTCAACTTCGACAGATAACGCGGATCACGATACTGCGACTCCCAAACCTGGAAATTGCTGTGATAGGTCTCGGCCGTCTTGATGTCGGCGACCCATTGCGAGTACTCGGCATCGTCATCCGCCAGCCACGTCGGAGGCAATGCCGTGCCGTCATGGTTGTCGAAGTAATGGGCGAAACCGATGCGATCCCGTGCCAGTTCCGGTTGTGGCAGCGGGAACTGCTGCCAGGACGGTAAATCCATCATCGAACGCGCCGTGCCGAGCATGTGCCGGTGCATGAAGAAAAAATCCACGCCCGAGCCGTTGCGATCCTTGCGCTTGCCCCGGGCGTCGCGCTCCTTGTCTCGCGGGCCGGGTTGCCAGCCGATGCCGCGCAAGGCGCTGCGCTTGTCTTCGGGCAATGTGTGCCATTTGTCCCGGGACGCATGCCAGAGCTGGTGAAACAGACGATGTTCCGGTGACACCAGCCAAGCCAGCAACGTCGGGTTCAGCCCCGTGCGCTCACGAGCCTCCGGGAATACCCGTTTGACGGCGATGAAGCGATTGTCCTGGGCGGTCAACATCAACGGGCGATCCAGATCCACCACGCGACCACTGAGCGAACCCCTGCCGGCATTGCCGAACCCGGCCCAGACTTCGTCCAGCGCCATGCTGAATTCGTAGGCGCAAGTGCCCTGGCTGCCGAGCAAGCGCCAGCTCAACTGCGCCGGTTTGACCCCGGCCAGATCGCCGAGCACCCGGTAGCGCGGTTGTTCGTTCGAGCGCAAACGCTCGGCGGTGTCGAGAAAACCGATCAGGCCGCGCCCCTTGTGGCCGATGTCGAGAAACACTTCCAGCCCGTCCAGAGGCAAACCTTCAAGCCCCGCATCACGACCCTCGAAACGAATCTGCCAGACACCGCGCAGCGTGTCCGCCAAGCGTTGCCCGGCGACATCCGCGACATCGAACGTCGCTTCGCCGGGGGTGATCGTCGGATCCGGTTTCGTCCATTCGCGATGCCCATAAAAAGCCGCAGGCACGGCCGCGCCGGTCAGCGCCAGGCCTGCCATGAACCATCGTCGAGAAATCGTCATTGCCCTACCTGTGTCAGCCATGAAGCAGGCTTTATCCAAGCTAGAACGTTTGTTGCCCGCCGAAATTTAAAAGCATCGCTGGCAAGCCAGCTCCCACAGTTGACAGTGGTGTTCACTGTGGGAGCTGGCTTGCCAGCGATGGGGCCCGCACAAACACTAAATTCCTTCGTCACCCATACGTTCTCACCAGATAGCAAAGCCCCCAGCGCCCATCCCGGGGCGGCAACCCTGACCGAGACGGCAATGACAAAACCACGTTCGAAAAAGGCTCTTTTCATCGGCCTGCCGCTGGCCCTGGCGATCAGCGCCGGTGCCGGTTTCGCGGCCTGGGATTACTGGTTCAAGGACAATCCCGGCTACCCGGCCAAGGTCATGAAACAGGCCGACGAGTTGCAGGAGCGCCTGCTCTCGTTCGACAGCCACATCACCGTGCCGATGGATTTTGGCACCGCCGGCAATGAAGCCGACAAGGACGGCAGCGGCCAGTTCGACCTGATCAAGACCGGACGCGGACGTTTGTCCGGCGCGGCCCTGACGATCTTTGGCTGGCCGGAAATATGGAACGGCGAGAACGCGCCGCATCGGCCCACCGCCGGTTTCGTCGAAGAAGCGCGGTTCGAGCAGGAAACCCGCTACAAAATCATCTCGACGATGGTGCGCGACTTCCCCAACCAGGTCGCCATCGCCTACACCCCTGACGATTTCCGCCGCCTGCATGGCGAAGGCAAGTTCGCGATTTTCCTCAGCATGCTCAACGCCTACCCGCTGGGTAACGACCTCAACGCCCTGGACAACTGGGCGGCCCGGGGCATGCGTATGTTCGGCTTCAGTTATGTAGGCAACAACGCCTGGGCCGATTCGTCGCGGCCGCTGCCGTTTTTCAACGATTCCCGGGACGCCCTCGGCGGCCTCTCGGACATCGGCAAACAAGCGGTGCATCGCCTCAACGACCTCGGTGTGATCATTGATGTGTCACAGATGTCGACCAAGGCCCTGGAGCAAGTGGCCCGGTTGAGCCGCACACCGATGGTTGCATCGCACTCGGCGCCGCGTGCATTGGTGGACATCCCGCGCAACCTCAGCGACCACGAAATGCAACTGATCAAGGACAGCGGCGGCGTGGTGCAGATCGTTGGTTTCCCGACTTACATCCGCCCGCTGAGCCAGGCCACCCAGGACAAACTCAACGCCCTGCGCGCGCGTTTCGACCTGCAACCGTTGCAGGGCCTGGAGATGGCGCTGATGCCGGGCGATCCAATCATCACCGTGTGGTCCGAGCAGCGTTTCGGCGAGTACGCCAGCCAGCTCTACGCGATTGTCGACGAAGAACCCAAAGCCACTCTCAAGGATTACGGCGACGCCATTGATTACGCGGTGAAGAAAATCGGCATCGATCACGTCGGCATCAGTTCCGACTTCAACGATGGCGGCGGCCTCAATGGCTGGAAGGACGTCAGCGAGGCGCGCAACGTGACCGCCGAACTGATCAGTCGCGGCTACAGCGAGGCCGATATCGCCAAGCTCTGGGGCGGCAATTTCCTGCGGGTCTGGGACCAGGTGCAGAAGTCCTCCAAGCCTGTGGCGAAAAACTGATTTCCTCTTTTGTATAAGCGAACCGAGCCATGACCAACCGTCGTTCTTTCCTCAAGCAGGCCGGCATTCTCGCCGCCGGCCTGCCCCTGACTGCCGGTGTGAACCTGCCGGCGCTGGCCGGCACTCCGCCACCGTTACCCAAGGGTAAATGGGCGCAATTGCGGCAGTTGTTCAATCAGGATCCGGATTACCTGCACTTCGCCAATTTCCTGGTGACCTCGCACCCCACGCCAGTGCGCAACGCCATCGACCTGCACCGCGCCAACATCGACCGCAACCCTGGCCGGGCGATGGATTGGGACTTGCAGGAAACCGAGAAGCGCGAGCACAACGTGCGGGTCTGGGCCGGGCGCTACCTCAATGCCAAGCCCGAACAGATCGCCCTCACCGGCAGCACCACCGAAGGCCTGGCGATGATTTATGGCGGCATTCATGTGCGCCCGGATCAGGAAATCCTCGTCAGCGAACACGAACACTATTCCACCCACTACACCCTGGAATTCCGCCAGCAACGCCAGGGCACGAAGGTGCGCAAGCTCAAGCTGTTCGAGAGCAGCCGCGATATTTCGGTGGACGAAGTGTTGGACTCGATCACTAAAGGCATCCGTCCTGAAACCCGTGTACTGGGCATGACCTGGGTGCAATCGGGCAGTGGCGTAAAACTGCCGATTGGTGAAATCGGCAAGCTAGTCGAGGAGCAGAACCGTAAGCGCGACGAAAAAGACCAGATCCTCTACGTGGTCGACGGCGTGCACGGTTTTGGTGTCGAGGACCTCGAGTTTCCCGACATGCACTGCGACTTCTTCATCGCCGGCACCCACAAATGGATGTTCGGCCCCCGTGGCACCGGGATTATTTGCGCCCGCTCGGCCGAGCTCAAGGACGTCACGCCGATCATTCCGACCTTCTCCGAAGCCACCACCTTCTCGACCATCATGACCCCCGGCGGCTATCACAGCTTCGAACACCGCTGGGCCGCAGACGAAGCGTTCAAGTTGCATCTGGATCTGGGCAAGGCTGAGGTTCAGGCGCGTATCCACGAACTCAATACTTACGCCAAGAATCGCCTGCGGGAGCAGCCGCAGGTCGAGCTGGTCACCCCGCAAAGTCCGCAGCTGTCCGCCGGTTTTACCTTCTTCCGGATCAAGGATATGGACTGCGAAAAGGTCGCTGGCGGGCTGATGCAAAACCGCGTGGTCTGCGATGCCGTGGAGCGCGATGCCGGGCCCGTGGTGCGCATCGCCCCGGGCCTGCTCAACAGCGAACACGAAATCGACCGCTTCGTGGCGCTGCTCAACAAAACCGCATGAAGCCGTGGCCCTCCCGCCTGTGGCCATGGCGCTTTTACGTGGCGAGGGAGCTTGCTCCCGCTGGGCTGCGAAGCGGCCCCAAAACCTGCGCGCACAGTTGTGTCTGACACACCGCGTGCAAGGGTATTGCGACTGCTGCGCAGTCGAGCGGGAGCAAGCTCCCTCGCCACAGACACCTGCCTGGCCACAAGCAAGCCGTTTGGCCGCAATTGCGTTTTTCTTGATTGAGAGGACTCATGACTCATAACTTCCCGCACGCGCCACTCAAGGCCCTTGCCCTGTCCGCCCTCATGCTGCTTCCGGCTGCTGCCCAGGCCGCCACTCCACCGCCACCCGGCAAAGTATTCAAAGACTGCCGCGACTGCCCGGAAATGATCGTATTGCCCGCCGGAACCTTCACCATGGGCACCCCGGAAGACGAAGTGGGCCGCGAACCCGATGAAGGGCCGATGCATGACGTGACCTTCGCCAAGCCATTCGCCATGAGCCGTTTCCAGGTGACCGCCGGTGAGTGGGACAACTACATACGCGAGAGCGGCGTGACCATCGCCAACGGCGATACCCGGCCCGGTCGCGAGTGCATCGCCAGCAAGCCGCGTTATCCGCAGAACCCGCGTCAGCCGGCGGTGTGCATGAACTTCGATGACGTTAAAAACTACGTCGCCTGGCTGTCGAAGAAAACCGGGCAGAAGTACAGCATGGTCAGCGAAGCCCAGCGCGAATACGCCGCCCGTGGCGGCAGCAAAGGCCCGTTCCCCTTCCCGTTCGATGAAGGCAAGGAATACAGCATCGCCAAACATGCCAACACCTATGGCCCAACGGACGGCTACAGCTTCAGTTCGCCGGTGGGCAGCTACCCGCCCAACGCTTTCGGCATGTACGACATGCACGGCAACGTTTACGAATGGGTCGAAGACTGCGAACACCCGAACTACATCGGCGCCCCCACCGATGGCAGCGCCTGGCTGGAACCCAATTGCGAAGCCGTGCGCATTCGCGGAAATGACTGGGGCGAAGCGCCGGTGTTCTCCCGCTCCGGCAACCGCAACAGCCAGTATCCGCAGGAGCGTGGCGACTGGATAGGCTTTCGCGTAGTGCGCGACCTCTAAATTCACATCCCCCCTGTAGGAGCTGCCGCAGGCTGCGATCTTTTGGCGATGATTGTTTAAAAACAAGATCAAAAGATCTCAGCCTTCGGCAGCTCCTACAGGGGTCCGTGTTGTCAGTGAGCGCTAAATTACGTGCTCGACCAGACGTTCTACTGGGTATCTGCATTACGACCCAAGGAACAGTCTTCCATGACCCAGCCAACCCGTGGCGCCATCGGCGAGTTGTTCGCCCTGTTGAAACCTTTTCGGCTCATCGTCGCCGCGTCCATCTTCCTGGGCATGGTCGGCGGCCTGAGCGTCACTGTGCTGCTGGCGACCATCAACAATGCCCTGCATTCGCAAACCGGCCTGACCCAAGGCGTGGTCGCACTGTTCGCCGGCCTGTGTCTGTTGGCGCTGGCCAGTTCGATCTGTTCCGACATCGGCACCAACTACGTCGGCCAGCACATCATCGCCAAGCTGCGCAAACAGCTGGGTGAAAAGGTCCTGTCGGCGCCGATCGAACAGATCGAGCGCTACCGCAGCCATCGCCTGATCCCGGTGCTGACCCACGACGTCGACACCATCAGCGACTTCGCCTTCGCCTTCGCGCCGCTGGCGATTTCCGTCACCGTGACCCTCGGTTGCATGGGTTACCTGGCGATCCTGTCGTGGCCGATGTTCCTGATCATGGTCGCGGCGATCCTGATCGGCACGGCGATCCAGGCCTACGCCCAAAGCAAGGGCGTGCAGGGTTTCATGGCCGCCCGCGACGCCGAAGACGAATTGCAAAAGCACTACAACGCGATTGCCGAAGGCGCCAAGGAACTGCGCATCCACCGGCCACGCCGCCAGCGCATGTTCACGTCCGGCATCAAGGCCACCGCCGAGTTCATCTGCAATACCCAAGTGCGTTCGATCAACACCTTCGTCATCGCCAAGACCTTCGGCTCGATGCTGTTCTTCGTGGTTATCGGCCTGGCCCTGGCGCTGCAAACCTTCTGGCCGAGCGCCGATAAAACCGTGATGAGCGGCTTCGTGCTGGTGCTGCTGTACATGAAAGGTCCGCTGGAACACTTGATCAGCACCCTGCCCATCGTCAGCCGCGCACAGATTGCCTTCCGCCGTATCGCCGAGTTGTCGGAGCAGTTTTCCACCCCTGAGCCGCACCTGCTGCTCAGCGATCAAGGCAACGTCAAACCTGCGGTGCACGAGCTGCAACTGGCCGATGTGCGCTACGCGTTCCCGTCGGTGGACGGTGCCGCGCCGTTTCAACTGGGGCCGGTCAACCTGTCGATCAAACAAGGCGACATCACCTTCATCGTCGGCGAGAACGGTTGCGGCAAGACCACGCTGATCAAGTTGCTGCTGGGCCTGTACACGCCGCAGCAGGGCGAAATCCGCGTCAATGGCGAAACCATCGACGCCCGAAACCGCGATGACTATCGCCAGTTGTTCACCACCATCTTCGCCGACTACTACCTGTTCGATGATGTGGTCCAGGGCGACATGCAGATCCCGGAAGACGCCAACAAGTACCTGCAACGCCTGGAGATCGCGCACAAGGTCAGCGTCAAGGACGGCAATTTCACCACCACTGACCTCTCCACCGGCCAGCGCAAACGCCTGGCGCTGGTCAATGCCTGGCTGGAAGAACGCCCGGTGCTGGTGTTCGACGAATGGGCCGCCGACCAGGACCCGACCTTCCGCCGCATCTTCTACACCGAGCTGCTGCCGGACCTGAAACGACTGGGCAAAACCATCATCGTGATCTCCCACGACGACCGTTATTTCGACGTCGCGGACCAGTTGGTGCGCATGGAGAGCGGACGGGTTGTCACCGAGCTGATGCCTGCCTGATTAGCTGAGATCTGTGGTTGAAACCCATTTGTGGCGAGGGAGCTTGCTCCCGCTGGGTCGCGAAGCGGCCCCCAAAAAGCCAAGGCCTGCTGCGCAGTCCAGCGGGAGCAAGCTCCCTCGCCACAGGAAACCTCTTCAAAAGAACCACCTGAAAACTCACTCGTTCATCATTTTGAAATTTCTTTTCCGGTTTCGCATTCGCGCCCCGTCTTAATAATCATTCCTATTAACAAAAACTCTGCACGACACTTTTCAGGAGCACAGGCAAGTAATGCGATCTCTTCCACGCCGCACACCTCTCGCGCTGGCCGTACAGCGCCCGACTCTGCACAGAAACCTGTTGACCAGCGTACTGCTGACCGCCACCTTGCTGGGGAGCTCGATGGCCAACGCTGCACCTGTGAAAGTGAGTATTGCCGTACAACCGCTGTCCAGCGCACTGACCGAACTGGGCATGCAAACCAACCTGCAAATCCTCTACAGCCCGGATCAGGTTGCGGGCATCAAGTCCCGCGCGGTCTCCGGTTCGCTGGAGCCATCCGCTGCCTTGGCCGAGATGCTCAAAGGCACCGGCATTTCGTTCCAGATCAACGGCAACAGCGTGACCCTGGTATCCGGCAGCGGCTCGAGCCTGCAACTGGGCGCGACCACCATTTCCGGCCAGGCCCTGGGCCTGACCACCGAAGACACCGGTTCCTACACCACCGGCGCGACCACCACCGCCACCAAGTTGCCGCTGACCATCCGTGAAACGCCGCAGTCGGTGACCGTGGTCACTCGCCAGCAAATGGACGACCGTGGCGTCACCAGTGTCAGCGACGCCTTGCGCAACACCCCCGGCGTCACCATGCAGAAGTACGACAGCGACCGTACCGAGTTTTCCGCCCGGGGCTTTGCCATCACCAACTTTCAGTACGATGGCGTCAACATTCCCTACGACGGCGTCTACGGTGAAAACCCGAACAACAGCGACGATTCGGCCAGCCTCGACCGCATCGAAATCATCAAGGGCTCGACCGGCCTGATGACCGGCGCCGGTGACCCGGCCGCCACCGTCAACCTGGTCCGTAAAAAACCGACCAAGGACTTCAAGGCTTCAGTCAGCGCCACCGCCGGTTCGTGGGACAACTACCGCACCGAAGGCGACGTCTCCGGCTCTCTCAACGATACCGGCAGCGTGCGCGGCCGCTTCGTCGGCGCCCTGCAAGACAAAGATTCGTACATCGACCACTACAGCCAGAAAAAAGACCTGTACTACGGCGTCCTCGAAGCCGACCTGACCGACGACACCCTGCTGACCCTGGGCGTCGACCAGTCCAGCGCCACCCCGCGCGGCAGTTCCTGGACCGGTAACTCGCCGTTCTACACCGACGGCGGCCGCACCGAGTTCTCCCGCAGTTTCAACCCGGGCTCTGACTGGAGCCGTCGTGACTTCGACAGCACCACCTATTTCGCCTCGCTGGAACAAGCGCTGGCCAATGACTGGAAACTCAAAGTCAGCCTCGATCAGAAAACCACCGATCACGACACCCAACTGGCCTCGGCCAGCGGCGGCTACCCGGATCGCGCCACCGGCGAAGGCATGTTCTTTTACTGGGGGCGCTGGGAAGGCCATCGCGTACAAAACACAGCTGACATCAACGTCTCCGGCCCGTTCTCCCTGGGTGGTCGCGAGCATGAGCTGGTGGCGGGCTTCATGACGTCCCACTCCCGTCAGACCGGTGCAACTTACGACTCCAGCGCCTTCGAGCTGGTGCCGGGCAACATCTTTGACTGGGAAGGTCACATCGGCAAACAGGAGTTCCCGAAAAACGGCAAATACGAGCGTACCCAGAGCCAGAACGGCGCTTACCTGGCCACGCGCCTGCGTCCGACCGACGACCTGTCGTTCATCCTCGGCGGCCGTGTCAGCACCTTCAAGTACAACGAAGATTACAGCTACTACCCGGGTGCGGGCCTTGCCGACACTCACGCCAGCTACAAGGAACACGGCGTCGTCACGCCTTACGCCGGTGTGGTCTACGACCTGGACGATACCTACTCGGTCTACGCCAGCTACACCAGCATTTACCAGCCACAAATCTACAAGGACGCCAGTGGCAAGACCCTGGAACCGGTTGAAGGCAACAGCTACGAAACCGGTCTGAAAGCGGCCTACTTCGAAGGCAAGTTGAACGCCAGCCTGGCGTTCTTCCGCATCGAGCAGGACAACGTCGCCCAGTACGTCACCACCGACACCAGCACCGGGCAGGACGTCTACAAGCCAATCTCCGGCGCAACCACCCAAGGCCTGGAACTGGAGATGGCCGGCGAACTGGCCGAAGGCTGGAACCTGTCGGCCGGCTACACCTACGCCCGTACCCGCGACGAAGACGAGCAACGCATCTTCGGCTTCCCGCTGGCTACCACCAAACCCGAGCATGTGGTGCGTACATTTACCACCTACCGCCTGCCTGGCGCGCTGGACCAGTTCACCGTCGGTGGCGGCGTCAGCTGGCAGAGTTCGTTCTACGGCCAGAGCTTCAACCCTAGCGTCGATGGCAGTGGTGTGGGCTCCACCGTCAATCTCAAACAAGGCGGCTACACCCTTGTCGACCTGATGACGCGTTTTCAATACGACGAACACCTGAGCTTCACCGCCAACGCCAACAACGTCTTCGACAAGAAGTACCTGACTGGCCTGGGCAACTTCGGCACCACGTTCTATGGCGAGCCGCGTAACCTGCAACTGACCGCGAAGTACGACTTCTGAGTTTGAGCTGAAATGAAAAATGCCCGCATCGTGAGATGCGGGCATTTTTTATGGCAGAAGGGTTTTGGTGAAAGTGATGCCGCCATCGCTGGCAAGCCAGCTCCCACAGGATTGATGTGGATCGCATTATTTGAGCACGACGCAATGACTGTGGGAGCTGGCTTGCCAGCGATGGCGATAGTTGCCTCACCACAAACCCTCGGACCAGCCACAAAAAATTCAAATCACAACCGCGAGTGCACCCACTCCGCTACTTGCGCATGAATCCCTTCCACCTCGCTTAACAACCCCGCCATACGCAAAAAGTCATGGGTCATGCCTGGCTGTTCCAGCAACGTCACGTCATTACCCGCAGCCTGCAAACGCTCGGCATAGGCCAGGCCTTCGTCATGCAACGGATCATGCCCGGCCAAGTACACCAGTGCCGGCGCCACGCCTGACAAATCGTCCGCCAGCAACGGCGAACAGCGCCAGTCCGCCAGGTCCTGCGGGGTACGTCCGTAGTGGGCGTAGAACCAGTCCAGCGTCGGGGTTTCCAGCAAATAACCTTCGGCAAAATCCCGGTGCGAAGCGCGGTGGGTGGTAGCGTCGGTGACCGGATACACCAGCACCTGCGCCTTGGGCTTCAACGCCAGTTCCTGAGGTTCACGCACGGCGATGATCGACAACACCGTGGCCAGCGTCGCGCCGACACTGTCTCCGGCCAACGCCACCCGCGCAGCATCCAAACCATGGGCCGCACCCTCACGGACGAGCCAGTTGCCCGCATCGCAGGCATCCTGCACTGGCGTCGGGAAACGCCACTCCGGCGCCAGACGATAATCCACCGTCAACAAGGCGAAACCACCCTGCGCCGCGAGCCGTCGGCACAGCGCATCGTGGGAATCGAGGCTGCCAACCACATAGCCGCCGCCATGGAAATACAGCATCACCGGTTGCAGTCCTTCGACCGCTTGGCCGTCGCGATACAACCGCGCTGGCAGGTTATGACCATCCCGCGAGGCAATGGAGAAGTCCTCACAGGCGATTTGCTCCAGCGGCACATCGAGAAAACCCGAAGCCGCTTCGAAGTCGATCCGCGCCTGTTGCGGCGTCTGTTCGTGCATCGGGCGACTTTTGCCGGTCAGGCGGCCGAACTCGGCGAGTTCGAGAAAAGCTTCCAGTTCTGGCAACACGGCCATGGGGCGAATCCTTTTACACAAAGAGGTCAAATATCATTCTTGAAACGAACGAGAATCCCGTGGCGAGGGAGCTTGCTCCCGCTGGGCTGCGAAGCGGCCCCAAAAGAGGGATTGCTGCGCAATCCAGCGGGAGCAAGCTCCCTCGCCACAATTTTTATGCATTGACCATGCGGCGTTCCAACAAGGCTTCCAACTGATCCAGCAACTCATCACGCCGCAGCAATTCGTAATGCCCGCCCCCCAACAACCGATCAACGCCGTGGCTGCCGACCTGAGCTTCGAACACTCGACGCTCATCATCACGCCCGGCCACCCACCAACGATGCGCCGCGACCTGAGTCTTCGGCAGTTGCCGTTGCGCCAGGGCCAGCTGTTTGAGCGCTGAACCGGTGGCAAAGATCTGCGTCAGCTCACTCGCCCCCAACGCCGCGTGGTCATTGGAACCGTGCATGGCCGCCTCAATCACCGCAGCGGCACCGTCGCGCTCGTTCAGGCCTGTGGCCTTCAAGGCAATCAATGCCTGTGCTTCTTCAGACGGATGACCGAGGACAAACTTCAGGAAGTCCGCCAAATCTTCGCGCCAGTCCCCCGCTTCCGCCGTGCCGGCCACATAGCTGTCGACCAGTCCGGCAAACGCGACGGTCTGGCCCTGGCTTTCCAGTTCATGGGCGACCAGTTGCGTCAACGCGCCACCCAACGACCAGCCGAGCAGGTAATACGGCCCTTCAGGCTGCTGCGCGCGAATCCGCTGCGCGTAGGCCTGAGCCATGGCCAGCAGTGATTGATCCTGCCACTGCGGATCGAGCAGCATCCGGCATTGCAAACCGTAAACCGTGCGCCGTCCTTCCAGACGCCGGGCCAGCGGTTCGTAGTCAAACACCGTGCCGAAACCGGCGTGCAGGCAAAACAGCGCCGGCGCGTTCGCAACCCGGCCATTCAACGCCAGCAGCGGGTCCGGCGCTTTCGCCGCTTCCATCGCCTGATAGCCACTGAGTTCGGCAATGCAGGGTTTCTGCATCAGGTCGCGCAGTTTTAATTCGAAGCCGAGCTGCGGCTGGCTGCGCACCCGCGAGATGACTTTGAGCACCTGCAACGAGTCGCCGCCGAGTTCGAAGAAGTTGTCGTCGATGCCCACTTGCGGCACGCCGAGCACCTCTTGCCAGATCGCAGTCAACGCAGTTTCCAGTGCATTGCGCGGCGCGCGATAACCGCCTAGTGCCCATTCCGGCTCCGGCAGCGCACGACGATCGAGTTTGCCGTTGGCCGACAGCGGGAAGCGTTCCAGCACCAGGATTCGCGCCGGCACCATGTAATCCGGCAGTTGTGCTTGCAGCTCGGATTTCAAGCGGCGATCAACCTCGATGGCACCAGCGGCCACCACATAACCGACCAATTGCTTGCCGGTCGGCGTGTCATGCACCACCACCGCGGCGTCCTGCACACCGGCGCAGTCGCGCAGGCGCGCTTCGATTTCACCCAGTTCGATGCGGAAACCACGGATCTTCACTTGCTGGTCGAGACGCCCCAGGTAGTCGATCAAACCGCATTCACGCTGGCGCACCAGGTCGCCGGTGCGGTACATGCGGCCACCGGCCTCGAACGGATCGGGAATGAACCGTTCGGCGCTCATACCCGGACGCTGGTGATACCCACGGGCCAGGCATTCGCCACCCAGGTACAACTCGCCGCTGACACCGACCGGCAAGGGATTGAGGTCGGCATCCAGCACGTACAAGCCGCGCCCCGCTACGCCACGGCCAATCGGCGCATAAGCGGCGTCGCAGGTTTCGCTGGACTCGGCACGCCACAACAGCGGCGTGACCACGGTTTCGGTCGGGCCGTAACCGTTGACCAGTCGCTGCGGACGCAAGGTGCGTTTGACCTGTTCGAAACTGGCCTCCGGCACCGCATCGCCGCCAAAGCAATACACCTCGACCGCCGGCGGATTGCCCAGGCGCTCGGCCACTTCCGCCATCTGTTGCAGATATGCCGGCGGGAAACACGCCACGGTGACGCAGTGACGATGCAGCACTTGCAGGGTCTGTTCCGGGGTCCACAGGCTGTCATCGCGGATCACCAGACTGCCGCCGGCCAGCATTACGCTCAACCAGCGTTCCTGGGCACCGTCGAAGGCGAACGACATGAAGTGCAGTTCGCGGCTACGTGGCGCCAATTCATAGAGGTCGATAATGCCGCGGCAATGCCGGGTAATCGGACCGCGCGCCACGGCCACGCCTTTCGGCTGGCCCGTGGAACCGGAGGTGTAGATGAGGTACGCCAGATGATCCGCCAATGGCTGGATCACCGGGCACTGGGCGTTATCAGCCATGCTCAACTGATCGAGCACCAGGCGGGGCACGCTGTCGGCCAGGGTCAGGCGCTCGCCCAAATCGCTGTCGCAGATCAACAGGCTGGCAGCCGAATCGCTGAGCATGTAAGCCAGGCGCTCAGCCGGATAAGCCAGGTCCAGCGGCAGATACGCCGCGCCAGCTTTAAGTACCGCGAGGAACGCAACAATGGTCCGCTCGGAACGCGGCAGCGCCACCGCCACCAGACTTTCCGCGCCGATGCCGCGCGCGACCAGCTGCTGCGCCAGTCCATTGGCCTGCACTTCCAGCTGTGCATAACTGACGTCCCGGTCCTCACAGAACAAGGCGATTTTCTGCGGTTGCGTGCGCACATGTTGATTGAAGCTATGGAGCAAATCGCTGCTGTCTTCTGAAGGCTGCGGCAGGCTGACCTGCGCCTCGGGCAAACCAATGTTGCCGAGCAGACAAGCCGCGTCCTGCGGCAACGCACGCAGCAAGCCTTCGAGTTGCGCACGAATCCGCTGCACTTCCACTTCACTGAATCGGTCACGCAGGAACAGGTACTCGACCTCCAGACCTTCGTCGTTGGCGCTGACCATCAAGTCCATCGGGAAGTTGGTCACCCCGCCGCTGCCGACTTCGGCAAAGCGCAGCTCACCTTCCTCGCCACCGCGCAAGGCACGGTCCACCGGATGGTTTTCGAAGACGATGATGCTGTCGAACAAGCCCTGTCCACCCTGCCCGGCCCAGCGCTGGATGTCCGAGAGTGGCGTGTGCTCATAGTCACGGACCATCAGGTTGTAATCCTGCAACTCGCGCAACCACTCGCCCAACGGCTGTTGCGGGTCAAGGGTCTGGATCACCGGCAAGGTGTTGATGAACAGGCCCAGCATGTCCTGCGCACCGGCAAGCCCGGTGGGGCGCCCGGCCACCGTGGCGCCAAACGCGACGCTGCGCTGACCACTGTGGCGTTGCAGCAGTAACAGCCAGGCGCCTTGCACCAGGGTGTTGAGGGTGATGCGTTGACGCTTGGCGAAGCTGTGCAGTTTGCGTGTCGCCTCGCTGTCGAGGTTGCTGTACATCACGCCGTGGCCGGAACCTGCGGCGCCTGACGCTTTGGCCAGAATGGTAGGTGCTTCGAGCAAGGGCAGTCGCTCGCGCCAAAACCCTTCCGCCTGCGCACCGTCCTGACGTTGCAGCCAGGCGATGTAGTCGGCATAGCGACCGGTCAGGGCCGGCAGGCTGTCGTGGTGGTACAGGCGCAGCATGTCGCCCAGCAAACGCGAAGCACTCCAGCCGTCCAGCAACAGGTGATGGTAGATCCAGATCATCTGGTAGCGATCTTCGCCCAGACGCACCAGCACAAAGCGCATCAGCGGCGGGCAGCTCAGGTCGAAACCCTTGAGCTGCTCGGCAGCCGCCAATTCGTTCAATGCCTGCTCGGTGTCACTGCGGTCACGCCAGTCGAACTCTTCGATCGGCAACTCCACCGCGGCGAACACCGCTTGCAGCGGATCAGCCAGACCATCGCGCCAGCGGAACGCCGCGCGCAGCACTTCATGGCGCTCGATCAACGCTTGCCACGCCGCGCGGAAACGCGGTACCTGCAAACCTTCCACCGCCACGCTCAACTGGTTGACGTAGGGATTGAGCTCCGGTGAATCGAGGCAGTGGAACAACATGCCCTGCTGCATCGGCGACAGCGGATAGAGGTCTTGCAGACCCTCGCGGGCGGCGACGTCGATGTGCGGCACCAGCGAAAAAGCCTCGACTTTCGGCGCTTCGATCAGCGCAGCTTCACGGCTGCTCGCCACAGCGGCCAAGGCACGAATGGTTTGCTGCTCGAACAGTTGCTTCGGACTGAACACCAATCCGCGCTGCCCGGCGCGACTCACCGCTTGCAGGGAAATGATCGAGTCACCACCCAGCTCAAAGAAGTTCTCGGTGACACCCACCGACTCCAGCCCCAGCAGTTCCTGCCAAATCTCCACCAACAACGCTTCGGCGGGCGACGCGGCGGCCACTTGATCGAGGTTCTGACGAGTCGCTTCCGGCGCTGGCAGGCCCTGACGATCCAGCTTGCCGTTCGGCGTCAGCGGCAATGCAGCCAGGCACATCAAGTGCGCCGGCAACATGTGCGCCGGAAGACGGCTGCGCAGGTGCGCCGTCAGCGCGTCACGTAACGCCTGCTCATCAGCCAGCGGATCGCGCGGCACCACATAACCGACCAACTGCCGGCTCACCGGGCCGTCGCGATCGATCACAAAGGCTTCACGCACGCCTTCGTGTTCCATCAGGCAGGCCTCGATTTCGCCAAGTTCAATGCGGAAACCGCGAATCTTCACTTGCTGGTCGATACGACCGAGGTACTCGACGACGCCGTCGGCACGGAACCGCGCGAGGTCGCCGCTGCGATACAAACGCGCACCGGGTACGAACGGATCCGGCACAAAACGCTCAGCGGTCAGGTCCGGACGCTGGTGGTAACCACGGGCGACACCCTCGCCGCCCAGGTACAACTCACCCGCCACGCCGACCGGCAACGGCTGCAAACCGCCGTCCAGAATATAGGCGCTGCGGTTGCCGACCGGCCGGCCAATCGGCATGAACGCAGAGTCGAATTCGGTCTCCGGATACGCCAGCCAGATCAGCGGCGTGATCACGGTTTCGGTCGGGCCATAGCCGTTGATCAGGCGCTTGGGTTGCAAGACTTGCTGCACCTCATCGAACGCATGCTTGGCCATACCTTCACCGCACGGCGTGTAGGAACGGATCGGCAGATCACGCCCCGCTTCGCCCATGAAATCGGCGATCTGCGCCAGGTAGCTCGGGGTGAAGCAGGCGATGGTGATGCCGTGCTTTTCGATCTCGAAGCAGGTGCGCTCCACGCTCCACAATTCATCGTCGCGGGGCATCACCGCCGAACCGAATACCAACGGCGTCAACCAGCGCTCGTGGGCGCCGTCGAAGCTGATCGAGGCGAATTGCAGCTCGCGATCATCCGGGGTCATGCCGTACAACTCGCCAATCGACAGGCAATGCATGGCCAGCGGACCGTGGGCCACGCTGACGCCTTTGGGCCGGCCGGTGGAGCCCGAGGTGTAGATCAGATAAGCGAGGTTTTCCCCGCAAGTCAGATTGAGCGGATTGCTGTCCGCCATCGACGCCAGCGGTTCACGGTCGATTTCCAGCACCGCCAACCCTTCCGGCAACGGCAGTTTTTCCCGCAACCACGATTGGCTGATCAGCAGTGAGATTCCGCTGTCTTCCATCAGATAACGCAGGCGTTCGGCTGGATAGGCCGGGTCCAGCGGCACGTAGGCACCGCCAGCCTTGAGGATCGCCAGCAAGCCGATGATCATTTCTGGCGAACGCTGCATCGCCAGGCCGACCCGCACTTCCGGACCGATGCCCAGTGCGCGAAGGCGATGGGCCAGTTGGTTGGCGCGGCGGTTGAGTTGGTCGAAGCTCAGTTCCAGGTCGTTGAAGATCAGCGCCGTGGCGTCCGGTCGGATGACGGCCTGGGCTTCGATCAACTGATGCACGCACAGCGGGTTTTGCGTCGTGGTGAACGGTGGGTTCCATTCCAGCAATTGCTGCGCACGTTCCGGTGCGGTCAGCAGGTCCAGTTCACTCAAGGCCGCCTGTGGCGCGGCCACCATCGCCGTCAGCAACGCCGCCAGATGTTCGCTCATGCGCGCAATGGCTTCGCCGCTAAAGTGAGCACACTGGTAGCTCCAGTTGATACTGAGCTGGCTTTCAGCGGTGGCCGCCAGGGTCAACGGAAAGTTAGTGCGTTCATGGTTTTGCGGGATCGAGAAGCTCAACCCGGCCGGCGCGCCCCGCTGTAACGCTTCGGCCACGGGGAAGTTTTCGAACACCAGCAGGCTGTCGAACAGCGGTTCACCGGCACGCCCGGCCCAGCGCTGGATATCCCGCAGCGCGGTGAATTCGTGTTCGCGCAGTTCCAGGTTCTGCGCCTGCAAACGGCTCAACCATTGCTCGACGCTTTCAATAGCGTCCGGGCTGCTGATCACCGGCAAGGTGTTGATGAACAGACCGAGCTGACTTTCGGCCCCCGGCAAATCCACCGGACGCCCCGCCACTGTCGCGCCAAACGCCACGCTGCGTTGACCGCTGTAGCGTTGCAACAGCAGTGCCCAGGCACCTTGGACTAACGTGTTGAGCGTCACTTTTTGCTGGCGGGCAAAGTCGCTGAAGCGTTGGCTGGTGGCGACGTCGAAGGTCTGGCGGTGGTCGGCAAACGCCTCGTTCGAGCGGTTTTTGCTGTCGCCATGGGCGAGGCTCTGGGCCAACAGCGTCGGGTTGTCCAGCGTCGCCAGTTGCTCGCGCCAGAAGATCTCGTCGGCGTGGGCATCCTGGCGTTGCAGCCAACCGATGTAGTCGGCGAAACACCCGGTCGGCGCCGGAACCTCTTGCCCGGCATAACGTTGCAGGACTTCGCTCAACAGCAGCGAGTTGCTCCAGCCATCGAGCAACAGGTGATGGTGGGTGTAGATCAGTTGCTGACGCTCGTCATCCAGGCGCACCAGGGTCAGGCGCATCAGCGGCGCTTTAGTCGAATCCAGTTGCAGACGTTCGCTGTCGATCAGTTGCGCCAGTGCGTGTGCCTGATCGTCGCGACCACGCCAGTCGAGGCAGGTCATCGGCAATTGCAGGTGACGATGGACCAATTGCACCGGCGCTTCGAAACCTTCCGGGAAGTGGAAGCTGCTACGCAGGATCGCGTGGCTGTCGAGTACCGCTTGCCAGGCGCGGCCCAGGCGTTCGGCGTCGAGACCGCGAGCCTCGACGCTGAGTTGGTTCACATAGGCGCCGGAGTCAGTCTCATACAGGCTGTGGAACAACAGACCGGCCTGCATCGGCGACAGCGGATACAGATCCTCGATCTGCGCCGGTGGCACTGGCAGGCCGTCGAGTTGAGCTTGAGTCAGTCGGGCCAGCGGGAAGTCCGCCGGGGTCACACCGCCCGCGCCGTCGCTCAGGCAATGCTCGATCAACGCCAGCAACTCGGCGCGGAAGTCAGAAGCCAGGGCTTCGATGTCAGGCCGGTCGAAGCATTCGCGGCTGAAGGTCCAGTCGAGTTTCAGTTCGCCGCCATAGACCTGGCCGTCCACCGACAGCCAGTTCGGCAACGGCGCGTCTGCCGATTGCGCGGCGCCGCTGGATTCCTTCGCGGGCGTGAACAAGGCGTCTGCGGTGAAGCTCTGATCGAACTGGCCCAGATAGTTGAACGTCACTCGCGCCTGAGGGAGCGCGGCCAACGCCGCTTGGGTCTGGGTGTCGCCCATGTAGCGCAACAGGCCATAGCCCAGGCCTTTGCCGGGGATTTCGCGCAGTTGTTGTTTGATGGCCTTGATCGAACCGGCGAAGTCGGCGGTCGGTGTCAGGCGCACCGGGAACAGGCTGGAGAACCAGCCAACGGTACGGGTCAGGTCGATGTCATCGAACAACTCTTCACGACCGTGGCCTTCGAGCTGGATCAGTGCCGATTCGCTACCGGTCCAGCGGCTGAGGGTGCGGGCCAATGCGGTCAGCAGCAGGTCGTTGACCTGGGTGCGATAGATCGCCGGCGCCTGTTGCAGCAATTGGCGGGTCTGTTCGCGATCCAGACCGATGCTGACGCCTTGGCGCAGATGCCCGGCCTGACTCGCTTGCGGGTTGGCCGCCGGCAGCGAATCGCTGGCGCCGGCCAGTTGCGCTTGCCACCAGCTCAGTTCGTCGGCGGCGGTAGCGGAGCGTGCGTAGGTATCGAGTTTGTCCGCCCAAGCCTGGAAGGCGCTGGTTTTCGGCGGCAGTTCTTCACCCTGATACGCGGCCTGCAAATCTTCCAGCAGCACGCGCCACGAAACACCGTCCACCGCCAAGTGGTGGATCACCAGCAGCAAACGCTGCGAGCCATCGGCCTGAGCGATCAACGCCACGCGCAACAACGGCCCGTCTTGCAGACTGAGGCTGCGCTGAGCTTCATCACACACCGATTCCAGCGAGGCTTCGTTGGCCACGCGAGCGGTCCAGAGCATGTCGATGACATCGGCACTGTCCGCCCCGACATACCGCGCCGACCATTGCCCATCAACCTGACTGAAGCGCAAGCGCAACGCGTCGTGCTGTTTGAGCACACGTTGCAGCGCCGATTGCAGACGCGGCAAATCGAGAGTTTCCCGTGGTGTCAGCAACACCGCCTGGTTCCAGTGGGCGCGTTGCGGGATCGGCTCGTCGAAGAACCAGCGCTGGATCGGCGTGAGCTTCTGCACGCCGTCCACCGGCCCCTGTTGCGCCAGCGGTGCCGCTTGCTCTTTGACCACCGCAGCCAGTGCTTGCAAGGTCTGCTGCTGGAACAGGTCACGCGGTTGCAGGCTCAACCCGGCGCGACGGGCACGGCTGACCACCTGAATGGAAATGATCGAGTCGCCGCCCAGTTCGAAGAAGTTGTCCTGGCGCCCAACCTGCACCACACCCAACACGTCCTGCCAGATCTGCGCCAGCACCTGTTCGTGTTCGCTGCGCGGCGCTTCGAAGGCGCGCTGGCTGATCTGTGCGGTCGGCGCCGGCAGGCGTTTGCGCTCGAGTTTGCCGTTGGGGCTCAGGGGCATTTGCTCGATCAGCACGGTCTGCGCCGGCACCATGTAATCGGGCAGGCTGCCGAGCAAATGGCTCTTCAGGGTTTCACGCCATGCGCCTTGCTGCTCGGCATCGGCGCCGATCAATGCACGGTCCTGCGGCACGATGTAGGCCACCAGTTGTTTGCCACCCGGGCCGTCGAGGGCCAGCACCACGGCTTCCTGCACCTCGGCATGTTCTTGCAGACGCGCTTCGATTTCCCCCAGTTCGATGCGCAAGCCGCGAATCTTCACTTGATGGTCGATGCGTCCGCAGTAGTCGATGGCGCCATCGGCGCGGTAGCGCGCCAGGTCACCGGTGCGGTACAGACGCTCGCCGCTGCCGAACGGGTCGACCACGAATCGCTCGGCAGTTAGCGCGCCACGACGGTGGTAACCACGGGCCAGGCCGACGCCGCCGAGGTACAACTCACCCACCGCGCCCAGCGGCAACGGTTGCAGTTCGCTGTCGAGGATGCAGGTGCGCAGGTTGGCGATCGGGCGACCGATCGGCACGCTGTCGCGGCCCTCTTCGACGCAGGTCCAATGGGTAACGTCGATGGCCGCTTCGGTCGGGCCGTAGAGGTTGTAGAGATTGGCTTGCGGCAGACTGCGCAGGGTCTGGCGTTGCAGCTCCATTGGCAGTGCTTCACCACTACAAATGATCCGCGTCAGCGAGGTGCAGGCCAGCGCTTCGTCAGCGCCGATGAACGCCAAGAGCATCGATGGCACGAAGTGCAGCGTCGTGATCGCCTGCTCGACGATCAGCGCGGCGAGGCGTTGCGGATCACGATGTTCACCAGGCGCGGCGATGACCAGGGTTGCGCCCTTCATCAACGGCCAGAAAAACTCCCACACCGATACGTCGAAACTGAACGGTGTCTTTTGCAGCACGCGGTCCGTGGGCAGCAAGTTGTAGGCTTGCTGCATCCACTCCAGACGGTTATGCAGCGCCACATGGCGGTTGCCCGCGCCCTTGGGTTTACCGGTGGAGCCGGAGGTGTAGATCACGTAGGCGAGGTTTTCTGCGACCGCAACGTTTGGCAGGTCGGTGCCCGGCAGATCGTTCAGCCAATCGACGTCACGGTGCAAGCACAAGGTGCGCACGTGGTCCGGGGTCGGCAACTGGGCGAGCAGGTGCTCCTGGGTCAGCAACAGCGAAATGCCGCTGTCTTCGATCATGTAGCTCAGGCGATCGAGCGGGTATTCCGGGTCCAGCGGCACGTAGGCGCCACCGGCCTTGAGGATGGCCAGCAGGCCGGCGACCATTTCAAACGAACGGTCGCAGGCAATGCCGACGATCACTTCCGGGCCGACACCCTGGGCGCGCAAATGATGGGCCAGGCGGTTGGCGCGCTGGTTCAGTTCGGCATAGCTCAGGCGCTTGCCCTTGAACACCAGTGCCGTGGCCTCAGGATTTTCAATCACCCGCTCTTCGAAATGCCGCTGCACGCAGACTTCGCCCGGATAGCGCGTGGCGGTGTTGTTGAGGTCGTCGAGGATGCGCAGGCACTCGTCGGCATCCAGCAGCGGCAATTCGGCCAGCGGGGTTTGCGGGTTTGCCAGTATTCCGGCCAGCAGGTTGCGCCAATGTTTAGCGAGCAGCTCGATACGCTCGGCGTCGAACAAATCGGTGGCGTAGGTCAGGCTGGCGAACAGTTTTTCGCCCTCTTCCTGGGTATCCAGTTGCAGGTCGTATTGGGTGGTGTGCGCCGTGGCGTTCAACGCTTCAACACGAAGGCCCGCCAACAAACCGCTGACCGCGGCGGGTTTGGCCTGCTGATGGTTGAACATCACCTGGAACAACGGGCTGTGGCTCAGGCTGCGCTCGCCTTGCAACGCCTGCACCAGACGCTCGAACGGCAGGTCCTGATAATCCTGGGCATCCAGCGAAGCGGCGCGGGTTTGCTCAAGCAACTGACTGAACGGCAGACGCCCGTCCAGATGGGCACGCATCACCTGGGTGTTCACGAAGAAGCCAATCAGTCCACGGGTTTCGGCGCGATTGCGATTGCCGATGGGCACGCCGATGCGCAGGTCGGACTGGCCGCTGTAGCGATAGAGCAAGGCCTGAAAGCTCGCCAGCAACAGCATGAACGGTGTGACGCCGTGCTGTTTGGCCAGGCTCATCAAGCCGCTGGCAACGTTGGCATCAAGGGCGAAATCCAGACGCGCACCGCGCTGGCTCGGTTGTGCCGGACGCGGGCGATCTGTCGGCAACTCCAGCAGCGTTTGTTCGCTGCCGAGTTTGTCGCGCCACCAGTTGAGTTGACGCTCCAGCTCCCCCGCTTCCATCCAGCGACGTTGCCACGCGGCGTAGTCCGAATACTGGATCGGCAGCGCTTCCAGCGCCGCGCTCTGCCCTTGGCAATGAGCGGCGTAGAGCCGGGAAAATTCTTCCACCAGCACGCCCATCGACCAGCCGTCGGTGACGATGTGATGCAGGGTCAGCACCAGCACATGGTCCTCGTTGTCCAGTTGCAACAGGCTGACGCGCAACAGCGGGCCGTGCTGCAGATCGAACGGCCGGGCGATTTCCTGCTCGACTTTTCTCATCGCCAGTTCGAGGCGCTGCGCCTCGGGCTCGTCGCGTAAATCATGCTGCTCGATCGACAGCGTGGTGAACGTCGCCAAGGTCTGCATGACTTGGCCGTCGTCCTCGACGAAACGGCTACGCAAACTCTGATGCCTCTCCAGCAATACATCGAAACTTTGCTGCAATGCCGCGACATTCAGCGGCCCGTGCAGACGCAGGGCAGCAGGAATGTTGTAGGCGCTGCTCTGCGGATCGAGCTGCCAGAGAAACCATTGGCGTTGCTGCGCGTAAGACAACTCGAAACTCGCGTGCGACTCGGCGGCGGGCGGGATCGGCAGTTGGCCGAAGCTCACGCCCTGCTCTTGCATTTTTGTCAGAAACTCGCGGCGCTTGTCGGCAGGCAGGCCGGCGAAGCGGGTGGCGATACGCATGGCGGTGCTGTGTTCCATCAGTTGATCTCCATCTCGTCGAGAAGCGACTCAAGCGCATCCAGACGTGCATCGTTGTCAGTCGGGGCGTGTTGCCCGGCCATGGCGGCGTAAGCCTGAAGGTCGGTGGATTCGAACAGCGCACGCAGCGGCAGCTCGATGCCCAAATCCAGTTCCACGCGGGCACTGGCCTGGGCGGCGAGCAACGAGTGCCCGCCCAATTCGAAGAAGTTGTCGCGCCGGCCGATCTGCGCCACGCCCAGCACGTCGGACCAGATCGCTGCCAGTTTCTGTTCGAGGTCGCCTTCAGGGGCTTCGAACGGGCGTTGCCAATTTTCGGCATCCGGCAGCGGCAAGGCCTTGCGGTCGAGCTTGCCGTTGCTGGTCAGCGGCAATTCGTCGAGCAGCAGCCAATGGCTCGGCACCATGTAATCCGGCAAGTCGACCTTGAGCGCAGCACGCAGGTCGTCGCGCCAGCTGATCGGATCGTTTGGCGTTTGCTCGGCGACGAGGTAGGCGCACAACTGCGGCCCGCCATCGCCCGCGTGCACGCTCAGTGCCGCTTGGCGCACGCCCGGTTGCGCCAGCAGCGCGGCTTCGATTTCGCCCAGTTCGATGCGGAAGCCGCGGATCTTCACTTGTTGGTCGATGCGCCCGAGGTAGTCGATGCTGCCATCGGCACGCTGACGCGCCAGGTCGCCGCTGCGATAGAGGCGTTGCCCGGCATCGAACGGGCTCGGCACGAAACGCTCGGCGGTCAGGCCGAAGCGTCCGTGATAACCCCGTGCCAGGCCGGCACCGGCGATGTACAACTCGCCCGCCACACCCACCGGCACCGGTTGCAACTGGCTGTCGAGCAAATACCAGCGCAGGTCGCGGATCGGCAGGCCGATCGGGCTCTGCGCCTTGCCGTCGAGGTCGGCCAAACGGATCGCGCGGTAAGTCACGTGCACCGTGGTTTCGGTAATGCCATACATGTTGACCAGGGTCGGTTGCTGGTCGCCGAAGCGTTCGAACCATGGACGCAGGCTCGCCACTTCCAGCGCTTCGCCGCCGAAAATCACCTGACGCAGTGCCAGGTTTCGCGGGCTGGCACAGGCAATCGGCAACAACTGGCGGAACGCGGTCGGCGTCTGATTCAACACCGTCACGCCTTCATCGCAGAGCAAGCGGTGAAACGCCTGCGGCTCGCGGCTGATGTAATACGGCACGATCACCAGACGCCCGCCGGTGCACAGCGAACCGAACAGCTCCCACACCGAGAAATCGAAGGCGTAGGAATGGAACAGGGTCCAGACATCATCCGCGCCGAAGTGGAACTCGGCTGTCGTTGCAGTCAGCAGACGCCCGACGTTGCCATGGCTGAGCAACGCACCTTTTGGCCGACCGGTGGAACCGGAGGTGTAGATCACGTAGGCGAGGTTGTCCGGGGCCGCCTGCGCCGGCAGGTTGTCGCTGCTGTAGTCGTCCAGTTGCAACGACTCCAGGCTCAGTACCTGCACGCCGTCGCGGGCCGGCAAGCCGTCGATCAAATGTTGTTGGGTCAACAGCAGCGCAATGCCGCTGTCTTCGATCATGTAGCTCAAACGTTCGGCCGGGTATTGCGGATCGAGCGGCACATAAGCGCCTCCAGCCTTGAGAATCGCCAGCAAGCCGATCACCAGCGGCATGGCCCGTTCGGTGGCAATGCCAACCCGCACTTCCGGACCGACGCCCTGCTCACGCAGTTTGCGCGCCAGTCGGTTGGCCTGGGCGTTGAGCGCGGCGTAGCTCAGGTGCTCGCCTTCACAGGACAGGGCGATGGCGTCCGGGCGCTGCGCCGCTTGGACTTCGAACAGCTGATGCAAAGTTGGCGATTGCGGTTGCGCTTGAAATGACGGGTTCCAGTGCTGAATCAAGCCGTCGTATTCATGCGCTTGCAGCAACGGCAGTTCGGCAACGCGCTGCTGTGGATCGGCGACCACGGCGCGCAACAGGTTCAGCCACTGCTCGGCGAAACGCTGCATCGATGCTTCGTCGTACAGATCGGTGGCGTAGCTCAGGCTGGCGTCCAGTGCATCGCCTTGCTCCTGGGTGTCGAGCACCAGATCGAATTGCGCGGTGTGTTGCTGCCAGTGCAGGCGTTCGACCTGCAGGTCGGCGACAGCACGCTCGACGCTGCCACCCAACTGTTGCTGATGGTTGTAGAGCACCTGGAACAACGGGCTGTGATTGAGGCTGCGGTCCGGCTGCAAGGCATCGACCAATTGCTCGAACGGCAAGTCCTGATGGGCCTGTGCGCCCAATGCGACCTTTTTGACTTGCTGCAACAACGTGCTGAAGGACTGCTGCCCATCGATCTCGGCACGCAGCACCTGGGTGTTAATGAAAAAGCCGATCAGGCCTTCGGTTTCGAGGCGCGAACGCCCGGCACTTGGCACGCCGACGCTGATACTCGATTGACCGCTCTGGCGATGCAGCAGCGTCTGGAAACTCGCCAACAACAGCATGAACAGCGTCACTTGCTGTTCCTGGGCACGCTCACGCAAACCAGCCAGCAACTCACGGTCGACGTTCAATGCCAGTGTTACACCGCGCTGACTGCGGCGCGCCGGGCGGGTCAGTTCACTCGGCAATTCGAGTGGTGCCTGGCTGCCATTCAGTTGTTCGCGCCACCACGCCAGTTGCCGCGCGCCCTCGCCCGCTTCCAGCCAGTCACGCTGCCAACGGGCGTAGTCGCTGTAATTCACCGGCAAGCCATTCAGGTTTGCAGCGTTACCTGCTACTGCAGCCTGATACAACGCGCTGAACTCATCGACCATGACCTGCATCGACCAGCCATCGGCGGCGATGTGGTGCACGGTGAGCACCAGCACATGGTCCTCGGCGCTGATTTGCAGCAGCAACACGCGCCACAGCGGGCCGTTGCGCAGGTCGAACGGATGGGCGATTTCTTCCGCCACGGCGCTGTTGATCGATGACTCGGCGACTGACCGCTCGTTCAGTTGCAGCGCCATTTCGCCGTGAACCAATGGACGCGCCTGCTGACCATCCTGCTCGAAGGTCGTGCGCAGGGTTTCGTGGCGGGCCTGCAACTGCGTGAACGCTGCGCGCAGGGCTTCGCGGTTCAGCGTGCCCTTGAGACGCAGCGCCGCCGGAATGTTGTAGGCCGAACTCTGCGGATCGAGTTGCCAGAGAATCCACTGGCGCTGCTGGGCGTAGGACAGGACTCGCGGTTGATCGGCCGCCGCACGTTGCAGCTCCGGTTGGCCGCTGGTTTCGGCCAGCGCCGCACGCTCGGCAAATTGCGCCAGGTTCGCGGCGGAAAACAGGCTGCTCACGGACAGCTCAAGTTGTAATTGCTGACGCACCCGGGAGATCACTTGCAGCACCAGCAACGAGTGTCCGCCCAATTCGAAGAAATTGTCGTCGCGGCCCACTTGCTCGACCTGCAACACGCCTTGCCAGATCAGCGCCAGTTGCGCTTCCAGTCCTTCGGCCGGGGCCACGAAATCACGTTGTGCGTCTGCTACGGCACGGGGCAAGGCCCTGCGGTCGAGTTTGCCGTTGTTGTTCAGCGGCAGTTCGTCCAGCAGGATCAGGTGGCCTGGCACCATGTATTCCGGCAGCGACTCACGCAAAACGGATTTGAGACCTTCCACATATTCAGTCTGAGAATCCACCGCGCCGCTGGCCACGACATACGCCACCAGTTGCGTGCCGTCCTGGGCGATGACTGCCGCTTCGCGCACGTTCTCCCGCGCTTGCAGGCAGGCTTCGATTTCACCCATCTCGATGCGGAAACCGCGAATTTTCACTTGATGGTCGATCCGCCCGGCGTATTCCAGATTCCCATTGGTGTTGTAGCGCGCGAGGTCGCCGCTGCGGTACAGCCGCGCGCCTGGCTCGCGGGCGAACGGGTCCGGCAGGAAGCGTTCGGCAGTCAGCGCCGGACGGTCGAAATAACTTTGCGCCAGGCAGGCCGGGGCGCCGATGCACAGTTCGCCGACGCCCTCGTTCGGCAGCAATTGCCCGGCCGAATCCAGCACATACAAGGCGCGGCCAGGGATGCCCCGACCGATAGGAATGCCGAACGCGTCGCTGGCATCTCGCAGTTGGCATTCATGCACGCTGGACACCACGGTCGCCTCAGTCGGACCGTAGGTGTTGAGCAGTCGTACATGGCTCAAACCGGCCTGATGCCACAGGCGCAAACCTTCCACCGACATGGCTTCGCCACCGACGTGAACTTGGCGCAACTCGCCGAGGCTTTGCACCGCACCGCTGGCACACTCGCCGGCCAGCAGGAACCAGTAAGCGGCGGGCAAGTCTGCGACGGTGACGCCTTGATCGACGATTTCTGCGGCCAGTCGGCCCGCATCCCATAGGTCATCACCACGCATGATCAACGCGGCGCCGATGCACAACGCCGGGAAGCATTGCTCAACAAAGCCGTCGAAGCTGAAGGTTGCGAATTGCAGTACACGGTCGGCGGCTGACAACTTCGAGTAATCGGCGGCGCTCTGGCAGAACTCGCGCAGCGCGCCATGGGCGATGGCCACGCCTTTGGGTTGGCCGGTGGAACCGGAGGTGTAGATGATGTAGGCCAGGTGTTCGGCGACCGCATGGTTTTGCGGATTGTTGTCCGGGTAACTGGTGTTGTCGTTAAGGCTGAGCCGCGTCAGATTCGTCGGCAAAGGCATGTCGTCAAGCAAACCGGACTCGCACAGCAGCACATCGAGACGGCTGTCCTCGATCATGTAGGCCAGGCGTTCGGTCGGGTAATTCGGATCCAATGGCACATAGGCCGCGCCGCTTTTCAACACCGCGAGCAGGCTGACGATCAGTTGCGGGCCGCGACGCAGCGCCAGTCCGACACGTTTGCCGGGACCCGCACCGTTTTCGATCAAACGATGGGCGAGGCGGTTGGCCTCAGCATTCAACTGGCCGTAACTCAGCGACTGTCCGTCGACCTGCAACGCCAGTGCGTCCGGCGTGGCAGCGGCCTGAGCCGCGATTTGCTCGTGCACCAAAAGCGTTGTGGATAACTCAACCGGGGCCGGTTGGCTGATCGCAAGCACCGCGTTTTTGCCACCGAGCTCGAGTAATTCCAGGGAACCGAGTGCCGCATCTGGCGACGCCACCAATTGCGTCAGCAGATGCTGCAAATTGACCGACAACTGCGCGATCTGCGCGGCACTGAACCGCGCCGCGTCGTAGCTGAAATCCAGACCCAGACCTTCGCCCAGTTCAATGCCGAGTGTCAGCGGATAGTGCGTGCGCTCATGATTGTGCAGGTTGCTGAACGACAACCCGGCTGGCGCACCCTGCTTCAGCGCTTCGGCCACCGGGAAGTTTTCGAACACCAACAGGCTGTCGAACAGCGCAAAACTCCTCTTCTCAAATGCCTGCTGCCCCGCCCAACCCTGAATGTCGTACAGCGGCACGTGCTCGAACTCGCGCATGGCCAGGTTCAGGGCTTGCAACTCGCCGAGCCATTGGCTGACGGTCTGGTCCGGCTTCATCGCGCAGACCAGTGGCAGGGTGTTAATGAACAGGCCGAGCTGTTCCTCGATCCCCGGCAACGGTGCCGAACGCCCCGCGACGGTAGCGCCGAACACCACGCAATCCTGGCCGGTATAGCGTTGCAGCAACAGGCTCCACGCCGCTTGCAGCAAGGTGTTCAGGGTGACTTTCTGCTGACGGGCGAACTCGGCCAGACGCTGGGTCGTGCGACTGTCGAGGGCCACTCGATATTCCTCGCTACCCTCGGCGCCGACCGGTGGGCGCAAGGCTTCGGCCAGCAGCGTCGGTGCGTCCAACGGTGCCAGTGCGGTTCTCCAAAATTGCTCGCCCGCCGCTGCCGATTGCTTGTGCAACCAGCCCAGGTAATCGCGGTATTGCCCGGTCGGCGCCGGCAGCGGCTGGCCGGCGGCGTAGTGCTGGATCACTTCGGCGAGCAACTGCGCGTTGCTCCAGCCGTCCATCAGGATGTGATGGCTGGTGTAGATCAGGTGCCAGTCCTGGGAGCCTTTGCGGACCAGTTTCAAGCGGAACAGTGGCGCGCTGCCCAAGGCAAATCCTTCGGCACGTTCGGCGTCGGCCAGTGCGTCGGTGTCGGTGGCTTCAAGCACTTGCAGCGGTAACGTCACCTGACGGGCAATCGCCTGATGCGCGGTCTCGAGACCTTGCCAGTGAAAGCTGCTGCGCAGGCTGTCGTGACGCTCAAGCGCAAACTGCCAGGCCTTGGCGAAACGTTCCGGGTCGAGGTGATGAATGTCCAGGCGTAACTGGCTGATGTACGCGCCGACCTGCGGCTCATACAGGGTGTGGAACAACATGCCCTGCTGCATCGGCGACAGTGGATAGAGATCTTCGAGGTTCGCAACGGCAACCGGCAATGCATCGAGTTGTACCTGGTTGATGCGCGCCAGCGGGAAGTCTGATGGCGTGGCCTGTGGCGCCTCGAGTGCGCAGCAATGTTCGATCAGCGCGTTGAGTTCTTGCACGTAATCGTCGGCCAGACGCTGAATGGTCGCGGTGTCGAACATCTCGCGGCTGAACCCCCAACTCAGGGACAACTCGCCGCCGTAAACCTGGCCTTCGACCACCAGCCAGTTGCCCAGCGGTGCCGATGGATCCTGAGCCAAGCCGTTGCCTTCGGTGGACGGTGTGAACAAGGCGCCGTCGTCGAACTGCCGATCGAACTGCCCCAGATAGTTGAAGGTGATGCGCGGTTGCGGCAACGCGGCCAGTTCAGCGCGGGTTTGCGCAGTCCCGAGGTAACGCAGCGCGCCGTAGCCCAGGCCTTTGTCCGGCACGCTGCGCAGTTGCTCCTTGATGCTTTTGATCGAGTCGCCGACATCAGCCGCAGGCGTCAGGGTGACCGGGAACAGGCTGGTGAACCAACCCATGGTGCGGGTCAGGTCGATGTCATCGAACAGGTCTTCGCGGCCATGGCCTTCGAGCTGGATCAGCGAGCTGCCCTGCCCGCTCCAGCGGCAAACGGCGCGGGCCAATGCGGTCAGCAGCAGGTCGTTGACCTGGGTGCGATAGGCTGCCGGGGCTTGTTGCAGCAGCTTGCGGGTCTGTTCGGTGTCGAGTTTGAGTTCGAGTTTTTCCTCCAAGCGTTTTTCCAGCGCGCCGTTCGGACGCTCGCAGGGCAGATCTTTCGGTGCACCCTGCAATTGGGCCTGCCAATGACCGAGGCTGTTTTCAAACACTGGAAGGTGATCCTGCAAACGGGCAACCCAGTGCTGATAGCTGCTGGTTTTCGCCACCGCAACGCCACCGTTGTAGAACTGCTGAAGATCCTCCAGCAGCACGCGCCACGACACGCCATCCACTGCCAAATGGTGAACCACCAACAGCAAGCGCTCGCTGCCGTCGGCCATGGCAATAAACAGAGCGCGGATCAGCGGGCCGTTCTGAAGGTCGAGACTGCCCTGGGCTTCATCGCACAAGGCGTTGAGTTCTTCTACCGACTGCGCCTGACGCTGCCACAGCACCGAGTCGGTGGTCGGCGCCGCATAGGCTTGCTGCCAGCCGCTGGCGGTCTGCTGGTAACGCAGGCGCAAGCTGTCGTGGTGGGTCAACAGTTGCTCCAGGGCACGTTCCAGCGCCGCGCCGTTCAACGGCTCACGCGGCACCAGCAGCAGCGACTGGTTCCAGTGCTGACGTTGCGGGATCTCCTGTTCGAAGAACCACTGCTGCACGGGCGCCAATGCCACCGTTCCCACCGCCGGACCTTGGTCGATCAGTTGCTGCTCACCGCTACGAGCCGCTTGGGCAAGACTGCGGATAGTCTGGTGCTGGAACAGGTCCTTGGGGCTCAACACGATCCCGGCCTGGCGGGCGCGGCTGACCACTTGCATCGACACGATGGAGTCGCCGCCCAGCTCGAAGAAGTTGTCTTCGAGGCCGACGTTGTTGATGGCCAGCACGTCCTGCCAGATCGCCGCGAGGGACTTTTCCAGAACGCTGTGCGGTGCGATGTGTTCGCGCTTTTGCTGTGTGCCGTCAACGGCTGGCAAGGCCTTGCGGTCGAGCTTGCCGTTGGGGGTCAGCGGCAATTCTGCGAGGAACAGCAGGAACGCCGGGACCATGTAATCTGGCAGGTGCTGGCGCAACGCTGTTTTCAGGGATTCGCGCAGGGTTGCTTGCGCGTCGGTGTCGCCCAACAATGCCGGCTCGCTCGGCACGATATAGGCCACCAGTTGCTGACCATTGGCGCCGTCCTGGGCGAGTACAGCCAGTTCGCGCACAGCCTCTTGCTGCAACAGCCGCGCTTCGATTTCGCCCAGCTCGATACGGAAGCCGCGCACCTTGACCTGATGGTCGATGCGCCCGACGTATTGCAGCGTGCCGTCGACCTGATAACGGGTCAGGTCACCGGTGCGGTACAGGCGTTCGCCGTTGCTGGCGAACGGGTTGGGCACGTATTTTTCGGCGGTCAGACTCGGGCGCGCCAGGTAGCCGCGAGTGATGCCGGCGCCGCTCAGGTACAGCTCGGCGGAAACGCCTTGCGGTACGGGTTGCAGGTCGGCGTCGAGCAGATAGCTGGCGGTATGCTTCAGCGGGCGGCCGATGTTGGCGCGGCCCCCGGCTTCGCGGCGGGTCCAGGTCGAATAGGTGGTGTCTTCCGATGGGCCGTACAGGTCGTAGACGTGTTCGACGGTCGGCTGCTGGTACAGCGCCTCCACCAGGCTTTGTTTGAGCGGTTCACCGGCGAGGTTGATGATGCGTACGCTTGGCGGGATTTGCCCGTCCCGTTGCAAGGCGTTGATCGCCGACGGCACGGTGTTGATCAGGCGCACCTGATCTCGCGCCGGCAGTAGCGGCAACTCCAGGGCGTTGCGGGCGATGATCAGCGAGCCACCGTTGGCCAGGGTGACGAACAGCTCCCACACCGACAGGTCGAAGCACACCGAAGTCGAGGCCAACACACCCTGGATGTCGTCGCGCCTGTAGACCGATTTCGACCAGTCGATCAGCGCCAGCACGTTGCGGTGGGCGATGGCCACGCCCTTGGGCTTGCCGGTGGAGCCGGAGGTGTAGATGACGTAGGCCAGGTTATCCGGCGAGACGCGGGTGACAGGGGCGCTGGATGGGTGAGCGGCCAGCCACTCGGTGTCGTCCATCAGCAGCACTTGGGTGTCGGCGGTCACGTTCAATGTCGCGGCGACATCGTGTTCAGTCAGCAACACCAAAGTGCGGCTGTCTTCCAGCATGTAGGCGACGCGTTCGGCCGGGTAATCCGGGTCCAGCGGGACGTAAGCGCCACCGGCCTTGAGCACTGCCAGCAATGCCACAAGCAGATGTTCGGAACGCTGCATCGCCACGCCGACCCGGACTTCCGGGCCGACGCCGAGCTCGATCAGTTTGTGCGCCAGGCGATTGGCCTGCTGATCGAGTTCGTTGTAAGCGAGTTGCCGGGTGCCGAAGGTAACGGCCAGTGCGGTCGGGTTTGCGGCGACTTGTTGGGCAATCAATTGGTGAATGCACAAGTCCTGCGCGAAGCTTTCGTCAGCGCGATTCCACTCATGGACGATGCGCTGATATTCAGCCTGTTCCAGCAGTGGCAAATCGCTGATGCGCTGCTGCGAATCGTTGACCATGCCCTGCAACAGGTGCGTCCAGTGTTGCGCCATGCGTGTGATGGTCGCGGCGTCGAACAAGTCGTTGGCGTAAGTCAGCGCGGCGTGCAACTTGCCGCCCTTCTCGTAGGTATCGAGAGTCAGGTCGAACTGGGTGGTGCGTCCTTGCCACTCGATCACGCCTAACGCCAGGCCGGACTTTGTCGTGACGGTGGAAATGTCCGCCACTTGCGGCTGGTGGTTGTACATCACCTGGAACAGCGGTGTGTGGCTGAGGCTGCGTTCCAGTTTCAAGGCCTCGACCAGACGCTCGAACGGCAGATCCTGATGGGCCTGGGCGCCGAGCGCAGTCTCCTTGATGGAACGCAGGAGATCATAGACGCGTGTCTGGCCGTCAAGCTTCGTGCGCAGCACTTGGGTGTTGACGAAGAAGCCGATCAGCCCTTCGATTTCGGCGTGATTGCGGTTGGCGATGGGCACGCCGACGCGGATGTCGGTCTGCCCGGTGTAGCGATGCATCAGCACATTGAAGGCGCCGAGTAGCAGCATGAACAGGGTGACGTTGTGTTTCTGAGCGGTGCTTCGCAGGTACTCGGCCAGTTGCGGCTCGACGGCGAATTCGTAGCGCGTGCCGCGATAGCTGGGCATCGCCGGGCGCGGATGATCGGTGGGCAATTCCAGCACCGGATGCTCGTCACCCAGTTGCGCCTGCCAGTAGTCAAGTTGCCGTGCCTGCTCGCCGGCCTCCAGCCAGCGCCGCTGCCACAAGGCGTAGTCGCTGTACTGGATCGGCAATGGCGCGAGTTGCGGTTGTGCGCCGGCATCGAAGGCGTCGTAGCAGCGGATGAATTCATCGATCAGCACGTTCATCGACCAGCCATCGGACACGATGTGATGCAAGGTCAACAGCAGCACGTGCTCCTGATCGTCGAGCTTGAGCAAAGTGACGCGCAGCATCGGGCCGGTGCCCAGATCGAATGGCAAGACCGATTGCTGCTCGGCGGCCCGGGCCACGGCCTGCTCGCGCTCGGTGGCCGGCAAGGTGCTGAAATCCGTATGGGCGATCACCAGCGGCTCGGTGGCCGGAACTTGCAGAAGCGTATCGTCGCCTTGACGCTGGAAAACGGTGCGCAAGGTTTCATGACGCGCCACCAGGCTGGCAAACGCCTGCTCCAGCGCTGGCAGATTCAGGCGACCGGTCAACCGCACCGCGCCGGGCAGGTTATAGGCGCCGCTTTGCGGGTCCAGTTGCCAGAGAAACCACATGCGCTGCTGGGCGTACGACAGCGCCTGGCGATCCTCGGCGTCGACGCTGGCAGGAATCGGAAACCGGGCGAAATCAACGCCCTCCTTGTGCAAGGCCGTAAGGAACATCTGGCGCTTTTCCAGGGGCAACCCGATAAACCGGCGAGCAAGTTTCAAGGAGTCTTCAGCATTCATTTCTGGGTATCCGGATCAGTGGCGGGAAGCACAAAGGCACGTCGTCCCTATAAAACGAATGCAGACCGGAAAAATTAGCGAATGAGAATAATTGTCAGGAGGGAAGAACACACTTTGTAGGAGCTGGCTTGCCAGCGATGGCGGCGGGTCAGGCACATCAAAGTCGCCTGTAATGACTCCATCGCTAGCAAGCCAGCTCCTACAGGGGTTGGGTCAGACAGTGACGGTCATGCTGTGGCGGCGATGATGAATTTCAAGCTGATCCTTGATCACCTTCAACACCTTGGCCTCGTGTTCATGGATAAAGAAGTGCCCGCCGGCAAGCATGTCCACCGAAAAGCTGCCGTGGGTTTCCTGGCTCCAGCCGATCAACTGTTCGGTGGTCGCCCGGTCCGCCTTGCCGCCGAGTACGTGCAACGGGCACCTGAGCAAAGGCCGCTGCAAGGGCTCGAATCGACCGCACAACTGGAAGTCGGCGCGCAGGATTGGCAGCGTCAGGCTCATCAGTTCTTCATTGGCCAGAACCTCTTCGCTGGTGCCGTTGAGGCTGCGCAGTTGCTCGATAAGCTCGGCATCGGATTTGGGCTCGGCAAAACCGCGGTCGTAGTCGGCACGCATCGTCGGCGCAGCCGTCCCGGAGGCAAACAGCGCCACCGGCTCCGGGCAGCCGAACGAGCGAAACGCATGGGCCATTTCACAGGCGAGCAACGCGCCAAGACTGTGGCCGAACAAGGCGTATGGCGCTTTGAGCGTGGCTTTTTGTTCCTGCGCCAGTTGCAGCGCCAGGCGGCGCATGTCGGTGTGCAAGGGCTCACCGAAACGGGCACCCCGCCCCGGCAGCTCCACGGGCTGCAGCTTGATCCACTCCGGCAGCTTGCGCCGCCAGCGGCTATAGACCATGGCACTCGCGCCGGAATACGGCAGGCACAGTAATGTCAGCTGGGTCACCGGGCTTACCTCAAAAGTTGTCTGCTAAAAGAACGGATGAGCGCCGAGGAGAATTAGTCGGATCATTACCCCCTGTAGGAGCTGCCGAAGGCTGCGATCTTTTGATCTTGTTTTTAAAAGGCAAAGTCAAAAGATCGCAGCCTTCGGCAGCTCCTACGGGTAGTGCCTTACTTCAGGTGGCGATAACTTTGGATTGCAGATCCGAGCAGCTCAACACGGTGATCAGCCAGGTCAGGCCCTCGGTAAGTTTGGCCGGCGACACGGCTCCCTTGCGACACCACCGGAGCTGAACTAGATTTTCCTTTTCAACAACACGTCTGAAGTTCACTAAGAAGTCTGGCCCGCAGTATCGTCCAGTAGCGAAGGCACGCAGGAGTCCAGCTATGGAAGAGTTACTGATTCTGGTCAGCCCCAAAGACCGCCAGACCGGCTTCGCCCCCAAAATGCAGGTCCATCAACAAGGCCTGCGACATCGTGCATTTTCCGTGTACATTTTTGATCGCAGCGGGCGTCTGCTACTGCAACAACGTGCGCTTGGCAAATATCATTCGGCGGGCCTTTGGACTAACACCTGTTGCGGCCACCCCCGGCTCGGCGAGCGAACGGCCGCCGCCGCGCAACGGCGATTGCGCGAAGAAATGGGCATGACCTGCAAACTGATCAAAGTCTCGACATTGCTGTATTACGAGCCGGTCTCCAACCAGTTGATCGAACACGAATACGATCATGTACTCGCGGGCATCTGCGACATCGATCCCGTTGCCAATCCCGATGAAGCCCAGAGCTGGCAGTGGCGAACACCGTCTGAAATCCCTGGCGCCATCAATGCCGCGCCGCAGACGTTCACCGCATGGTTTCGCCGGATCTTCGAGCAGTTCGGCCTGAACGGCGTACAGCAATGGTACGAACTTGCGCTGGGTTCCACGCCACGAAACCAACTGAAATCGAACTGGCGAGTGCCGCCGCTGCATTGCCCTTCACTAGGTCGGATCGACGAAGCGTTAGCCTCAGAGGTCAATGACCGGCTGATGCTCTGGATCGATAAAACCGGCATCTTTGCCGGTCAGCAGAAAAAGATTCGCGCTTCGGAATTCGGCCGGTTCGCCATGTTGTGTCACGCGGATACCGACGATCCGGATCGCTTGCTGTTGTCCGCCCAATGCATTGCAGCATTGTTCGCAGTCGATGATTATTACTGCGACGATGAAAGCACCGGATCGATCCCGGCACTGGTCGGGCCTCGGCTGTCCGTCGCGCTGGCGGCGCTTGAGCCAGCGCACCTGACCGACACCTTTCGCGCGGATCTGGAAGCGGCCCTGGAACGCGATCCTGTGCTGGTGGGTTTGCGTGCGTATATCGCGCGGGTCGCCGAGTTCGCCGCGCCTGCCCAGATCGCCAGAGTCCGACATGAAATCATCGCCATGTTCGTCACGATGACTGCCGAAGCCGCCTGGCGCATCAGTGGCGTCACTCCTGCCCTTTGGGAATATCTGGCCCAGCGTCAGACCAACAGTTTTCTGCCATGCATGTCGCTGATTGACATCATCGGCGGCTATGAGCTGCCGGCCAACGTCTACTCCGCACCCGCCGTGCGACGCGTCACGACCCTGGCCGCCAGCGCAACAATCATCGCCAACGACCTGTATTCGGCTCCCAAGGAAAGCCTGGCGCAAGTCGGTGACTTCAATCTGCCGTTACTGCTCATGAATGAGCATAAATGCTCAATTGAACAAGCCATGCAGCTAAGCGCCAACGTTCATGACGATGTGGTGCGCCTATATGAGACCGCCGAACAACAGCTGCTCGCAAACGCCTCACCGCTGCTCAAGCGCTATCTGGCAGGGGTGAAAATCTGGGTGGCGGGCAGTCTGGAATGGCATCGCCACAGTGGGCGTTACCAGACCTGAGATCAGGGCGTGACGAAGGGGCGGCCTTGAAGTGAAGATCTTTTCATGGGTGGTCATGAACTCTCGACGGCGCGCGCCAGTCAGCTGAATACGCGCTTGAATTGTGGAGTTTCGCGACAATGCCCGACCATCACCCCGAACGACAAAGCTCCATCGACGCCCACGGCATCATCGGCGACATGCGCAGTGCCGCGCTGGTCAATGACAAGGGCAGCGTGGATTTTTTCTGCTGGCCGGAATTCGATAGCCCTTCGATCTTCTGTTCCCTGCTGGACACCCCCGAGGCAGGTATCTTCCAACTCTCCCCGGACCTGCCCGATGCGCGTCGCGAGCAAATCTACCTGCCGGACACCAATGTCCTGCAAACCCGCTGGCTCAGCGATCACGCTGTGGTAGAAATCACCGACCTGCTGCCCATCGGCGACAGCGAAGATAGCTTGCCGGTGCTGATGCGCCGGGTTCGCGTAGTCAGCGGCCAGGCAACGTTTCACCTGCGCTGCGCGGTGCGCCATGACTACGCTCGCGCTCGCACCCACGCCCGCCTCGATAAAAAGGACGTGGTTTTCGAGGCTGCCGATCAGCCGTCCCTGCGCCTGGCGGCGGATCAGGCTATGCGGGTCGAAGGCCAGGCAGCGGTTGCCGAATTCACTCTCAAACAAGACCAGACGGCCGAGTTCCTGCTCGGTGCCATCGACGATCCGCGCTTCAAGGAAGGTGCTGCGTCGATGTGCCTGGAGCGCACTCTGAAGTTCTGGCGCGACTGGATCGGCCAGTCCAACTATCGTGGCCGCTGGCGGGAAATGGTCAATCGCTCGGCGCTGGCGATGAAGCTGCTGACCTCACGCAAACACGGCGCGATCCTCGCGGCGGCGACTTTCGGCCTGCCGGAAGTCACCGGCGGCGAACGCAACTGGGATTACCGCTACACCTGGATACGCGACGCCTCGTTCACGGTATACGCCTTCATGCGCCTGGGCTTTGTCGAAGAGGCCAACGCCTACATGCGCTGGTTGCGCGGGCGAGTCAGCGACTGCCACGGCCAATCGATGAAACTCAATATTCTGTATGGCATCGACGGCCGCCAGGAATTGCCGGAAGTCGAACTCCCTCATTTGTCCGGCCATGGCGGTGCGAAACCGGTGCGCATCGGCAACCTGGCCTACGCGCAGGTGCAACTGGACATCTTCGGCGAGCTGATGGACGCGATTTATCTGGTGAACAAGTACGGCGAAGCCATTTCCCATGAGGGTTGGAAGCACACGGTGCAAGTGATCGATCAGGTGTGTGAAACCTGGGAACAGGAAGACGTTGGCATCTGGGAAATGCGCGGCGAGCAGCATCATTTCCTGCACTCGCGACTTATGTGCTGGGTCGCATTGGACCGGGCGATCCGCCTCGCCTCGAAACGCTCCCTGCCCGCGCCGTTCGCACGCTGGGATCAGACCCGTCAGGCCATTTACACAGACATCTGGGAAAACTTCTGGAATGAAGAACGCGGGCATTTCGTGCAGCACATCGGCGGCACCGCGCTCGACGGTTCGATGCTGCTGATGCCGCTGGTGCGCTTCGTCAGCGCCAAGGACCCACGCTGGCTGGCAACCCTCGACGCCATTGAAAAGAACCTGGTGCGCGACGGCATGGTTTACCGCTACCACAATGACGACAAGCACATCGACGGCCTGCCCGGTACAGAAGGCGCATTTGCCGCGTGCTCCTTCTGGTACGTCGAATGCCTGGCCCGCGCCGGCCAGGTCAACAAGGCTCATCTGGAGTTCGAACAACTGCTGCGCTACGCCAACCCGCTGGGGCTGTACGCCGAAGAATTCGACAGTCATGCGCGCCACATGGGCAACACACCGCAAGCGCTGACGCACCTGGCGTTGATCAGCGCGGCGTGTTTTCTCGATCGGAAGTTGAGTGGGGAAAAGAGCGTGTGGCAGCCGTAAACAAGTCTGTCCGACACCACCTATCACCCGTGGCGAGGGAGCTTGCTCCCGCTCGGCTGCGCAGCAGTCGCCAACCCCTTTGAACCCTGAACAACTCACATACCGTACTCAGATTTCAGGGCTGCTTCGCAACCCAGCGGGAGCAAGCTCCCTCGCCACAAAGTCCATCACGCTTACAGCGTTAAGAATCCGCCGCAACGCTGACCGAAAACCGTTCCCGATAAGCCTGCGGCGTCACGCCCATGGCCCGCAGAAAACTGCGGCGCAGGGTTTCTTCACTGCCGAACCCGCATTGCACGGCGACCCGTTTGATCGGCACGCCGGTATCGCTGAGCAAGCGACGCGCGGTCTCGACTCGGATCAGTTCGATGGCCCGGGCCGGGGTCTGGCCTGTGTCGGCGCGGTAGTGGCGGACGAAGCTGCGTTCGCTCATGCCAGCCTGAAGGGCTAGTGTCGGGATGCCGAGATCCTTGGTAAGGTTTTCACTGATCCAGGCGTGAAGGTCGTCGAAGCGGTTGCCTTCTTTCTGCAATGACAGAGTCACGCTGAATTGCGACTGTCCGCCGGGGCGTTTGAGAAACACCACCAGTTGCCGGGCGACTTCCAGGGCCATGGCTCGGCCGAGGTCTTGCTCGACCATGGCCAGTGCCAGGTCGATGCCGGCAGTCACTCCGGCCGACGTCCAGACCGGGCCGTCGTTGATGAAGATCGGATTGGGCTCGACCTGCAGCTGCGGGTGTTGCTGCGCCAACTGTTCGCAGCGAGTCCAATGGGTCACCACGCGCCGGCCATCGAGCCAGCCACTGGCGGCCAGCAAAAACGCCCCGGTGCACACCGATGAAACCCGTCGGCAACCCGCTGCGTGCTCGCGCACCCAGGCCACCAGCGGCAGATCTTGCGCCGCCGCGTATACGCCCCAACCGCCGGCAATTATCAAGGTATCGCTGCCCTGTTCCGGCAACGGTTCCGCCAACAACGCCAACCCCGCCGACGACATCACCGCCCCGCCGCCGCTGGCGATCACCGTTGGCGCATAGGGTGCTTGAATACCTTGCTGGCGGGCGATGTCGTTGGCCGACGCGAACACCTGCAACGGCCCGGTGACGTCGAGCAATTGCACGTTGGCGAACGCGAGCACGTGAATGGTTTTAGTCATTTGGCGTAATTCGTGGGGTGATTGGCGTATGCGCCAAATCCTAGGCGCCTACAGTGGAGCCGTCCACCCACTTCTGGAGAAAAAACGTCATGACCTTGCAGATCGGTTTTCTGTTGTTTCCACAGGTTCAGCAACTCGACCTGACCGGCCCTTATGACGTACTGGCTTCGCTGCCAGACGTGAAGGTGCATCTGATCTGGAAGGACCTGATGCCCATCACTGCCAGCACCGGCCTGATGTTGAAACCGACCGTGACTTTTGAGGATTGCCCGACGCTGGACGTGATTTGCATTCCCGGCGGAAGCGGTGTCGGCCCATTGATGGAAGACGAGCAGACTTTGGACTTCATCAAGACCCAAGCGGCCAACGCGCGGTACGTGACGTCGGTCTGCACCGGTGCGTTGGTGCTCGGCGCGGCGGGATTGCTCAAGGGCAAACGCGCCACCACCCACTGGGCTTATCACGAATTGCTGGCTCCGCTGGGCGCAATTGCCGTGAAGGATCGGGTGGTGCGTGACGGTAACTTACTGACCGGTGGCGGGATCACTGCGGGCATCGATTTCGCCCTGACCTTGGCCACAGAGCTGTTCGATCAGGAGACCGCCGAGCTGGTGCAATTGCAGTTGGAATACGCCCCGGCACCACCGTTTAAAGCCGGGAGCCCGGAAACAGCGCCGACCAGCGTGCTCGAAGAGGCCCGCAAACGTGCCGCTGGCTCATTGAAACTGCGCGCGGAAATCACCGAACGTGCCGCAGCGCAACTCGATCTGCAGTGAAAAAATGGCTGCGGGGACCAGGTCCTCGCAGCCATTACTTTTCCTGCGCTCATAAAAAAACCCGCCGAAGCGGGTTCTTCCAAGACCATTACAACTCCCTGTCGTCAGCATTCCGTGCAAATGGCCGATCATCCATGATCCTGAGGCACTCCCTGTGCTTCAGTGGATGAGGCCAGAATACGCATCGGATCCAATCTTAAATAGACGACATATTCAGTAACGCGTGTAAGACATTCGCTATAAGGGATCTTCCGAAAACCCTTAGACGCCTCAGGCGGCAGGTCAGGAGCCGCGGTTAGTCACTCTCGCTCACGGGCCTTGGCGTTTTCGGTGAGGAATTGTTCAAGTCGGTTCATTTGCTCTTCCCAGCCACGGCTGTCCATGTAATACGCCTCTTTCTGGCGTATGTCGGGAATGTGCGCGAAACCTGACTCGGAAACTTTGAGCAACGTGCCGTCCTCGTAGTCTGCCAGTTCGAATTTGACCAGCGTAGTGGGCTCTTGGGAGTAGTCGATTTTCGGGTTCACCGCGTAGGGATGCCAGCGAAAGGAAAACAACTGCTGCGGCTCGACCCGCTCGACCAGCACGTTCCACAACACATGTTCATAACCGGGATACGTAACCTGCCCCTGCGTCCACTCGCCTGCTATAAAACGCCTGCCTTCGAGCGCGACGCCGAACCACTGACCAAACGCCTCGGCATCGACCAAGGCACGCCATACATGGGAACGCGGCGATTTGAGCGTGATTTTTCGCTCAAAACTATTGGGTACTGGTTTCATACGTCACCTCCTGTAATGAACAACAGTAGGCCTGTAAGACCACATGTCCAACCCTAAAGTTGTGTGACGATCAACTTTGCCTGAAACATTCGGCTGCATTTCTGGTGATAAGTTCGAGATCAGCGAGCAAAGTCAGCCGATCAAACCTGCTAACGTTCCCCAACGTATTTGCCCCGAAAAAAGGAATTTTCATGCAGCCTTCGCTCATCGAACGTTATCGCGGAGCTCTACTGGGCCTGGCCTGCGGTGATGCTGTTGGCACCAGTGTCGAGTTCCAGCCGCGCGGATCTTTCCCACACCTGACCAACATGGTCGGCGGCGGTCCGTTCCACCTCAAGCCTGGACAATGGACCGATGACACTTCAATGGCGCTGTGCCTGGCCGAAAGTCTGTTAGCCAAAAACGGCTTCGATGCGGCGGACCAGATGGACCGGTACCTCGATTGGTGGCAACACGGACACTTGAGTTCAACCGGGGAATGCTTCGACATTGGGATGACCGTCAGTGATGCACTGGCTCGGTACAAGGAGACCGGCCAACCATTCGCCGGCTCCAGCGATCCCTATACGGCCGGCAATGGTTCACTGATGCGCCTGGTGCCCGTGGTGCTGTATTACTTTCCAAATCGCGAGCGGGTGCGAACCTTTGCCGCCAAGAGCTCACGGACAACGCACGCTGCGCCGGAAGCAGTCGAATGCTGTCTGTTGTTCGCTGATCTAATCTGCGAGGCACTGCGAGGCACATCCAAGCAGGATTTGCTCAACGCAACAGATGCATCATTCCTTGAACCAAAAGTCACCGCCATCGCCCGAAGCGATTTCCTCGCCAAACCTGAAAGCAATATTCAAGGCACCGGATACTGCGTTGCCTCACTCGAAGCGGCCCTATGGTGCTTCCATCACACAAACACTTTTGAAGCAGCCATCCTAAAAGCCGCCAATCTGGGCGACGATGCTGACACTACTGCTGCCATCGTCGGCCAATTGGCCGGGGCTCATTACGGCGTACAGGCCATTCCCGAAGTCTGGCTAGAAAAGTTGCACCAGCGCGAAGGCATCGAAGCAATGGCTGACGCCCTGATGGACTGCAGCACTGTTTCCCGTTGACAACTCATATTCTGTGGCGAGGAAGCCTGTCGGATCGCCGCACCGTCCCGCTCGCCTGCACAGCAGTGGTAAATCGGTGTCACTCTGAATAAATGATTGGGGGCGCTTCGCACCTCAGCGGGAGCAAGCACCCTCGCAACAGGTTTGTGCCGGGCTGCAAGTTTGTTCACTTGCCTTCGCTACACTGCACCTCACTTTTTCCGGTTACAGCGAGCTTTGTCCATGTACCCACGTTTTTTCCTGGCGCTGACGCCTTTGCTGTTCATTCCCCTGGCCCAAGCCGTGGACTGCGATAACGCCACCGATCAGGCCACGATGAATCAGTGTGCGTCGCTACAGCATGCGGCCGCAGATAAAGAGTTGAATGCGCTTTACCAGCAGATCACCACGCGTTTGAAGGGCAATCCCGACAGCAAGAAACTGCTGGTGGGCGCGCAGCGTTCGTGGATTGCGTTTCGCGATGCCGAGTGCAAGTTTTCGGCGTCCGCGGTGGAAGGCGGGAGCGTTTATCCGCTGATCTACAGCAATTGCGTGACGGAATTGACCAAGGCGCGGGTTGAGACGTTCAAGACTTACTTGAAGTGTCAGGAGGGGGATTTGGGGTGTCCGGTGCCGGGGGTTTGAATCTTCAGCATCTGTGATGGCCTCATCGCGAGCAAGCTTGCTCCTACGGAACTGAGTCGTTCACGAAAAAGGTGAACACCATCAATCTGTAGGAACTGGCTTGCTAGCGATGTCGGCATCCCCGGACAGCGGATAACACAGAGTCCTCGCGGATTTCCTTCCAGCGTTGGTGGACCTTCAGAAAGATTCGTGAGATGTGCGATGAAGCCGTTCGGCACTAAACGTGAGAATCGCCCGGTAATTTGCTCGGCGCCGCGTATTGCGGCTTCAAGTGGCCGTCCTGATCGAGCAACCAGGCGTCCATGATCTGCCGCACCACAGGACCTGCGACGCGACCACCGGCCTCGCCGTTCTCGATCATCACCGAAATGACAATTTTAGGATGCTCAGCTGGGGCGAAGCCCACAAACAACGCGTTGTCACGGTTTCGCTCGCGGGTTTTCTCACGGTTGTAACGTTCGCCCTGCTTGATCGCCACCACCTGCGCAGTGCCGCTCTTGCCGGCGATGCGATACTGCGCCCCCGCCGCCGCCGCCCGGGCAATCCCGCGGGCATCGTGCATGACCATCTGCATACCGTGGTTGACCTGCTCCCAGTCACGCGGATCCTTGAGCAGGATGTTTGGCATCGGGTGCTCATCCACCGGCGCTACGCCGTCCACGGTTTTGGCCAGGTGCGGACGATTCCACACGCCTTTGTTGGCGATCAGCGCCGTGGCCTGGGCCAGTTGCAGCGGCGTGACCTGCATGTAGCCCTGGCCGATGCCGAGAATCACCGTCTCACCCGGGAACCACGGCTGACGTCGCGTGGCGCGCTTCCAGGCTTGGGACGGCATCAGGCCGGCGGACTCTTCATACATGTCCAACGAAACCTTTTCGCCGAGGCCGAACATCGCCATGTAATCGTGCAGTCGATCAATGCCCAGCTTGTGCGCGAGGTCGTAGAAGTAGGTGTCGTTGGAACGCATGATTGCCGCGTCCATGTCCACCCAACCGTCGCCGCTGTGGTTCCAGTTGCGATACTTGTGATCGAAGTCAGGGAGTTGGTAGTAACCCGGATCGAAGACCCGGGTTTGCGGCGTCACAACGCCGGTGTCGAGACCGGCAATCGCGACTTCCGGCTTGATGGTCGAACCTGGCGCGTAGAGGCCGCGCAGCACCCGATTGAATAGAGGCCGGTCGATTGAATCGTGCAGTGCCGCGTATTCCTTGAAGCTGATGCCGGTGACAAACAGATTAGGGTCGAAACTTGGCTTACTGACCATGGCCAGCACTTCGCCGGTGGAGGGATCAAGCGCCACCACCGAACCACGACGATCGCCCAAGGCTTGCTCAGCGGCTTCCTGAAGTTTGACGTCGAGGCTCAGGACGATGTTTTTGCCGGGGATTGGATCGGTGTGCTTGAGCACCCGCAGAACCCGGCCCTGGGCGTTGGTTTCGACTTCCTCGTAACCGACGTGGCCGTGCAGTTCCGACTCGTAGAATTTTTCGATCCCGGTTTTACCGATGGATTGGGTGCCACGGTATTCGACCGAATCCAGGACCTTGGATTCCTTCTCGTTGATGCGACCGACGTAGCCGATCGAATGAGCGAAGTGCTCGGCCAATGGATAGTGACGGACGAACTGCGGTTCGACATCAATGCCCGGCAAACGGAACTCGTTAACCGCGAGTACAGCAATCTGTTCTTCAGTGAGCTCATAGAACAGCGTGACCGGTACGAACGGATGCCGTGCCTGCTTCATCGCCTTGTCGAACAGTGTGCGGTCCTCAGCAGGTAGATGCAGGAGGTTAACTACCTCGTCGAGCTCTTCTTTGACATCGGACGCGCGTTCGCGGGTGATGGTCAGGTTGTAGCTGGGCCGGTTATCTGCCAGGACTACGCCATTGCGGTCGTAGATCAACCCACGAGTAGGAGTGATAGGCAGGACGTGGACGCGGTTGTTCTCAGAGATTGTGGAGTGATAGTCGAATTCGACGACCTGCAAGACATACATGCGCACCACCAGCGCGCAGGTAATGGCGACGACGAAGGAGGCGCAGGCCATCAGTCTTTTGTTGACCAGGCGCGTCTCTTTTTCGTGGTCTTTGATTGGTATTGGTTCAGGCACTTGTACAGCAACTCATTGAGAATAATGCCGATCCGTGGCCGCAAACTCAGTCCATTAAAAATGAGCTGCACCTTACCAAAACCGTGGACTCAGGTTTGTGTGATTATTTTCACGATTGACCTTGAGTGGGGCGTGCCTATTTTCGACCGAAAAAACAAAACCCCAACTGCTTTCGCAATTGGGGTTTCGGAATTTAATCTTGACGATGACCTACTCTCACATGGGGAAACCCCACACTACCATCGGCGATGCATCGTTTCACTGCTGAGTTCGGGATGGGA